>NZ_QEOB01000009.1:0-385146 GCF_003096875.1 Paraburkholderia unamae
TCGGCAGCTACGGGTGCAGTCAACCTGAGCGGCGTGGAACTCTCGTCGAACGGCTCGACCGTCACGGGCGGCGCTGGTCTGCTGACCGTTGCTGGTGGCGCGGATTCGGGTCACAGCGACGTGATCACCACGGGCACGGGTGGCGGCGTCATCACCATCGGCGACGGTGGCAACTGGACCGGCACCGCTTACGGCGCAGGTTCGGAAACCGTGGACCTCACGGCATCGGCTTCGGCAGTGGACACGCTGGTTGTCGGCGAAAACACCGTCGCAACGTTCAACGGTTCGACCGGTGGCGTGAAGGGCTTCGAGATCACCTCGAGCGCGAAGACGACCGACCGCCTGGCTATCGTTTCGTCGGGTAGCGCTGTGAACGTCGTGGCTAACGCCGCATTGCAGAACGCGTCGGTCGCTGGCCTGGCATACACGATCTCCAATGGCATCGTGACCTTCAGCGGCGCTGGTACGCACAACATCAACGAGTTCAGCGCAACGGATCTGATCGCAGCAGCGCAAGCGATCGCTTCGGGTGCTTGGGCGCTTGGTTCGGCTACGGTGCTCGCGTTTGTCGCAGGCGGCAACACGTACGTTGTTTCGGCAGAAGGCAATCTCTCGAATGACACGTCGGTGACCGAACTGGTCGGCGTGACGGGCGTTGCAGGCTTCGGTACGACGGCAGCTGGCAACACGATCGTGCTGGCCAACACTGTCACCTCCGAAACCAACGTGCTGGACGTGGCAACGGCCGGCGCCAAGACGCTGTCGTACGACGAAACCGGCTATGCGCGTGCAGTGCTGAACACGACGTCGGTTGACGTAGCGGCGGCGACCTCGGTTTCGCTTTCGAACCTGGCCGCATCGGCCGTGCTCGAAGTGAACGCCGATCTGTCGAACGTCGCAGTTTCGACGACGCAACTCGGTACCTCGGGTTCGGACAGCCTGTCGATCCAGTTCGACTCGGCCGAAACGATCAAGAGCCTGACCGTGAGCGGCGACAACGCCCTCGCGATCCACACGAGCGGTGCTGACGTCATCACGACGCTGACCGACGCGACCAACACCGTGGCGAGCATCACCGTCGACGGCGCCGGCTCGCTGTCGATCGCCACGCTGACCGACACGGCGCTCAAGTCGTTCGACGCAAGCCACCTCGTTGGCACGCTGGCCCTGACGGCTTCGCAAGACGGCCTGACGATCCTGGGTTCCGTCGCTGGCGACGTGATCAAGGCAACCGGCGCGGCGGATACGATCACCGTTGGTTCGGCGACTGCCGCGGCAATCGGTGCAGTATCGATCACCGCAAGCGGCGCAGCTGACGCGATCTCGCTCACGACGCAGTCGGCCGTGTCGACGAATCACGTCATCCAGGCGGCCGGTGCAGGCGACACGATCACGCTCAACGGCGGTTCGTTCGACAACGTCTACCTCGGCGGCACGGTCAACGGCAGCAATGTCGCGACCACGGCGCTTGGTCATGGCGATACGCTGAACCTGTTCGGCAGCGCCACGGATAGCGTGTGGCTCGGCGGCAGCTCGACCGTGAACCTTGGCTCGGCAACGAACCACTTCGGTGGCACGGCCAACCTGTCGGTGCAGGGCGATGTGACGGGTGCAGCGTCGAGCGGCAGCTACGCGCAAACGCTGATCAACGTGAACAACGCTGACGCGACTGTGAACCTGGCGTTCAACAATGCTACGACGTACGAAGGTCTGGCTGGCAACTCGGCAACCGCTGCACAGGTGAACGTCGCTTCGGCTACGTCGCTGTCGCAGGCTCTCGATCTGGCGATCAAGCAGGCGCTCGTGACGGACTACCAGGCGAACGGCTCGTCGCACGTTTCGCTGGTCAACGGTGTGCTCGAACTGAACGCCAACACGGGTCTCGTGTCGACGTTCCAGTACGCTGGCAACACGTACGTGGTGGAAGCGGTCAACAACACGAACGCGGCAGCTGCTCACGCAGCGCTCGGCGCGAACGACGTTGTGGTCGAAATCACGGGTACGTCGACGGTGTCGAGCGTGGGCTTCAGCGGTCACACGCTGAGCGCGCACCTCAGCGCTGGCTCTGCTGCCTAAGTCTGAGTAGCACTCCAGTCGTACCGTAGTGCCTCAAACCCCGCTCCCTCGCAAGAGGGGCGGGGTTTTTTCAAATCAGCACCCAACGTTTTGAGTATCCGGAAATGAGCACGATCATCATCGACGACATCGCTTACGATCTCACCGCCTTGAGCGAGGCCGCGAAGCAGCAACTCACGAACGTGCAGGCGGCCGACGCCGAAATCCAGCGCCTGCAAGCGCAACTGGCCATCGCAACGACGGCGCGCGCCGCTTACGCTCGCGCGCTCAAGAACGCGCTGCCCGCGGCGGTTTCGCACTGAGCCCGATCGAGGCTTCAGCGCCTCGATGCGACGCCCTGCAAGCAGATGCCGGCGGCCAAAAAAAGCCAGTTCGTGAACCGGCAATTGTGAGATAAATCACAGCGCTGAATTAAGGACGCCATGATAATCATGTGTGTCAACACCTCCCGGCCCCTGTACTTTTTAGTTCATCCGGGAGTTCAGCGCCGAGCATGGCTCGGCGCTGCTTTTCCATGCGCCATCCATTGAGCCCGGGGCACGCCACCATGCGACGTGTCGGGCCACGCGCGCTTCTCTCGGCTCTTCCGCACTGGCCTCGAGCACAATGGCGGAGGAGCTTTTGCGTCGGGCTTATGCCCGGCGCCTTTTCCCTTTGAACTGATCAGGTATGCAAAACGTTTGCGCGCGCTTAAGCGGCAAGCGTGGCGTCTGCGTATCGTCGGATGGGGTGGGGGAATGGCCGTAAGAGGCGGCGCAGCCTGCGTCGCTTAGGCCCGCTACGGCAGGTCGTAGGCGGCGTGCGCTTGCGCCCGCTCCGGGGCGCCGCGTGAACTCAAACGAGGGGTATTTGCTGCGGTGTGCCTGCGTTGCGCGGGCGCAATGTTGCGCGCCCGGGGAGATCAGTTGCCCACGAGCCCGTAAGCGCCCAATGCGAAATGATTCGACATCGGATCGGTGTCTTCGGCCTCGCCTTGAAACGCCGCATAGCCGCCAAAACCATCGGCGTTGTCACGCGCGGCAGCGCCACCGCCCAGGCTCGCGATCGCGGCGCAACCCTCCAGCGCTGCCTTCAGGTCCTCGATCAGTTCCGCCGCGCTCCCGCTTGGCAGCAGGAAGCGCCGGGTAATGCAGCGCGCTTCCTCGTCCTCGCTGTTCGACCGCATGACGAGCGAGACACTGACATGATCCGGCGTATGAGCCTGCTCGATCGTCCATTCTGCGACCAGCATTTCGGAGCCCGGCTTTCTGCTGCGTGCCGGCTTTCTCTTCGCGCGTGACCCGATCGTCATAGTTGTCGTTGCTTGCATGTGGTGGGCGCTCGCGGCGCCATGATAAGGACTACGCGGATATGCGCATTGGTGGGAAATTTATCGTAACCAGATCAGTGCGGCTGTGCGGTAGAGCACAATTTGAAGAATCGGGCGGCTATGGGGCAGGTTTTGGCGGTCTGCGCCAGCCAAAAGAAAATCCCCTGCAAACAGGACGTTTGCAGGGGATTGCGATGGAGCCGAGGGCTCCGGTCGTGCGGTCGGCGGGAGCGGCGCGTGGCTGAGCCTGGCGGCTCGCGAGGCGCCTTTGCCGCGCTAGATCACTTCACGCTGACGATCGTCGGCATATGCGCCGGGTTCGCTTTCGAGAGCGCGCCCGCGCCGTCCGGGCGGAACCAGTCCGCGAGCACGTACAGGTCCTGCTCGTTCAGGATGCCGGCTGCGCGCTTGAGTTGCAGGCTTGCGATCATGTACTGGTAGCGGGCTCTCGCCAGGTCGCGCTTGGACTGGTAGAGCTGCTGCGTGGCGGTCAGGACGTCGACGTTGGTACGCACGCCCGCGTCCACGCTCTTGCGCGTCGCGGTGATCTGGAGCGTGGCGGATTCCACCGCTTTTTCCAGCGCCTGGATACGCGTCATGCTGCTGTTGCACAGGTTGTACTGCTTGCGCAGTTCGAGCAGCACCTTGTTCGTCTTGTCGCGCAAGTCGTCCTGGGCGTGATCGTAGTTCGCGCTCGCCTGTTCGGTGCTCGCCTTGACCATGCCGCCCGAGTAGAGCGGAATCGTGATTTCGATACCCGCCTGCTTCGTGAAATAGCGCTGGCCGATCGTGTCGAGCGAGTTCGACTGGTTCTTGCCGATGCTCGCCACGAGGTCGACGTGCGGGTAGTAGCCCGCGCGCGCAACCTGCATCTGCTGGCGCGCGGCTTCGACCGAGTGGCGCTGGGCGATCAGGTCGGAGTTGCTGTCGAGCGCGATGTCGCGCCACTGGTCGAAACCGGCGGGCGAGGGCAGCGTCGGCTCGAAATGCTCGCTCAGCCGGTCGAGGCCCGCCACGTCGAGCGTCGCGCTCAGCCCCGTGATGGCTTCGAGCGCGTGCGCGCTGTTGTCCAGGTTGTCCTGGGCGTCGGCGAGGTCGGCGCGCGAGATTTCGAGCTTCGAGTTCGTTTCGAGAATATCCGTGCGCGTGCCCTGGCCGTTCTTGAACTGCGCCTCGTTGCTGGCGAGCTGCGCCTCGAAAGTCTTTTGCTGTGCGGTCGCGAGCGCCACCTGGTCGAGCGCGAACAGTGTGTCCGTGTACGCGCTCAGCACGCGCACCAGCAGGTCTTCGCTCTTGCCCATGAACACGGCGTCGCTGGCGAGCGCGGCGGCTTTGCCGTAGCGATAGCGCGCGATGCCTTCGAGGTTGATGATCGGCTGGCGCACCTGCACGCTGGCCGAATACGCGTGGTACACGTTGTACGACGACGGGGGGCCGCTGGTCTCCCCGAGGTAGGTCGTGTTGGTCCAGTCGCGATAGGTGCCATACGAAGCCGACAGGTTGGGCAGCAGGTACGAGCGGCCGATCGCCACGTTGGCGTCGCCGGCGCGTTTGTCCGCCATCGCGCCTGCGAACTCGGGGTCGTGTTCGAGCGCCGCCTGGTAGGCGTCGACGATGCCGATCGCGTGCGCCGCCTGCATCGCGCCGAGCGCGAGCGCGACGGCCACGCCGAGGCGCGCGAGCATCGGGCGGGCGCCGTTTGCCTGCGCGGCGCGCGCACGTTCCCTGCGGGCCGCGGCCCGCGTCTTGATTGCCTGGTCGCGCACGTCAGTCCTCCGAAAGTGCCGAATGGGCGCGATCGATGACCGGTTTGAGCAGGTAGCTCATCAGCGAGCGCTGGCCCGCGTTGATGAACACCTCAACGGGCATGCCGGGCCGCACGTCCAGGTGGCCGAGCATCTTCATGCCTTCGGGCGTCACCTTGGCGCGTACGCGGTAGTAGGGTTGTCCGGTGTGATCGTTCACAAGGCGGTCGGCCGAGATGAACGTGAGCTTGCCGGGGATGCGTGGGGTGCTGTTCTGGTTGAACGCGGTGAACATCATCTCCACGGGCAAGCCTTGCTTGACCTTGTCGACGAGGTTCACGGGCAGCTCGCCTTCGGCTTCGAGCGGCTCGCCGCTCGGCACCACTTCCATGAGCTTCGCGCCGGCCGCCACCACGCCGCCGTTGGTGAACACGTTCACGCCTACCACCGTGCCGTCCACGGGCGAGCGCACTTCGGCGTTCGCGAGTTCGAAGTCGCTCGCGTCGAGCTTGCTGCGCAGCGCTTCGGAGTCGCGCTGGATGTCGGTGAGCTGCGTGCGGACTTCCTTCATGTAGTCGTCCTGCTGCTGGAGCATGCGCAGGCGCGTTTCGGCGATCTGGCTCGCCAGTTGTCCGCTTGTGCCGACCTGGCCGGAGATTTCGCCGTCGAGGCGCGCGCTGTCGCGTTCGAGATCCTGCAAGCGCGTGCGCGGCGCATAGCCTTCGTCCGCGAGCTTGCGCATGCCGTCGAGCTGGCTCGTCAGCGCTTTTTGCTCGGCGAGCTTGTAGGTGCGGCTCTGGCCGTTCGCCGCGAGTTGGGCGCTGTAGCCCGCTGCGGTTTCGCGCAGCGCGGCGGTCGCCGATTGCAGCGCGAGGCGGCGGCTTTGCAGCAGTTGCGTTTGCAACTGCATGTCGTCGACGACCTGCTGGTTATGGTTCTTCGCGGCTTCTAGCAGCTCCGGTGCGAACGTGATGGTCTTCGCGCCCGTGGCCTCGGCGGTGAGGCGGCTGCGCACGGCCAGCTCGCTCAGGTATTGCGCGCGTACCGAGTCGGCCTGTGCGCGCACCTGCACGTCGTTCATCTTCACGAGCACCTGGCCGGCCTTCACCTGGTCGCCGTCCTGCACGAGGATCTCGCTGATGATGCCGCCGGTGGGGTGCTGGATTTCCTTGCGGTTGCCCGTGACCACCACGGTGCCTTCCACCGGCACGCCCTTGCTGAGCGGCGCGAACGTGGCCCACAGCAGCGAGCCGCAGATGCCTACGAGCACGATGGTCCAGCCAATCTTGACGTAGCGGGTTTCGTCGGTATTGAGCGTGGGCGGCAGCGCGGTGCCGAGCACCTCGAGCGCGGGCGCCGCGGCTTTCTTGTTTGCGGAATTGAACATGGAATGACTCTGCGGATCAGGCCGGGACTTCGGCGTCCTTGTCGATGGAGGCGTTGCCCGCGGGCTTGGCCTGCTGCTGGGCGGTTTGCGCGGCTTGTGCGGCCTGGGCCGCTTGTGCCGCCGCTGCCTGCGCGGCCGCCTGCGGCTGCTGGATCGCCGCGAGCACGTGCGCCGTCGGGCCGAAGAGGCGCAGTTGCCCTTCCACGAGCAGCATGAGCTTGGTCGTCGCCGCGATGATGTTGGTGCGGTGCGTGATCAGCACGACGGTGCGGCCGGCGGCGCGCAGGTTGTCGATGGCGTGCTTGAGCGCGGCTTCGCCGACTTCGTCGAGGTTGGAGTTCGGTTCGTCGAGCACGATCAGCGAGGGGCTGCCATACAGCGCGCGGGCGAGGCCGATGCGCTGCTTCTGGCCGCCGGAGAGGCCGGCGCCGCGGTCGCCCACGAGCGTGTCGTAGCCATTGGGCAAGCGCAGGATCATGTCGTGGACGCCCGCGAGCCGCGCGGCTTCGACGATCTTTTCCGCGTCGATCTGGCCGAAGCGCGCGATGTTCTCCGCGATCGAGCCGCCGAACAGTTCGATGTCCTGCGGCAGGTAGCCGATATGCGGGCCGAGCTGATCCTTGTCCCACTGGTAGATATCGGCGCCGTCCAGGCGCACGGTGCCGACGAGGGCCGGCCACACACCCACCATGAGGCGCGCGAGCGTCGACTTGCCCGAGGCGCTCGGTCCGATGATGCCGACGATGTCGCCCGCATCGATCGAGAACGTCAGGCCTTGCAGCACCGGTACGCGCGTGCCGGGCGGCGCGGCGGTGACGCCTTCGAAGTTCACGCGTCCTTCCGGCGCGGGCAGGCTCATGCCGATACGGCGCGCGGGATTCTCGTCGAGCAGGTCGACCAGGCGGTCGTAGGCGCTTTTCACGCCGCTCCACTGACGCCACACGCCAATCACCAGTTCGAGCGGGCTGAGCGCGCGGCCCATCAGGATCGAGCCCGCGATCATCATGCCGGGCGAGACCTTGCCGTCGATGGCGAGCAGCGCGCCCACGCCGAGCACGAGCGACTGGAGCGAAATACGCACGAACTTCGTCACGTTGCCGATCAGCGCCGCTTTCTCGCTTGCTTCGGCCTGCTGAAGGAGGAAGCCGGTGTTCAGCTTCGACCAGCGCGACATCAGCGTCGGCAGCATGCCCATCGCCTCGATCACTTCGGCGTTGCGCAGGTTGCTGGTGGCGAGCGCCGTGGAGCGCAGCGACATCTGCTGGGCTTCGGCGAGCGGGCGCTTCGTCATGCGCTCGTTCACGATCGCCAGCGCGACGAGCAGCGCCGAGCCGCACAGCGCGAACAGGCCGAGCCACACGTTGAAGATGAAGATGACGATCAGATAGACCGGGAACCATGGCGCGTCGAAGAACGCGAAGAGGCCGTTGCCGGTCACGAACTGGCGGATCGTCGTGAGGTCGTTGAGCGGCTGGCTTGCCGCCACGCCCTTTTGCTTGAGATTGGTTTCGAACGCCGCGGTGTAGACGCGCGCGTTCAGGTGCATGTCGATCTTGCCGCCCACGCGGATCACGACAAAGCTGCGCACGTATTCGAGTGCGCTCATCAGTGCGAACATGCCGATCATCATGAGCGTCAGCATGAGCAGCGTGATGCCGTTTCGGCTTGGCAGCACCCGGTCGTAGACCTGCAACATGTAGAGCGACGGCACCAGCATGAGCAGGTTGATGAGCATGCTGAAGACACCGACTGTGCGGAATACCTTGCGGTAACCGAGCAGTGCCTGGACGATCTCGTTCGTCGGTAGCTTGATCTTTTTATCCATCTTTCCGTTACCGATATCGCGCACGGCCCCCCGCCCGCGATTCAGCCCTAAAATTGCCCGCCCTGTGGTGCAACTGGTCTCTCAGGCGGTGTCGTCCCCGTGATGACGGCGCCCATTCTGAGTGATCGCCTGGCCGTCGAATGTGATGGCCGTCACATCAAACGGCCTAATCTCACCCGATACTGGCGCAGCCTTGGCGCACAGACAAAATCAGAAAATTCAGGTATGAGCGAAACATTCACGGCGGACGCGCCGCTCGAGATCGCGATGGGCGGGCGAGCACTGCTAACACCGCTTACGGGGATCGGGCAATACGCTTCGCATCTGGCTCGGGAGTTCGTGGAGCGCGGGCACAGCCTGCGGCTTTTCTACGGCACGCACTGGTCCTCGACGATCGCGGGCGGGCAGGCCCAGGCCCAAAGCACGGCCGCATCGGCCGCATCCGGCGCGCCGCTCGCCGGGGCCTCGGTGCGCACGTCGTTCGCGGGCGCAGTCAAGCGCTTTGCCCGCGCCTACGTGCCCGGCGTTTACCGCTTCATGCCGCATGTCGAGCAGTACCGCTTCGACTCGGGGCTGCGCCGCCAGCGCACGCCGCAGGTCTATCACGATCCGAATTTCATTCCGTTCCGTTTTCGCGGGCCGACCGTGACCACGGTGCACGACGTGTCGTGGGTGCGTCACCCGGAGTGCCATCCCGCGCACCGGCTCGCGCATCTGCGCGCGAATTTTCCGCGCGCGCTGCGTCACGCCGACCGCGTGATCGTCGTCTCGGAGTTCGTGAAGCAGGAGCTCATGGCGTGCTTTCCCGTCGATGAAAGCCGGATCGACGTGGTCTACAACGGCGTGACGGAGCGTTTCCGTCCGCATACGCGCGCCGAGACCGCCGACGTGCTCGCGCGCTACGACCTCACGCACGGCGGCTATTTCGCCGCGGTCGGCACGCTCGAGCCGCGCAAGAATCTCCAGACGGCGCTTGCCGCGCACCTGCGCCTGCCGCAGGCGGTGCGCCGCACGATGCCGCTCGCGCTGATCGGCGTGGAAGGCTGGCTCACTGACTCGCTGCACGCGGCGCTCTCGGCCTCGCTCGCCGACGGCACCGTGCGCAAGCTCGGCTACGTGAGCGACGACGACATTCCCGCCTTGACGGCGGGGGCGCGCGCCATTGTCTATCCGTCGATCTACGAGGGCTTCGGCCTGCCGGTGCTGGAGGCGATGGCCTCGGGCGTGCCGGCGCTGTGCTCGACGGCGCCCGCGCTGCGCGAAGTGGCCGGTCCGGCCGCGCTCTTTTGCGAGCCCGCCGACGTGGAAGGATTTACCGAAGCGATGCGCGAGCTGATCGACGACGACGCGCTCTGCGCGCGCCTGGGCGCCGCAGGCGCCGAGCGCGCGCGCCGGTTCAGCTGGTCGCGCACGGCAACCGAGACGCTGGCCGTCTACCGCAAGGTGGTGAACTGAAACTGCGCTGAAACCGCATGCGGTGGCGTTGTCGCCACCGCGCATCCGAACCAAGACATGAACGATTTCAGGACCCGTCTCGTCCACATCTGGCTGCTCTCGCGCCAGGACCTCGTGGACCGGCACCGCGAGAACGCGCTCGGCGCGGCATGGCTGGTGCTTCAACCGCTCGCGTTCATCGTGCTGTTCAGCACGGTGTTCTCGCGCTTCATGCGTGCGCGCCTCGGCGCGGACACCGATCCGTATCTCTACACCGTGTACCTGATCGGCGGCATGCTCATGTGGAACATGTTCGCCAATATCCTGAGCCGCGTGACGCCGGTCTACGGCGAAAAGTCGCATCTGATCCGCAAGATCTCCGTCGATCTCTGGACCATGCCGCTTCACGTGGTTGTGGCCGAGTGGGTGGTCTACGCGATCACGATGGCGTTCTTCACCGTGTTCCTGCTGATCGTCGGGCATCCCATCGGCGCGTCGTGGTTGACGCTGCCGCTCATCGCCTTGCTGCTGAGCGGCTTCGCCTACGGCGTGGGCATCGTGCTCGCCACGCTCAACGTGTTTCTGCCCGATATCCGCAACGTGCTCGGCATCGTGTTGCAGTTCGGCTTCTGGCTCACGCCGGTCGTCTATCTCGCGAGCATCCTGCCGCCGTGGGCGGCGCGCGCCATGCATCTGAGCCCGATCTTCTGGGCCGTGGACTCGGTGCACGGCGTCGTGGTCTGGGGGCAGTGGCCGCAGATCAAGGAGCTCGTCGCGCTGTGCGGCGCGGCGCTCGTCATGCTCGCCATCGCGCGCTGGATGCTTGCGCGACTCGAATCCGAAATGAGGGACACGCTATGACCACCGAGATCGCACAAGGCGCGCCGGTGCTGAAAGTCGAGCATGTCTCGAAGCAGTTCCGCATCTACAAGCGCACGTCGGACCGGCTCGTGGAGGGCCTGTTCAAGCGTCAGCGCCATCGCGTGCACAAGGCGCTCGACGATATTTCGTTCGAGTTGCGGCAAGGCGAGGCGATCGGCGTGCTCGGCCAGAACGGCGCGGGCAAGTCCACGCTGCTCAAGCTCGTGAGCGGCGTGCTCACGCCCGACGCGGGCACGATCGAGCGCAACGGCCGCATCACCGGCCTGCTGGAGCTGGGCACGGGCTTCGACGGCAAGCTCACGGGCCGCCAGAACATTGCCGTCAATGCGCGCCTTATCGGCATGACAGGCGAGGAGATCGCGGAGCGCTTCGACTCGATCGTCGCGTTCTCGGAACTCGGCGACTTCATCGACGCGCCCGTGCGCACCTATTCCTCTGGCATGGTGATGCGTCTGGGCTTCGCGGTGGCGATCCATGCCGACCCGGTGTGCTTCATCGTGGACGAGGCGCTCGCCGTGGGCGACGCGCGCTTCCAGCAGAAGTGCCTCAAGCGCATCAAGGAATTCCGCGACCGTGGCGGCTCGATCCTCTACGTCTCGCACGACATCAACTCGGTGAAGCTGCTGTGCGACCGCGCGCTGCTGCTCGCGCACGGCCGCATCGACTACGACGGCGAGCCCGACCAGGCCGCGCAGAACTATTACCGCCATATCGCGGGCGTGGAAGCCGACTCGCAGCGCGAGTCCGCGCTGCACGAGGGCGACTACGGCGCGCTGCGCACGCGCATCGCGAGCGTTTCGATGGCCAACCGTTTCGGCGCGGGCACGCGCTTCGCCTCGGGCGAGCCGGTCACGATCGACGTGGAGTGCGAATCGGACCAGGATGCGTCGCTCACCGTGGGTATCCTTCTGCGCGACCGTTTTGGCCAGGACGTATTCGGCACCAACACCGCGCTGCTCGAAGCGCCGGTGCGTTTCACGAGCGGCACGCGTGCGGTGTGCCGCTTCACGCTGCCGCTGAATTTCGCGCCCGGCAAATACACCTTGACCGTCGCCATTCATTCCGACGAAACGCATGTGCACGACTGCCAGCACTGGTGGGACAACGCCGCGAGCTTCGAGATCGCCGGTTTTCTCCACACGCAGTTCTCGGGGCTTTGCTATGTTCCGGTCGACTTCGAACAGCATGCCGCCGTGCCGGCCTCACTGAATCCAGTTGAAGAAATTCTATGACTAGTGCCGTACTCAACGATCTGATCGCGCGCGTCAAAGCCGAAGCGGCGGTGCACGCGCAACGCGCCGAAGCGGCGCAGCCGGGCGGCTCGCCCCATGCGCATGCGCAGGCGCCTGCGCACGGCGCTCACGCGCCCGCACCCGTCAGCCTCGGCGACGATCCGTTCATGATCGGGACCGACGACGAATTCATCGACAGCGTGTATCGCCGCGTGCTGCACCGCGAAGCCGACGATTCCGGCCGCGCCAACTACCGCAAGCAGCTTGCCGCCGGCGGCAGCCGTCTCGCCATTACCGGCAAGCTGCGATTGTCGGCCGAAGGACGACGCGCCGGCGTGCCGCTCGGCCGCGTGAAGCAGGGCGTGGCCGCCGCGCTCGTGCAGATCGGGCTCGGCAAGCTCGGCCTCGGCGCGCTGGGCGCCGCGCTCACGCGCCGCATGGACGCGCGCGCGACGAGCGCGGAGCTCGTGCAGGTCGGCCCGACGCTCTACCGGCACGCGAAATATCTCGAGCAGCACGCGCGCCACCTCGAACGCCGTTTGCAGCAGCACGACGCGGCACTCGCGGGGCACGGCCAGCGCATCGACGAACTGCAAGCGCTCGTGACACCCGTGCCGCCGGTGCCGCCCGAGGTCATCGACGAGTATTACCTCGCGTTCGAGGACGCCAACCGCGGCTCGCGCGAGGAAATCCTCAAGAAGCTTTCGATCTACGATTCGTGGGTCGGCCAGCGCGTGGTGTCGCGCGAGGGCCTGAAGCACGACGTGGTCGATGTGGGCTGCGGGCGCGGCGAATGGCTCTCGTTCGTGCGCGATCGCGGCAAGTCGGCGATCGGCGTGGACGCCAACCGCGTGATGACCGACTCGTGCCTGAAGGACGGCCTGAACGCGCGCTGCGTGGATGCGCTCACGTTCCTGCGCAGCTTGCCCACGGGGTCGGTGGGCGCCGTGACGGGCTTTCATATCATCGAGCACCTGCCGTTCGACTATCTCTACGCCGTGGTGCAGGAATGCCACCGCGTGCTGGCCGAGGGCGGCTCGGTGCTGTTCGAAACGCCGAACCCGGAAAACGTGCTCGTGGGCAGCCACACCTTCTATCACGACTTCACGCACCGCAATCCGGTCACGCCCACGGCCATCTCGTTCCTGCTCAAGCATCACGGCTTCGGCGACATCGACATCATCCGTAGCAGCCCGTATCCGCACGAGGCCAAGGTGCCCGGCGACGATCCGCTCACCGAGCGCGTGAACGGCCATCTGTGCGGCCCGCAGGACTACGCCGTGACCGGCACGAAGGGCGCACCGCAAGAGGCCGACGCGTGAAGATCCTCGTTACGGCCAATCTCGTGCCGTTCATGCACGGCGGCGCGAACTATCACATCGCCGGCGTGGTGAACGCGCTCCAGGCGGCGGGGCACGAAGTCGAGCTGCTGCGCCTGCCGTTTCGCTTTTCGCCCGAAGCGGACATCGTGCGCGCCATGACGCACGCGTGCGAAATCGACCTGATCCAGCCCAACGGCGTGACGATCGATCAGGTCGTGAGCCTCCAGTTTCCGGGCTATGGCGTGGCGCACCCCGATCATCGCGTGTGGGTCATGCATCAGCATCGCGCGGTGTACGAGCTGTACGACGCCGCCCAGGCCACGCCCGAGCTTGCGGACCTGCGCGAGCGCGTGATCGCCTTCGACAACCGCGTGCTGCGCGCGGCGAAGGCGGTGTTCGCCAACTCGCGGCGCGTGGCCGGGCGCCTGCGCGAATTCAACGACGTGGGCGCGAAGCCGCTTTATCATCCACCCACCCAGGCCGAGCAGTTCTACTGCGAAGACGCGCTCGACTATGTGTTCTTCCCGAGCCGGCTCGAAACGCTCAAGCGTCAGCACCTCGTGATCGAAGCCGCGCGCCACATGCGCTCGTCGCTGAAGATCGTGCTCGCCGGCGACGGCGGCCAGCGCGGCGCGCTTGCGCAGTTGATCGAGCGTCACGGCGTGGGCGACCGCGTCGCGCTGATCGGCCATATCAGCGAAGCCGAGAAGCGCGCGTTTTACGCGCGCGCGCAGGCCGTGGTGTTCCCGGCCTTCGACGAGGACTACGGCTACATCACGCTCGAAGCGATGCTCTCGGGCAAGCCGGTGGTCACCTGCACCGACTCGGGCGGCCCGCTCGAATTCGTGCGCCACGACGACACGGGCTGGGTGGAAGCGCCCGACGCGCAGGCGCTGGCCGCGCGCTTCGACTGGATCGCCGCCAACGCGCGCAAGAGCGCCGACGCGGGCCGCCGCGCCCGCGACGCCTATGCGAGCGCAGACATCACATGGGATCGCGTCGTCGAGACGCTGACCCGTTCATACGATTGATCAGCCATGAAAATCTGTGTCGTTGCGCCCAGCCCGGTCCCGTTCGTGATTGGCGGCGCGGAAAATCTCTGGTGGGGCCTCGTGGAGGCGCTCAACGCGCGCCCAGGCGTGCTCGCCGAACTGCTCAAGCTGCCGAGCCCCGAGCGCAACATGGGCGAGCTGCTGGCGAGCTACCGCCGCTTTTCGGAGCTGGACCTGAGCCACTTCGACATGGTGATCAGCACCAAGTATCCGGCCTGGGCGATCCGCCATCCGAATCACGTGGTTTATCTCCAGCACACGCTGCGCGGGCTGTATGACTGCTACCCGCCGGACATGCCGACGAAGGTCGATCCCGAAGCGCTGCGCGCGCTCGGCATGCCGCCGCGCATCGTCGAAGCGCTCGTGAACTATCGCGCGAATGATGTCGAGTTCGACGAGCTGATCGACGCGCTCGACGCCGCGTTCCGCCGCGACCCCGCCTCGCCGTGCTGGGCGTTCCCCGGCCCCGTGTCGCGCGCCGTGATCCGCCTGCTCGACGCGGTGGCGATGCGTACCGACAAGATCGCCCACTACGCCGCGATTTCCGACGTGGTGGCCGCGCGCGACGGCTATTTCCCGAAGAACGTGAAAGTGGCGGTTCACCACCATCCCACGGGCCTGAAGGGCCTGGGCGACGGGCCGCAGGAAACCATCTTCAGCGCGAGCCGGCTCGATCCGGCCAAGCGCATCGATCTCATCATCGAAGGCTACAAGGCGAGCGGCCTCGGCCCCGACGTGCCGCTGCACATCGCGGGCGGGGGCCCGGACGAGGCGCGCCTGCGCGCCGCGGCGGGCGACCATCCGGGCATCCGTTTCCTCGGCCGCGTGCCCGAGGCGCAACTCGTGCAGGAATATGCACGCGCGATCTGCGTGCCGTTCGTGCCGCGCGACGAGGACTACGGCCTCATCACGCTCGAGGCGATGCTGTGCGCGAAGCCCGTGATCGCCACGACCGATTCGGGCGGCCCGACCGAGCTGCTCGAAGACGGCAAAACCGGCCTCATCGTGCCGACCAGCGCGGCGGCCATCGGCCGCGCCATGCGCCGCCTGTGCGACGACCGCGCCGCCGCCGCCGAAATGGGGCGCCTCGCGCAAGCGCGCGCACGCCAGCTCGACTGGAACGCGCTGTGCGACGCGCTCGTGCTCGCGCCGCGCAATTCGCCGGGGTTCGCCGCCGCGCAAGCCGCGAACGCCGCGAACTTCGCGAGCGTCGAGGCGACCAGCCGCCCGGCCGCGCCCGCCGTGGTCACACAGCCCGCGAAGCCGCTGATCGGCGTGCTCAACACCTACCCGATCGCGCCCGTGGTGAGCGGTGGCAAGCTGCGCCTTTTCGGCCTCTATTCGCGTCTCGCCGATCAGTTCGACGTGCATTTCATCAATCTCACCGGCAGCCGCGACGCGGCGAGCGTGCGCACGCTCGCGCCGGGCTTCACCGAGGAGCTGGTGCCGAAATCCCCGGCGCTGGAGCGCGAAGAGTGGCACATGCAGGACATGCTCGGCGCGACGGTGGAAGACCTCGCGGCGGCACTCTATCCCGCGAGCGCGCCGCGCTGGCTCGAAGCGATCGACGCGCTCGCGCGCCGCAGCGACGTGATGGTGTGCTCGCACCCGTACACGCTGCCCGCGCTGCGCGAAGTGTTTTCCGGCCCGTTCGTCTACGAGGCGCACAACGTGGAGGCCGACCTCAAGGCCGACATCTACGGCACGCACCAGTGGGCGATCGACCGCGTGTTCGAACTGGAGCGCCGCGCGGTGCGCGAGGCCGCGCTCGTGAGCGCGTGCTCGCCGCAGGATCTCGCGCGCTTGCAGGCGCTTTACGGCGACGCTGACGACCCGCGCTTCGGCCAGGGCATCGTGGTGGCCAACGGCATCGACGTCGGCAACACGCCGTTTCGCGAAGCGGAGCGCGTGGCGCGCCGCCGCCGCGAGCTGGGCGTGGATCAGCCGCTCGCGCTCTTCATGGGCAGCGCGCACGGTCCCAACATCGACGCCGCGCGCGTCGTGATCGAGGCCGCCGCGCAAATGCCCGACGTGCATTTCCTGCTGCTGGGTTCGGTGTGCGGCGAAGTGCGCCAGTGGGAGCGCACGGCGAACGTCGGTTTCGCCGGCGTGGTCAGCGACGCGGAAAAGGCGGCCTGGCTCGACGTGTGCGACATCGGCCTGAATCCGGTCGTGTCGGGTTCTGGCACCAATCTCAAGCTGATCGAATACGCGGCGGCCGGCGTGCCCGTGGTGAGCACGGAGTTCGGCGTGCGGGGCATCGGCTTCGAAGACGGGCAGCAGTACGTGCGGGCCACGGGCGAAGATTTCGCGCTGGGCATTCGCACCATGCTCGGGCTGGCGGCGGACGACCGCGAGGCGCTCAAGCGCCGGGCGCGCAGCTGGGTGGAAGCGAACGGGGACTGGCAGTCGATCGCGCGCACTTACGCGCAATCGCTCACGCAACTGCTCGCGTGAGGATGACGCCGGGCGCGCCGCAACGGCGCGTCCGGCACACGTTGCGGATCAGAGGAAGAGGTGTGCGGGCAGCACCGCGTCGGTCTGGCCGACGATCGTGACTTCGGGCGCGCTGGCGGGGGCGGCCGAAGCGGCCGCAAGCTCGGCGGCGGGCAGCGCGGCTTCGCCATGCGTGAGGCCGTGCAGCAGCGCGTCGAGCGAGTCGTACGACTGGTTCAGGAACCCGTGGGCCTCGAAGCTGATCGATTCGTCCTGCGCGGCGGGCGCTGCCTGCGGCGTGGACGACGTGACGGGTTGGGTCATGGCTATTCGCTCCATTGAATCAGTCCGCGATTTTATCGCTTTACGGCGGTGCGCACACGCGTTTTCAATTCACCGCGCCCTTTGCCACATTCCGCGACCGGCGTTAGCCGCCACTCACTGCCACTCACCGCCGCTAGTACTTCCACGAGACGCCCACCGATCCTTCGCGCACGCTGTATGAAAACGGCTCGATCGAGTCGGAGATGCGCTGCGCGAGAAAGCGCGTGTAGAGCGACCAGTGCTGCGTGAGCGGATAGGCGTATTGCAGCGAGACGGCCTGCATCGTCTGGTTCTGGATCGTCGAGCCGAAAAATACCGGGTCGTAGGCGGTGGAGTCGATTAGCGTGCGGCGCTGGAGGACGGCCTCGAACTGCCCGTAGCGGCCGACGTCGTAGTCGAGCGCGAGCCACGCGGTGTAGCCGTGGCGCGCCGCGCCGGGGCGGCTGCCCGAGGGCGCTTCCCAAACCGGTCCCGCGAATAGCTGCACGGTCGTGCGCGCGCCGATGCGCGCCTGCATTGCCGCGCGCAGCTCGAAGCGCACGCCGTTGTAGAGCGAATTGCCGGGGTAGCTCGTGTAGGTCGCCGTGAAATCCACGCCCGCGCGCGCGAGCGAGCTACGGAACGCCGCCGGCGGCGTCCAGTAGCCGGTGTGCCAGGACACGTCGCTCTGGTAGAGCCGGGAGCCGAGCCAGAACACGTCGGCGGCGGCCTGGTTCTCGATGGTGCCGTGGCCGAACGTGTACTGGTGCGCCGCGCCGATGCTCGCAATACGCTGGTCATAGTCGTGCAGGTCGCGGTACTGGCGCTGCGTGAGCCCGGCGAACACCGTGAGGCCGGGCACGAAGCGCACCGGCAACTCGCCCTGGAGCGACGATTCGAGGAACTGGTCGCTGTGCGCGAGGCTGGAGGGCGCCAGGATGAGGGCGTGCAGGGGGGCGGTGTCGGCAAACGTGACGTTCGGGTCCGACGGGCCGAAATTCGCGTTGGACGTCACGCCCGCGCGCACGCTCGCGATCAGTTGCGGCTTGTGCGCGCTCGGCACGCAGGTGTTGGTCTTGTAGACCTGGATCAGCTTCTCGATGGCGGGCGGCACCTTGTAGCTCGATTCGATGCGCGCGAGCGTCTGGCGCGTCAGGTCGCGCTCGCCGAGCTGGCATTGAAGCAGGGCGGCTTCGAGCAGCGCGCCCGCGCGGCGCGGATCGCGCGCCACGAGTTCGTCGAGCAGTTCGAGCGCCTGCTGGGCGTGGCCCGCCGCCATTTCCGCATTGGCCTGCGCCTCCAGGTCGTCGTTGATGACGTCCTGCATGCCGGCGTCGGGCTGCGCGGCATCGGGTGGCGTTGCGTCCGCGGGCGCCGCCGCGACTGGCGGCAGCGCGGCCGGTCGCGCAATGGGCGGGGCGATCGGCGTGGTGATGGGTGGAGCCGGTGCCGGTGCCGGAGCCGTGATCTGGCCGGTGCCTGGCCCGGCGCCGGTCTGCTGCGCGAAGGCGTCCGGCGCACCGGCCAGCAGTGCGCCGCCGCCCAGCGCGAGCGCGGCGGCGAGGCGCACGGCGGGCGGCAATGCCCGGACACGCAAACGGTGGAACCGGTCAGCAGACGGCATCGAGCATCGCTTCGGCTTCGTCGAGGACGAACAGCCGCTCGGGGGCTTCGCGACCGCGCAGCGTCACTTCGGAGACCATCTTCAGCGGATAGCCGGCGGCGAGGCGCGCCGTTTCCTGGCCCACGAGCAGGTCGGTCTTCGCCGTGCGCGCGTATTCCTGAAGGCGCGCGGCCACGTTCACCGCATCGCCGATCACCGTATAGGACTGGCGCGAGGTCGAGCCCAGTTCGCCCGTCATCGCACTGCCGCTGTTCACGCCGATGCGCACGCGCAGCGCGCGCCCGTGCGGCAGCGCCGTCGCCTCGCGGTTGATGGCGGCCACTTCGCGCAGCATCGCCTGCGCGCAGTCGAGCGCGCGGCGCGCATGATCGGGCTGTTCGAGCGGCGCGCCCCAGAACGCCATCAAGGCGTCGCCCATGTACTTGTCCAGCGTGCCTTCGGTGTCGTACACGCATTGCGTGAGACGCGTGAGCACGACCTCGGTCATCGCGACGAGTTGCTCGGGCGGCATCTGCTCGGCCAGCATCGTGTAGCCCTCGATGTCGGCGAACAGCACGGTGATCTGGCGGCGCTGCGGCTTGAGCGCGTTCTGGTCGGCGCGGCGCATGATGTGGCGCAGCACCGACTGCGGCAGATACTGGCTGAAGCGGCGCTCGAATGCGCGCATCGCGACGAGCGAGGCGATCCATTCGAGCGGCGCCTGCACGAAGACGAACACGAACGCGGGGACGAGCGGCAGCGCGATCTGGTCGGCGGGCAGCTCGCGCAGCCAGAGCAGCGCCGCGAGCCACAACGCGGTGGTTGCGGCCGCAACGGGCAAGGTGAGCGCGGCGCGGCGCAGGCGCGAGAGCCCGGCGAGCAGCGCGAGCGTGACGACGGCCCAGGCGAGCGGCAGCCAGCGCGCGAACGCGAGGTGCGAAGCGGTGGGCGCCGCGTCCGTCAGGTCGAGCAGGGCGTCGAGCAACTCGGCGTGCACCACCATGGCGGGCAGCCACGGGTCGATGGGCGCGGCGATATGGTCGTTCAGGCCGAGCGCCGACGACCCCACCACCACATAGCGGCCGCGCAGCAGCGAAGCGGGCGCCTTGCCCGCGAGCACGTCGACGGCGGGCACGACATCGTAGGTGGCGGCGGTGCGCCGAAACGGCACGTGAAAGAGACCGTCCGCAACGCCGGGCAGCGCGGCGGGGTCGGGCGGGGTGGCGGCGCGCTTGCCGCCGCTGCCGCACGCGAGCAACTGCCACGCGAACATCGGATAGACGTGATCGCCATAGCGGATCAGCGGCGCGACGTCGCGCACGACGCCGTCGGGGTCGGTGTGCGGACTCACGTGGCCGACACACAGACCCGGCTCGGAAAAGAAGTTGCCCACGAAACCACTGGCAACGGGCATCGGCCCGGCAGGCTCGCGCACCGCCAGCGCGCCGCCGATCTGGCCCACGCGCGGCGGGTGATCGGTGGTCGCGAAGCTGAAGGTTTGCGCGAACACGAGCGGGTAGTGGCGCGCGACGTCGAGCAGGGCCGCGTCGTCGTCGGGCTGGCTCGCTTCGGGAAACAGGATATCGAGACCGACCGGGCGCGTGCCGTACTGCGTGAACAGCGTGCGCACGAGCTGTGCAATGAGCGCGCGCGGCCACGGCCACGGGCCGACCGCTTCGATCGAATGCTCGTCGATGTCGACCAGCACGACGCGCGTGTCGGGCGTGGCGAGCAGCGTGTGGGTCTGCCGCCAGTCGTCGAGCGCGTAGCCGAGCCGCTCATAGAGCGGCGGCGCGCCCACGCGCGCCGCCAGCAGGCAAATCGCCAGAAGGGTCAGTCCGAAAATCGCGAGGCGCAGGCGGTCGAGTCGGGAAAGGCGAACTACCTCGACCACAACGTGGCTCCCGCCAGCGACTGGTTGTTGCTCAGGTTCTGATTGAAGATGTAGCCCGCCTGCGTGACGTTCTTGCCGGCGAGCGCGCCGATCACGGCGGCGGGCGCGGCCACGTCCCAGTTGAGGATGCCGCCCTTGAGCACGTCGCCGTACGACGAAACCTTGTAGGTGCTGCCGTTCACGCTCGCTTGCAGGCTCGTGGTGAACCGGTTCGTGCCGAAGTCGACCGCGAGCGCGCCGTTGCTGAGCGATGCGGCCGTGGCGACGCCCGTCGTGTTGTTGATCAGGTAGGCCGCGGAATTGGCGGCGTCCAGCGTGAAATTGAGCACACCTTGCTGCGGCAGCACCATGTCGGTTTGCGGGGTGCGCACGAGCGTGAACGGCTTGAGATAGCCGATGTAGTCCTTGCCCTGCTCGAGCGTCGCGAGCGAGGAGTCCGCGGGCAGGTTCGCAAGCGGCGTGAAGCGGCCCCAGAAAATCTGCTGGGCTTCGGTCGTCTGCGCCGGCGGCGTGATCGAGGTGCTGGGCGAGGTCGGTGTCGTCGAGGGCGGCGTCGCGGGCGTCGAGGTCGCAGGCGCCGAACTCGATGAGTCGGTTGGCGTGGTCGCCGGCGTGAGCGGCAACGTCAACTCCACGGGCACGACGCCCGGATCGACGTGCGTCACCGCCACGGCCGCGCGCGCCGCGCTGTCCTCGGCCTTCTGTCCTGCGCCTTCGGTCGTGAGCGGCGTGAGCCGCGTGTCGAGCACGACGGGATGCGCGCTGCCGCGCGTGACCTGCAAGGCCTTGTCGCTCAGGTCCGCGAAAAGCTGCGCCGCGTTCGTGCCCTCGCAGGGGCCCGCGCCGCTCGACGCGCACGCGCCGCCAAGCGGCGTCATGACGATGCCGCCCGAGCGCACGGAAGCGCTCGTGACGTTCGCGTTGGTGAATACGGTGAAGTCGGTGCCGCGCACGCCCAGTGCTGCGACCGGCGTGTTCATGCGGTAGTGGTCGCGCGCGGCCTGCGCGCCCTTGCCGGAGATTTCGCGCACCACGCCGCGATGCAGCGTGAGCTTGATGACGGTGCGCTCGGGCGCGCTCGCGTCGTAGTCATAGCGCTCGATGCTCAGCGACGAATTCGGCCGCACGCTGATGAAGCCGTGATCGACGGTCGTGACATAGACGTAGCCGTCGGTGCCGGTTTCGATCGTGTCGCCCACCGCGAGGCTCGCGCCCGAGGCGAGCGCGCTCGTGCCGCGCGCGTTCGCGACGCTTGCGTGCCCCACGACGACGACGGCCTTGCCTGCCGCGCTTGCCGCGGGTACGGCGGCGCTCGCCTCTGGCGCCGGCAAGTTCGTCCTATCCCTCTGGTCCTTCTGGTCCGACTGGGTCGTTTGTGCTGCCCCCGCAGCGCAAACGACAGACAGCACTAAGGCCGCCAGCCCCCGCAAAGTTCTTGATGGCATTGGTCTTCGATCCGTTTTTCTCGCGCGCGCGCGATTTTTCAAGGATGGTACCCGCAGTGCCGGCGGGCGGGTTGTGACGGCTGTCACAGATTTTCACGTCGCGGGCGTCTATCGTGGCGCCGGATCACATAAAAAGGCTGCAACTCCAGGATGTCTACAGAAGAGTTCAAAGGCAGCTTCGGACCATTGAAGGCGATCGATCTGCTCAGGCAGCAAAAGCTCCTGCGCAACGTCGCCGATGAAGTGATTGAAGAGACCAGTCGGCATATTCGTTACAGGCGCTTCGGGAAGCGCGAATTCGTCGTCCACAAGGGGGATGCGGGGTCATCCCTGCTGATGCTCATGTCCGGGAGATTGCAGGTCATCGCGCTCTCGGAGGATGGACGCGAAGTGGGATTGAACTTCGTCGAGCCGGGGGATTACTTCGGCGAGCTGTCGATCATCGACGGCGGGCCGCGTTCGGCGTCGATCATTGCCACAAGCGAATCTGTTGTTGGTTTCCTGCCGAAGGCCCACGCGCAAAACCTTTTCTACCGCAACCCCGCGGTGGTCGAGGCCTTGTTGCAGCGGCTGTGCCGCACCATTCGTCAGGCATCGAACTACCGTTCGATGCTCGGGTTGTCGCGCGCGTATGCGCGGGTGTACTCGGTGCTCGAGGCCTCGATGAAAAAGAGCGCCGGGGACCTGCACACCATCGAGAACCTGCCGAACCAGCAGGCGATCGCGATCATGGCCAACGTGAGCCGGGAAACCGTGTCGCGCGCCATCCGCTCGCTCGTGGACGGCAAGGTGATCGAGCGCGATTACCGCCGCCTGATCGTGCGCGACGCGCAATTGCTCAAGAAGCTCGCCAAGGGCGAAGCGGAGCTGCAATTGCGCAAGAAGGCCGCGATCGGCCAGATGGAAGAGGCCGGCGATGAAGATGAAGGTCGCGACGTCGAAGCGGATGACGTCGAGGGTAGTGAAGTTGATTAATGAGGCCGCACGCGAAGTCCGCGCCGTCGCCCGCACTGCTGCCCATGCAGTTGTGCCGGCAACGACCTGCACGATCCCGGGCCGCTGAACACACATTCCAATTTCGGGTCATGCATCATGCGTGTGCTGCACTTCTATCGAACGTATCTGCCTGATACGGTCGGGGGCGCCGAGCAGTCCATCTATCACCTGTGCCGCGCGGGGGCGGACCAGGGCGTCGAGAACACCGTGCTCACGCTCACCGCGCAAAGCGGCGGCCCACGCCGCGTGAACCTGCCCGGCCACGTGGTGGAGCGTGTGCCGAGCGGCTTCAAGGTCGCCTCGGTCGAACTGTCGCTGCCGGCGATCCGGCGCTTTCGCCAGCTCGCGCGCGAAGCCGATGTGGTCCACTACCACTTTCCCTGGCCGATGGCGGACATCGCGCACCTGGCCGCGCGCGTGCGCAAGCCCTCGGTCGTGACGTATCACGCCGACATCCAGCGCCAGCCCACGCTGCTCGCGATGTACAAGCCGCTCATGCACCGCTTTCTCGGCAGCGTCGATCGCATCGTCGCGACCTCGCCGAACTACGTGGCGACGAGCGACGTGCTGCGCGCGCATCGCGACAAGGTCGAAGTCGTGCCGCTCGGTCTCACGCGCAGCTTCTATCCGAAGCCCGATGAAGCGCTGTTGCAGAAATGGCGCGAGCGCATCGGCGGGCCGTTCTTTCTCTTCGTGGGCGTGTTCCGCTACTACAAGGGCTTGAACGTGCTGCTCGAAGCGATCCAGCGCACGGGCTACCCGGTCGTGCTCGTGGGCGACGGTCCGCTCGCGCCGGAGTTGCGCGCCTACGCGCAGCAGCATCGCATCACGAGCGCGCATTTCACCGGTTTGCTGCCCGAAGAAGACAAGATGGCGCTCATCGAGCTTTCGCGCGCCATCGTGTTCCCGTCGCCCAACCGCGCCGAGGCGTTCGGCATGACGCTGCTCGAAGGCGCGATGCTCGGCAAGCCGATGATCACCTGCGAAATCGGCACCGGCACGAGCTACGTGAATCGCCACGGCGAAACCGGACTGGTTTGCGATCCTAACGATCCCGAAGACCTCGCGCGCGCGATGAAGGAACTGTGGGACGACCCGCACTGGTGCGAGCTGATGGGCCGCCGCGCCGCGCTGCGTTTCGAAGACCTCTTTACCGCGCATCGCACGGCGCGGGCCTACCGGCGCATTTACGACGCCGTGGTGGCCGAACACGCGAGCGGCACCGCGAAGGCGGGCGCCGCCAAGGCAGCCGATTTCAGGCGCGAGCCCGCGCCGCTTTCGGTCGAACGAGATCCGGTAATCGAAGAAAAATCCTGAACATGACGTTCCCCCAAACCATCGACACCACCGTGCAAGGCGCTCAAGCGGTTTCGCTCGCTGCGCCCGACATCCTGCCCGTCGTGCTCGCGGGCGGCTCCGGCACGCGCCTGTGGCCGCTTTCGCGCGAGGCGCATCCGAAGCAGTTGATCGGTCTGCTGGGCGACCGCTCGCTGCTTGAATCGACCGTCACGCGCCTCGATTCGCTCGCGCGGCCGGGCTCGAACGGCGGCCTGCTGATCTGCGCGCAGGAGCATCGCTTCATGGTGGCCGACCAGCTCAAGGTGAGCAGCCGCGACTGGCAGGTCATGGTCGAGCCGGCCGGGCGCAACACGGCGCCCGCGCTCACGCTCGCCGCCATGCGCGCGAGCGCGGGCGGCGGCGATCCGGTGCTCGTCGTCATGCCGGCCGATCACGCGATCTTCGACGCGCCCGCGTTCGCGCGTGCCGTGAACGCCGCGGCGCGTCTCGCGCAGCAAGGCCGCATCGTCGCGCTCGGCGTGGTGCCGCAGCGCGCCGAAACGGGCTACGGCTATATCGAAACGGGCGCAACGCTCGAAGGCGACGAGACGACCCGGGCCGCGCACGCGCGCGAGCTGTGCCGCTTCGTCGAGAAGCCGCCGCGCGAAGTCGCCGAGGCGTTCCTGGCGGGCGGGCGTCACTGGTGGAACAGCGGCATCTTCGTGATGCGCGCCTCGGTGTGGCTCGCGGCGATCCGCGCGCTGCGCGCGGACATCGCGCACGCCTGCGAGGACGCGTACCGCAAGGGCGGCGCGGAGGGCGCCTCGTGGCGCATCGACACGCAGTCGTTCCTCGGTTGCCCGTCCGACTCGATCGACTACGCGGTCATGGAGCGGCTCGCCGAAGGCGGCCTGCAAGGCGCGGTGGTGCCGCTGGAGGTGGGCTGGTCGGACGTCGGCTCGTGGGACGCCGTCTGGAACATCATGCCGAAGGACGCCGCGGGCAACGTCACGCGTGGCGACGTGCTGCTCGAAGATACGTCGGGCACCTATGTGCATTCGGAAGGGCGGCTCGTGGCCTGCGTGGGCACCCAGGACCTGATCGTGGTCGAGACCGCCGACGCCGTGCTGGTTGCCGACAAGAGCCGTGCGCAGGACGTGAAGGCGCTGGTCGGCCGCATTCGCGAAGGCGAGCGCACCGAGGCCGCGCATCACCGCAAGGTCGCGCGCCCTTGGGGCTATTACGACTCGATCGAGCGCGGCTCGCGCTACCAGGTCAAGCGCATCGTGGTCTCGCCGGGCGCGACGCTCTCGCTGCAACTGCATTACCACCGCAGCGAGCACTGGATCGTGGTGAGCGGCACGGCGCGCGTGACGCGCGGCGACGAAGTGTTCCTGCTCGGCGAGAACCAGTCGACCTATGTGCCGGTGGGCGTGAAGCACCGCCTCGAAAACGTGGGCCGCGTGCCGCTCGAAATGATCGAGGTGCAGTGCGGCAGCTATCTCGGCGAGGACGACATCGTGCGCTTCGACGACAACTACGGCCGGCACGTCGAGAAGTAAGCGGAAACAAGCGCAAACAAGCACGAACGGCGTGCAATAAAGAACGGCGGCGCGACCTCGCGGGGTCGCGCCGCCGTTTGCGCTTTACAGCACCGTGCGCACGTGCCAAAGCTCGGGAAACAGCACGACGTCGAGCATCTTGCGCAGATACGGCGCGCCGTTCGTGCCGCCCGTGCCCTGCTTGAAACCGATGATGCGCTCGACCGTCGTCACGTGACGGAAGCGCCATTGACGGAACGCGTCTTCGAGATCGACGAGTTCTTCGGCCATCTCGTACAAATCCCAGTACTGCGAAGGATTGCGATACACCTCGAGCCACGCCGCCTCGACACTCGCGTCGTGCGCCGTCGCCTGCGACCAGTCGCGGTTCAGGCGCTCGGGTGCGATCGCGAAGCCGCGCCGCGCGAGCAGGCGGATCACTTCGTCGTAGAACGAGGGCGCTTCGAGCGTCGCTTTCACCTGCTCGAAAATCTCGGGCCGGTGCTCGTGCGGCTTGAGCATCTGCACGTTCTTGTTGCCGAGCAGAAACTCGATCTGCCGGTACTGATACGACTGGAAGCCCGATGAAGCGCCCAGATACGGCCGCATGGCCGTGTATTCGGAGGGCGTAAGCGTGGAGAGCACGTTCCACGCCTGCACGAGCTGCTCCATGATGCGCGAGACGCGCGCGAGCTGCTTGAACGCGGGCGGCAGCGCATCGCGATGCACGTTGGCGAGCGCCGCGCGCAACTCATAGAGCGCGAGTTTCATCCACAGTTCGCTCGTCTGGTGCTGCACGATGAACAGCATTTCGTTGTGATCGGGCGAAAGCGGATGCTGCGCGTTGAGCACCGAATCGAGCGCGAGATAGTCGCCGTAGCTCATCGACTTCGAAAAGTCGAGTTGCGCGTCGTGCCAGCCGTCGCCTTTATCGGCCGAGGTCGAGGGTTGTGCCGTGGGCGCCTGCGCGCCGTGCCCGAACGGGCAGCCGCCGCGCGGTGCGTTGGCGGTTTCGTCGGTCTCGGGCACGCCGGGAATCTGCATGTGATCGTTCATGTGCCGCTCCTCAGGTCACCGCGCCGCGTTCGGCGAATTCGGGCTTGCGCCAGGACTCGGTCGCGAGCACGTCGCGCAGCGTCTCCACGGCGTCCCACACATCGACGTGACGCAGATACAGCGGCGTGAAGCCGAAGCGCAGCACGCGCGGCTCGCGATAGTCGCCGATCACGCCGCGCGCGATCAGCGCCTGCATCACCTCATAGCCGTGCGGATGCTCGAAGCTCACGTGCGAGCCGCGTTGCGCATGCTCGCGCGGCGTCGCCAGCGTGAGGCCGTATGCCTTGCAGCGCGTTTCGACCAGTTCGATGAAGAGATCGGTGAGCGCGAGCGACTTGCGGCGGATCGCCTGCATGTCGGTTTGCAGGAACACGTCGAGGCCGCATTCGACGAGCGCCATCGAAATGATCGGCTGGGTGCCGCAGAGGTAGCGGGCGATGCCGTCGTCGGGGCGGTACTCCGGGTTCATCTCGAACGGCTTCCTGTGCCCCCACCAGCCCGAGAGCGGCTGCGAGAACGCGCTCTGGTGGCGCCTGGGCACCCACACGAAGCCGGGCGAGCCGGGGCCGCCGTTCAGGTACTTGTACGTGCAGCCCACGGCGTAGTCGGCGTTCGCGCCGTTCAGGTCCACGGGCACCGCGCCCGCCGAATGCGCGAGATCCCACAGCGCGAGCGCGCCCTGCGCGTGGATGTGTTCGGTGAGCGCGCGCATGTCGTGCATCTCGCCCGTGCGGTAGTTCACGTGCGTGATCATCGCCACGGCCACGTCGTCGCGGATCGCGGCGGGCAGCTCGGACGGATCGTCGACGAGGCGCAGTTCATAGCCGCGGTCGAGTTGTTCGATGAGGCCTTGCGCGATGTAGAGATCGCTCGGGAAGTTCGAGCGCTCGGACACGATCACGCGGCGCTTCGGGTCGCGCGCGTTCTGCACGCGCAGCGCGGCGGAGAGCGCTTTGAAGAGGTTGATCGAAATGGTGTCGGTGACGACGACTTCGTCGTCGGCCGCGCCGATCAGCTTCGCGAGCTTGTTGCCGAGGCGCTTGGGCATGGCGAACCAGCCCGCCGTGTTCCAGCTGCGGATGAGGCCTTCGCCCCATTCGGCGCCGATCACGGCCTGCGCGCGCGCGGCCGAGGCCGACGGCGGCACGCCGAGCGAGTTGCCGTCGAGATAGATGGTGCCGGCTGCGAGCGTGAATTGCTCGCGCAAGGCGGCGAGCGGATCGGCGTGATCGGCGGCCAGGGCTTCGTTGCGGTCGTTCATGTCTGCGTTTCGGTGTTGGGCGGTGTTGGGCGCAATGAGCGGGATAGCGGTTTCTTTTCAGCGAGGGCTCGCGGGCAGCGCGCGCAGCACGGCGCGCACGGGGCTCGCGTCGAGCGTTGCGAACTTCAGCGGCAGCGCGATCAGTTCGTAGTCGCCGGGCGGCACCGCGTCGAGCACGACGCCTTCGAGGATCGCCATGCGGTGCGCGCGGATACGGTGATGCGCGTCCATCGTCTTCGACTCCTGCGGGTCGAGCGAGGGCGTGTCGATGCCGATGAGGCGCACGCCGTGCGCGGCGAGCAGGTCGACGGTTTGCGGCGCGACGGCGCAAAACGCGCTGTCCCAGCGGTCCTGCGGCGCGTGCAGGTAGGTGCGCAGCAGCACGCGCGGCGGGATGCCTTGCAGCGCGCCTTGCACATGCCCGGGCAGCACGAGGGGCGCGGCGCCCACGCAATGAATCACGCGGCACGCGCCGAGATACGTGTCGAGCGGCACCGCGCCGATCGGCGCGCCTTCGGCGTCGTAGTGCAGCGGGGCGTCGGTATGCGCGCCGGTGTGTGGCGAAAGTGTCACGCGCGCGACGTTGACCGGCGAGCCGGCCTCCATGCGCCAGACGCGTTCGACGCCAACGGGCGTATCGCCCGGCCAGACGGGCGTTTCAGGGTGGATGGGCGGGGAAATGTCCCAGAGGTCGTTCATCTCGTTGAGCAGGTTGTCTCCGTATTTTTCGAATGATAGGCAACCCTGCGTGAAATGTGCTTGCGAAAAAAACGCCGCAAACTACAGTTGTTGGCACATAATTTGTTACAAGACGGGAATGGAGACCAAATATGAACGCAATCTCGCTGGATGCTACCGATTGCCGTATTCTCGCCGTGCTGCAAAATGAGGGGCGGATCAGTAATCTCGACCTGGCGGAGCGTATTTCGCTCTCGCCGTCGGCGTGCCTGCGCCGTTTGCGGCTGCTCGAGGATCAGGGTGTGGTGGAGCGTTATCGAGCCAGTTTGAACCGGGAGATTCTCGGCTTCGAGATGGAGGCTTTCGTGCAGGTGTCGATGCGCAACGACCAGGAAAGCTGGCACGAGCGCTTCGTCTCGGCGCTGCGCGACTGGCCGGAGGTAGTGGGGGCGTACGTCGTCACGGGCGAGACGCACTACCTGCTGCGCGTGCTCGCGCACAACCTCAAGCACTACTCGGACTTCGTGCTCAACAAGCTGTACAAGGCGCCGGGCGTGATGGACATCCGCTCGAACATCGTGCTCACGACGCTCAAGGCGGAAGCGGGCGTGCCGGTGGACCTGATCGCCCAGCGCGAGCCGAAGACCGCGCAGGTGTAGGGGCGCGGGCCCGCACCTGGGCTCACGACCGCGCGGCTGACAACCTCGGGGCTTACAACGATTGAAGCTGGTGGAACGCGCCGCCGTGGAACACGAGCGGCGAAGCGTTCGCGCCGTCCTCGCGCACGCCGCAGCGCTCGACCTCGCCCACGAAGATCACGTGGTCGCCTTCGTCGTAGCGGCTGCGGTTGTGGCACTCGAACCACGCGATCGCCCCGTCCAGCACGGGCATGCCGGTGTCGCCGGCCGCGTGCGAGACGCCCTCGAAGCGGTCGCCCTTCACGGTCGCGAAGCGCTTGCACAGGTCGAGCTGCGACGCCGCGAGCACATTGATCACATAGTGAGGGTTCGAGCGGAACACGGGCATGGAAGCCGAGCGCGTGGCGAGGCTCCAGAGCACGAGCGGCGGGCTGAGCGAGACCGAGTTGAACGAGCTGGCCGTGATGCCGATGAGCTGGCCGTCGGGCGCGCGCGTCGTGATCACGGTGACGCCGGTGGCGAACTGGCCGAGCGCGCGGCGGAATGCGCCGTCGTCGAAATTGGGCGGGCTGGCGCGGCGGGTCATCGGGGCAGGCCTTTGCGGGCCGCGCGCGTGGCGGCGGGAGCGGAAATCGGGATCAACGTCATGTGGAAAATCGGCGAATTGTCACAATTTTAGCGGAAGCGGCGGATGGCGGCTCGCGCGAGCCGCAGTGCAGTGCGCAGCGCAGTGCCCGGTGCAGTGCGCCGTGCAGTGATTTCCGCGACTCATCCGAAAGGAGCGGAGCAGGACCCGGACGGTCGAAACGGCCATCCGCCGGTGTGATGTCGTGACGGACCCTGGAAGTCCGGGCCGCACGGGAGGTCGGAACTCCCTTGAATCCGGACTCGGGAGTGACTTTGTGTCTGTCAACACACAAACTCGCCACCCTCGCGCAGGTTACCTTCTTGGCGGGAGCCACGATAGAGAGCAGCCGCGGAGCGCGACATGGGACAGTCGATTGCAGACTCGAGATACGCCACCCTCGACGGCTTACGCGGCATGGCGGCGATGGTGGTTGTCTTCGCGCACTTCCAGGGGCTGTACCACCTGCCATACATCGAGCACGGGTATCTCGCGGTCGATCTCTTCTTCGCGATGAGCGGCTTCGTCATCGCCAATGCTTACGACCGGAAGCTTTCGTCAGGCGAACTAAACTGGCAGCAGTACTTCACATTGCGATTGTTCCGCCTGTATCCGCTTTACCTCGCCGGTCTCGTACTCGGCGTCGTTGCCCTGGCGTACCGGCTGCCTGCATCCGACTGGTCCGACATCGCCTCCGCGGTCCCGGCCGGGTTGCTCATGATGCCCTCGCACACGCCCCTGCGGACCTACTACCCGGTCCAGTGGACGATCGACTTCCTCTATCCGCTGGATCATCCTGCGTGGTCGCTGTTCTTCGAACTGATCGCGAGCCTTGCGTATGGCCTGTTCTTCCGCTACCTGACCACACGGCGGCTCATCTTCATCATGTGCGTGTCGGCTGTCGCGCTCGGCACAGCGGCTTATACCGTGGGCCTGTGCAACGGGTTTGTCTGGCAATCGTTCTATGTGGGCTTTGCGCGCCTCGGCTATGCCTTTCCCGCCGGTCTGCTGTTATACCGGCTCCAGCAGCCCGCGCGCAGGCGTGAATCGCGTTCGGCGATCTTGATCGTCGCGCTGGCGTTCGGCCTGCTCTTCATGCCCTGGCCGATGCACAACCAGCCCGCGGTCGCGGTCGACCTGCTGCTCGTGCTCGTCGCGTTCCCCGCCATTGTCTGGGCGGCATGCCGGGTGGAGCCCCCCGCGCGCTGGCTGCGGCTCTTCGCTTTTTCGGGGGCGATCTCGTATGCCGTCTATGTCCTCCATGTGCCGTTCGGGTTCCTCCTGGAGGACCTCACCCGCAACAGCCACTTTCTGCGCCATCCGGCCGGCGTGAGCGCGGCGCTCCTGTTCCCCGGCGTCGTGCTGCTGACGTGGTGCGTCGACCGCTACTACGACACGCCCGTGCGCCGGGCCCTGCTCGCGCGCTCGCGCGGCTGGCTCGCGCCGCGTCCGAAACGCACCGACACCGCGGACGCGACCATGCCGCAATAAGTCCGGATCCCTGCGTCCGTTACTCGGGCGCAGGTTTTGCCCGGCGGGCGCGCCAACATCCGGTGCCCGAGGCAGGGTTGCCAGCCGCGGCCAATCTCGAAGAGGATTTGCTTTCGCTTCTTCCGCTTGCGGAGGGCACGGCATTCTTTGGCTTCGCTGAATTTGGCTTCGCTGAAGTCATCGAAATCGCGGCCTGCCTTGAAATCCGTCCTGACGATCCGCATACCACAAAGGTTTGGGGAGACCACGATTAGTCGTCATCCTGCAAAACGGGTTGACGGGTAAACTGGACCCGAACGGACCCGCCACGGCTGCATTACAAGCCTCCCGGATCTTGGATAACCTATTGATTTCATGGTGATTGGTATGAGTGAAATTGCAACGTTGGGCGGCGGATGTTTCTGGTGCCTCGAAGCGGTGTATTTGCGCGTGGACGGCGTGGAGGCGGTGGAATCGGGCTACGCGGGCGGCCACGTCGCGAACCCGAGCTACGAGCAGGTGTGCGACGGCGAGACGGGCCACGCGGAGGTCGTGAACGTGCAGTTCGACCCCGCGAAGATCGGCTACCGCGAGATTCTCGACATCTTTTTCGCGATTCACGATCCGACGCAACTGAACCGCCAGGGCAATGACGTCGGTACGCAGTACCGTTCGGTGATCTTCACGCATTCGCAGGCGCAGCGCGAGACGGCGGAGCAGGCGATTCGCGAGATCGCCGCCGAGGGCGTGTACGAAGGCAAGATCGTCACCCAGGTGCTGCCGCTCGACGGCAACTACTTCCCCGCCGAGGCCTATCACCAGAACTACTTCGCGCAGCATCCGAACCAGGGCTATTGCTCGTTCGTGGTCGCGCCGAAGGTCGCGAAGTTCCGCCAGAAGTTCGCGCACCGGCTGAAAGCGGAATAAGGCGGAATAAGGCGCAAGGCGCGCGGACGCGGCACGACGGGCCGCGCGCCTAGCCCGGCAGGAGTTCGATCGAGGCGACGCCGAGTCCGAGGCGCCGCGTGTCTTGCGAAGCGCCGCCTTCCGAAGGCTTGGCGGGATTGGCGGGAATCAGGTTGATTTCGACGTTGCTGCCCGAAAACGCGCGGTTGGGAATCGTCAGCGTTTGCGTTTTCGCGTCTTGCGATGCGTACGCGAGTGCGCCCACCGCAATGCCGTTCACCACGACGCGCACGGACTGCACGGGATGCCGCGCATCGACGAAACCACGCCCTTGCACGCGCAACGTCATGTTGCCGGCCGGTCTGCCGGGCAGCGTCAGGTAGAGCGAGGCGCTGTCGCTGTCGGTCCAGGTGCCCCAGCCTTCCGGATCGGACCAGCCGGTGCGGGACAGCCAGGGCAGCGTGCGGGAGAAGTCGATGCGCTCGCCCGGGCGATAGGCCAGCCCGCCGTTGCCGGGCCATGTCCGGAGCTGGTGCTTCAGGTAGTACAGGTCGTATTCGCGGCTCACGGCCGGATGAAGCGCGTACCAGGCCGTCGCGCAGTACAGCGCGCCCAGCGCCAAAGCGGCGCCCGGCAGCAGCGCCCGCATTGCCGTGAAGCGGCGCGCCTTCATGCCATGAACCAGTATTGTCCCAGCCAGGCCCGGCATGCCGCGGCCAGCAGCGCGACGCACGCGGCCAGGAGCGCGATGCGCGTTCGCGGCATGTTCTGCGTCGCGAGGCCGATCGCCAGGGGAACCGGGTAGAGCGTGAGGACATAGCGGGGAATCGAGACCACGCCCGCGGCAAGTGGAATGAAGATCCCCGTTACGAGGATGAGCGCTTCCGCGTACATGGACCGCGCCGCGAGCCAGATGCACGCCACGATGCCGAACAGCGCCACGCTCGCGCAGTAGAGCGGATAGGTCTGAGCGCTCGTCAGCGCCGTCCATAGCTGGACGAGTGGGTTGCCCACTTCGCGATGCCAGGCGATCTGCACGTTTTTGAACGCGAACGCGTCACCCGTCGTGTGGTGCAGGAACAGCATGAACGCGGCGAGGCCGGCGGGCGCGAGCAGCATGGCGACCCAGGCCCGATCGGCTTCGCGACGAAGGGTCAGCACGGCGCGCCAGCCGTATTGGCTGATTGCGATCGCCAGCATCGGCGCGAGGATCGTCACCCCGAGGTTGCGCGTGGCCGAGAGCGCTGCGGCGGCCATGCCCGCCATCAGCCAGCGGCCGCTGCTGGCGGCCGACACCACGGCCAGCATGAGCAGCAGGTAGAGCGCCTCGGTGTAGGCCAGCGAGAAATACAGGCTGGCCGGCGAAAAGCTCGCAAGAAGGACGACGAAGCGGGCCGTGCCCGGCGTGGTCCATCGTCCGGCGTACTGCCTGAGCAGGAGGAGTGCGGCAAGGAAGGCCAGATTCGACACCACGTAGGCGCCGACCAGCGGCGCCGCGCCTGTGACCAGCGCGGTCCACCGTGCGAGCAGCGGGAAGAGGGGAAAGAACGCCCAGTTGGCCGCGTCGCCGTGTTGATGGGCGAACGGCGACAAAGGACCGCCTGGGCCGAAATTGGGCGCGAGGTCGTAGCCGTGGTCGATGATGGCCCGGTACCAGAGGCAATCGAATTGACACAGCAACTCGGGCACGGAGCCACGCGCGTCGAGCAGATGCGCGCCGATCAGGGTGGCGGCGACAAGCAGCAACCGGCTCGCCGCGTAGACCGCCACGACAAAAGCGAACTCGCGCACGGGCGTTGCCGCCGCCGCGCCCGGCCCTTGCGGTGCGAGCAGCAGGGTCCGCCCGTGGCCCGGCATCATTGCGACACGGAAGAGACGGAAGACGCGGAAGCCGCAACGGATGCGGGTTGCAGCTTGCCGTGGTATCGGCCGCGCATTTGCAGCCACGGGCGCTCGATCACCTGGTAGCTCAGCCGCGCCACGAAAAGACACAGTGGCAGCAGCGTCACCATGACGAGCATCATGCCGACGCGCCAGTTCAGCTTCTCGAAATACGGCAGCGTGAAGTGCGCGAAGATGAAAAGCACGACGCCATGCAGCAGGTAGAACGAATAGCTCACTTCGCCAATGCTCGAGAACAACGAGGCCGCCGGTTTTGGCAGGCTGCCGCGCCAGCACGAATAGCAGATCACGAAGCCGCCCCACATGAGCGCTTCCAACGTGCCCCAAACCGCCCAGACCGGTTGCTTGGGCACCGGAAGCTGATAGCTGGCCTTGCTGCCGAGCAAGCCGAGAATCAGGACCACGGCGCATGTCGCCGCGAGTGGCCAGAGTATCGAGAGTCGGCGCTCGTGCAGCACGGGCATGCGCTTGACGAACATCGCGCACAGCATGCCGATCAGGAACTGGTCGAAACGCCCGAGCAGCGTCGAGTAATACATGTGCGTGGCCTGCTCGGTCACGAAGTACGCCCCGCAGCGCAGCAGCACCCAGAGCGCGATCAGGCGGATCAGCCAGCCGGCGCCGTACTGGATCGCAAAGCGGGCCAGGTACGGAAACACCATGTAGAAGGTGAATTCGATCGAAATGGACCACGCCGCGCCGGTAATGAACGAGTTCGACGTGGGCGCTTCGCCGAGATTGGAGAACAGCAAATAGAAAAGATCGGCGGGGCGGAACGCGTCGCGGCCCACCGACGTGGCCACGACGTACATCACCACGAACAGCGGGAAAATGCGCAGGAGACGATTGCGCATGAACGGCACCCATTCGATGTCCGGCGCCGCGAGCGCGATGTTCATGAACAGGAAGCCGGACAGCACGAAGAACAGCCCGACGCCGGTGTGCCCCTCCACGAGCCAGCCCGCCCAGAACGCGCCCGGAAAGGCGTGCCAGTGTCCGTAGAAGACGTGGAATGCGTGATAGAGAAAGACGAGGAGCGCGGCGCTCCCGCGCAACTGATCCAGGCGGGGATCGTACGAAAAATTAACTGAGCGCATGCAATCGTGGATTCAGGACGGCGATTTCACGCGCCGTCGGCAATGGCGGCCGGGTGCCGGTGCATCGATGCACGGCATCGTGACGGATTTCGGGCTGTATTCGGACTCTATGGGGCCGTAGGTTAGCGCCCGGGCATGCGCGAAGATGTGATCGCCGTCACATTTTGCCGGTGCGTCAGTCGTCGTCAGCGCCCGCTGTCGCGGCATCCTGGGCCATTTCCGCGCGCAGCCGCGCCATCTCTTCGGCAATCGCCCGCGCGAGCTTCGCGCAGGTGAGCGGCGCCGATCCTTCCGCCTTGTTGTTCGTCGTGATCAGCACGGGCTGGCCCGCGATCGCGTAGCGCGCGGCCAGTTCGGCGAGCGTGTCGCGGGTGTGCGGGTCTTCGTCCACGAGCTTGTCGAACGGCTCGTAGCGCGCTTTGGCCTGCTCGTACTTGAAGCCGCTGTGCAGGCTCCAGCGCACGATCAGCGGGCCGGCCGGGGCTTCGCCGTCCATCAGCGCGAGCGCCGCGGCCTGGCGCAGAGGGTCCGGCATGCGCGCGTGCAGACCCACGCAGTAGCGCACGCCCGCCGCGCGCAGCGTGCGCACGAAGCGCGGCGTGAGCAGGATCGCGTCGCGAATTTCGACGGCGTAGCAGGGGCCGTCGCCGGCCTCGGATGCTCCGGTCGTTTCGGTAGGCTTGGGCAGTGGTGGCAGGGCGGCGAGAAATGCGGCGAGGCGCTCGACGAAGGCCGCCGGGTCGGCCAGCAGCTGATCGGGCAGCGGCGGAAACTGGAACACGAGCGCGCCCGCCTTGTTGCCGAGGCCCGTGAGACACGGTTCGACGAATTCGCGCGCGGCCAGCTCCGCGTTGAGGAAGCAGGGGTTCGCCGAAACGGGCTCGCCGCGATCGCCGCGCACGCTGGCGTCGGTGACGAGGGCGGGCGCCTTGACGATGAAGCGGAAGTGCTCGGGCGCCTGCTGCGCGTAGCGCAGGTAGTCGGTGACGGTGAGCGGCGCATAGAACGAGCGGTCGATGCTCACCGAGCGCAGCAACGGATGCGCGCCGTAGGCCGCAAGGCCGTCGCGGGCCAGTTTGGACTGGCTGTAGTCGTCGCCGTAGACGATGCCGCGCCAGCCCGGAAACGACCACGACGAGGTGCCGAGGCGCACGCTCGCGGGCAGTTGCGCGGCGAGGTCGAGCGTTTCCTGCGTGGCCACGGCGGGCAACACGCCACGGCCGCGGCGTTTGGGCGGCGAGCCGGGCTCGGCTTGCTTCGGCGGTTTCGAACGCGGTGCGCCGGGGGCGCGCGGGTTGTCCTCGCCTTGGGCGGGCGCTGCGATTTCGGCCTCGTTGATGCTGTCTTCGGCGGCGGCGCGGGCGGGGCGCTTCGCGGCAGCGGGCCTGGGCGCGCTCGCGGGCGCGGTGAAGCCGAACAGGTCGGGCTGAGGCTCGGCGCGGGGCGCGGCTTTCGGCGCAGTGCGGCGCGCGGCCTCGCGGGCGGCCTGGTGAGCGTTCTCGCGGGCACCTTCGCCGGGCGCATCGAGCGGCCTCGCGCTGCGTGCTTCATCCGAGGCGGCGCCGAACAGGTCGTGGCCGTCGTCGCGTTCGTTCATGCGGTTGCGTCGCGCAGTGGCGTCATTAGTGGCGGTCGTGGGGCGAAGCCGCCCGCCTGACAGGCGACGCGGGCGCAACGGCGGCGCGGCGGGCCATACCCTTGCGCCGCCGCCTGCCTCAGAGCGGCTTCTCGTACATATACCGGCGCGACCACGGCAGCGTTTTTGCGCTGCGGCCGGCCTTGCGGCAGACGATCTGGAAGATCGACACGTCGTCGTGCTCGAACGCGTACGCGCAACCCGCCAGATAAACGCGCCAGATGCGGAACTTCTCGTCGTCGACGAGCTTTTTCGCCTCTTCGGCGCGCGCCTCGAAATTCTCCGCCCAGATATCGAGCGTGTGCGCATAGTGACGGCGCAGGCTCTCCACGTCAACCGCTTCGAGGCCGCCGCGCTGCGCCGCTTCGAGCGCCAGGCCAATGTGCGGCAGTTCGCCGTCGGGGAACACGTAGCGGTCGATGAACTCGCCGCCGCCGAGCGGCGCTTCGCCCGATTCGGCGTCCGACGAGGTGATGCCGTGGTTCATGGCGACGCCGTCGTCGGCGAGCAGGTCGTGCACCTTGCGAAAGTAGCCCGGCAGATTCTTGCGCCCGACGTGCTCGAACATCCCCACGCTCGTGATGCGGTCGAACTGGCCTTGTATGTCGCGATAGTCCTGGAGGCGGATCTCGATGCGCTGGTCGAGCCCGGCGGCCCTCACGCGCGCCGTGGCGAGATCGAACTGGTTCTGCGAGAGCGTGACGCCCACGCAGCGCGCGCCGAACTTCTGCGCCGCGCGCAGCACGAGCGCGCCCCAGCCGCAGCCGATGTCGAGCAGCGTATGCCCCGGCTGCACCTGGATCTTCGTGAGGATGTGGTCGATCTTCTTCAACTGCGCGGTGGCGAGGTCTTCGTCGCCGTTCTCGAAGTAGGCGCACGAATAGACCATGTTCTCGTCGAGCCACAGCTTGTAGAACTCGTTCGAGACGTCGTAGTGGTACTGGATGGCCTGCTTGTCCGTGGACTTCGAGTGCGTGAAATAGCGGCGCACGCGGGCGAGCTTGCCGGCGCTCGTGACGGTATTGCGCGCGAGCGAGTAGCTGATGTTGATGATGTCGGCGAGCTTGCCTTCGATGTCGATCTTGCCCTTCACGTAGGCTTCGCCGAGATTGTCGAGGCTCGGCTCCAGCAGCAGCGGCAGGGCGGCGGCGCTATTGACCTTGAGCGTGACCTGCGGCGCGGCGAAGTGCCCGAAATCGTACTGCTGGCCGCTCCAGAGCACGAGACGGGCGGGCAGATTGGCCTTGTTGCGCACTTCCTCTACCCATTGCGCGAGTTTCTTCTCCCAGAACATGCGTTTCTCTCCCTGTCGAATGAACGGTTCCAGACCCACGACAAAAGCGAATTGCGATGCGTGCCAGAGGCGGCGAGACAAAAAAACCAGCGGCGCGGCGGCGAGAGGGGCTGCGCCGCGCGCGCGTGTTGCCAATCAAGCGGGTGATGCCAGTGATGCGAGTGCAGCAGATAAAACCGTTACGGTAAAACAACCAGGGTGCAGCCGCGCGCGAACGCGCTCAAGGCGCGAGCCGCTCGATGCACCAGGCCGCGGCGCTGCTCTCGCGCGTATAGCGGATGCGGTCGTGCAGCCGCGAGGGCCGGCCCTGCCAGAATTCGATGGCGTCCGGCACGAGCCGGTAGCCGCCCCAGTGCGGCGGGCGCGGCGGGTGCTCGCCGTACTGCGCCGTGACTTCCTGCTCGCGCACTTCGAGCTGTGCGCGGCCGGCGATCACGCTGCTCTGCTCCGAGGCCCACGCGCCAATGCGCGAGCCGAGCGGGCGCGAGTTGAAGTAGGCGTCGCTTTCCTCGGCGCTCGTGAGTTCGACCTTGCCTTCGATACGCACCTGACGCTCCAGCTCGATCCAGTGAAAGAGCAGCGCCGCGTGCGGATTGGCGGTGAGCTCGCGCCCCTTGCGGCTTTCGTAGTTCGTGAAGAACACGAAGCCGCGCTCGTCCACGCCCTTGATGAGCAGGATGCGAGCGGCGGGGCGGCCTTGCGCGTCGACGGTCGCCACCGTCATGGCGTTGGGCTCGGGCAGCTTCGCGTCGAGCGCCTGGGCGAACCAGGTCTGGAACTGGCGGATCGGATCGGGATTGACGTCGGCGGCGTCGAGCGAGCCGAGCGAGTAGTTCTTGCGGAGATCGGCGAGAGAGGTCATCTTTTATGCAGACGCTTCATTGCGGACAAGTATAAGGGAGAGGCGGCAATCAGGTTGCGAGCGCGCGGCGCACGGGCGGCAAGCCCTGCAAGTACGCACCGGTTCGCGGTGTACGGCTCGCGAAGCGGGGCGGCGCCAGGTCCTGCTTCACGCGATCAGGCAAAATACGGGTCTTGCCAGGACCGTGAGCGCCGTGTGGAAGCGCTCCGTGGTCCGCTTACCGATTGCCTACCGTCATGTCCAGTATCCCGAATTCCCCTGTTGCCGCCGGCTCCGTCGATCTTACCGCGAGCCCCGCCGCCGATGTTGCCGACCGGGCCCGCCGATTCGGCGGAATCGCGCGGCTTTATGGCGCACCCGCGCTCGATGAGTTCGAGCGCGCCCATGTGGCCGTGATCGGCATTGGCGGCGTGGGCTCGTGGGTCGCCGAGGCGCTCGCGCGCAGCGCGATCGGCAAGCTCACCTTGATCGATCTCGACAACGTGGCCGAGAGCAACACCAACCGCCAGATCCACGCGCTCGACGGCAACTACGGCAAGCCCAAGGTCGAGGCCATGGCCGAGCGCATCAAGCTCATCGACCCGGCTTGCGAAGTACGCCTCGTCGAGGATTTCGTCGAACCGTCGAACTTCGCCGAGCTGCTGGGCGGCGGCTTCGACTACGTGATCGACGCCATCGACAGCGTGCGCACCAAGACCGCGCTGATCGCCTGGTGCGTCGAGCATCGCGTGCCGCTCATCACGGTGGGCGGCGCGGGCGGGCAGCTCGATCCCACGCGCATTCGCATCGACGACCTCGCGCTCACGATCCAGGACCCGCTGCTTTCCAAGGTGCGCGGCCAGTTGCGCAAGCAGCACGGCTTTCCGCGCGGGCCGAAGGCCAGGTTCAAGGTGAGCGCCGTGTATTCGGACGAGCCGCTCATCTATCCCGAAGCGGCCGTGTGCGATATCGACGCCGAGGCCGAGCATCTGACCACGTCGCCGGGACATCACGGCCCGGTGGGGCTCAATTGCGCGGGCTTCGGGTCGAGCGTATGCGTGACCGCAAGCTTTGGCTTCGCCGCCGCCGCGTATGTGTTGCGCGCGCTGGCGCATCGGGCGACGACCGGCTGACCCCGCGCGGGATCGCATCGGCGAAAAAAAACGCACGGCCCGTGAAGGCCGTGCGTTTTGCTTTTTTGGGCGCTGAATCGAAGCCGAATCGGGCAGATTCGCGCCGCGTGCGATCAGTTCAACGCGGAACTCAGCTTGCGCCGCCACTCGCTCACGAGCTGCGGCTGGTGTGCCGCGAGATCGAACACGGAAAGCATGGTCTTGCGGCCGATGTCGTCGCGAAACGCCCGGTCGCGCTTGACGATCTCCAGCAGGTGCTCCAGTGCCCCCGCATACTTGCGCCGCGCGATCAGCGCGTTCGCCAGATCGAAGCGCGCTTCGAGGTCGCCGGCGTTGGCGGCCACCTGGGCTTCGAGCGCGTCGGTGGGCGGCAGGTCGGCGGCGGCGTCGAGCGCGTCCAGGCGCGTCTTGAGCGCGTTGAAGCGCGCGTCGATGCCCTGCGTGGTCTTGGGCGAAAGCAGCTCGACTTCCTTTTGCGCGTCGTCGGCGCGGTTGTCGGCGAGCAGCATCTCGATCAGGTCCATGCGCACTTCGTCGTTGCCCGGATCAAAGGCGAGCGCGGCCTGTAGCGCTTCGTAGGCTTCGTCGCGGCGGCCATCGGCGAGCGCTTCCTGGGCGGCGCGGCGCGCGGCGTCGGCGCCATCGGGAATCAGGCCGTCGAGGAACTGGCGCAACTGGCCTTCGGGCAGCACGCCGATGAACTGGTCGACAGCCTGGCGATCGGCGAACGCCACGACGTGCGGAATGCTGCGCACGTTGAAGTGCGCGGCCAGTTCCTGGTTCTCGTCGACATTCACCTTCACGAGCTTCCATTTGCCCGCGTACTCGGTTTCGAGCTTTTCGAGCATCGGCCCGAGCGTCTTGCACGGGCCGCACCAGGGCGCCCAGAAGTCGACCAGCACCGGCGCGAGCGCCGACGCTTCGATCACGTCTTTTTCGAAAGTGGCGAGAGTGGTGTCCATTGCGTCCTCGTTTGGGATATCCGTTACGTCGCTAGTTGGGGACGAAACGCGCGGGTTTCAACCGGTTTCAACCGCTTGAAACCGGCCGCGGCGCGCGTGTTTCCTTGGCGCTGGCTTCGCCCGATCAGCGCGGCTTTTTCTCCGGCAGCGGAATCCATTCCGTTTCGCCGGGAACATGCCCCATTTCCTGGCGCGTCCAGGCCGCTTTCGCGGCTTCGATCTTTTCGCGCGAGCTTGCCACGAAATTCCATTCGATGAAGCGCTCGCCTTCGAGCTTCTCGCCGCCCAGCAGCATCACGCGCGCCCCGTTCGCGCTCGAAAGCGTGACGGTTTCGCCGGGCACGAGCACGGCCATGGTGTGCTGTTCGAGCGGCGTGCCGTCGATGGCGAGGTCGCCTTCCACGAGGTAGACGCCGCGTTCCTCATGCTCCGCGTCGAGCGCGACGGCGCTGCCCGGCGCGAAGTCGGCGGCCACGTAGAGCGTGCCCGAGAAGGTCTCGACGGGCGAGGTCGCGCCGAACGCCGTGCCCGCGATCACGCGCATGGCAACGCCGTTGCGCTCGATTTCGGGCAGCGTGTCGCCGGCGTGATGGAAGAACGACGGCTCCGTGTCTTCGTGATCGAAGGGCAGGGCCACCCAGGTCTGGATGCCGTGCATGGTGAGGCCGGTGGCGCGGTCTTCCTCCGGCGTGCGCTCGGAGTGGACGATGCCGCGCCCGGCCGTCATCCAGTTCACGTCGCCGGGCACGATCTTCTGGCTCGAACCGATGCTGTCGCGATGCATGAGCGCGCCGTCGAACAGATACGTGACGGTGGCCAGGCCGATGTGCGGGTGCGGGCGCACGTCCACGCCCGCGCCCGGCGCGAGGGTGGCGGGGCCCATGTGGTCGAAGAAGATGAACGGGCCGACAAGGCGCGCCGCGAGCGCGGGCAGCACGCGCCGCACATACAGATTGCCGATGTCGCGTTGATGAGGCTTGAGTACCGCTTTGATCGATGAGGACATGGACGCTTCCTTGATGAGTCGTACGGCACGGATGTCGTGGCGGAATCGGGTGCCGGAATCGGCGCGCGGGCGGGCCGCGCGCGCAGCAGGCGCTCATTCTAACGCCGGGCTTCGCGGTGCGTGGCTAACGCGTGGAGGCCCGGCGCGTTGCGGCGCGAGGCGGTAAACTCGCAAATTCGACGAAAAAAATGGGGAGAGCAGGAGATGTCGCCGAAGGACTTGTTGCTCGCGCTGGTGGTGGTGCTCGCGTGGGGCGTGAATTTCGTGGTGATCAAGGTGGGGCTGCACGGCGTGCCGCCGCTCCTGCTCGGCGCGCTGCGCTTCATGCTGGCGGCGTTCCCGGCGGTGCTGTTCGTGAAGCGCCCGCAAATGCCGCTGCGCTGGCTGCTGGCCTATGGCGCGACGATCTCGCTTGGCCAGTTCGCGTTCCTCTTCACGGCGATGTACGTGGGCATGCCCGCGGGCCTCGCCTCGGTCGTGTTGCAGGCGCAGGCGTTTTTCACGCTCGGTTTCGCGGCGTTCTTCCTGCACGAGCGCTTTCACGCGCAGAACGTGATCGGCTTGTTGATCGCCGCGGGCGGGCTCGCGCTGATCGGCATGCAGTCGATGGGCAGCGGTGCGGGCGGCATGACCATCGCCGGTTTCCTGCTCACGCTGTGCGCCGCGTGCATGTGGGCGCTCGGCAATATCGTCACGAAGAAGGTGGGCAAGGTGGATCTCGTCGGCCTCGTGGTGTGGGCGAGTCTCGTGCCGCCGCTGCCGTTCCTCGTGCTGTCGTACTGGATGGAGGGGCCGCAGCGCATGGGGCAGGCGCTTGCGGGCATCGGCATGGCTTCGGTGGGCGCGATCGTCTATCTCGCGTTCGTCGCGACGCTGGTCGGCTATAGCCTCTGGAGCCGCCTGCTTTCGAAGTACCCCGCAAGCCAGGTCGCGCCGTTCTCGCTGCTCGTGCCGATCGTCGGGCTGGCTTCGGCGTCGCTGCTGCTCGGCGAGCAGCTCACGGCCGCCGAGATCGGGGGCGCCGTGCTCGTGATGGGCGGGCTGGCCGTCAACGTGTTCGGCGGCTGGGTCAAGCAGCGTCTGGGCGCCGTGCGTTCCTGAAGCCGCGCCCGAGTCTTCGATTCAGGCTGCAAACGAAAACGCCGCGCAAGCCTTCGGGCTTGCGCGGCGTTTTCGTTGCGGCGCGCAGTGAGGCTTCGCGGCCTCAGGTCATGCGGCTCTTCGCGAGCGGCGGGTTGGCCGCGAAATAGCGCTTGATGCCCTTCATGATGGCGTTGGCCATCTTGTCGCGATAGGCGTCGTCGTTGAGCTTGCTCTCTTCCTCGGGATTGCTGATGAAGGCCGTTTCCACGAGGATCGACGGAATGTCGGGGGCCTTGAGCACAGCGAAGCCCGCCTGCTCGACCGAGCCCTTGTGCAGCTTGTTGATCTCGCCGACCTCGTTGAGCACGAAGCCGCCGTAGCGCAGCGAGTCGCGGATCTGCGCCGTCGTCGACATGTCGAAGAGCGCGCGGTTCACAGCGGCGTCGGCCGTCTGCACGCTGATGCCGCCGATCTGGTCCGACGAGTTTTCCTTGTTCGCCATCCAGCGCGCGGCCGCGCTGGAAGCGCCGTGCTCTGACAGCGCGAACACCGACGAACCGCGCGCGGCGGGTGTGGTGAACGCGTCGGCGTGAATCGAGACGAACAGGTCCGCACCCACGCGGCGCGCCTTCTGCACGCGCACGTTCAGCGGCACGAAGAAGTCGGCGTCGCGCGTCATCATCGCGCGCATGTTGGGCTGGGCGTCGATCTTCGCGCGCAGCTTCTTCGCGATGTCGAGCGCGACGTGCTTCTCGTAGGTGCCCGCGCTGCCGATCGCACCCGGATCTTCGCCGCCGTGGCCGGGGTCGATCGCGACGGTCAACAGGCGCGTGGTGCCGCGCTTGCCGGGCTTCGGCGCGGTGAAGCCGTAGTCGTCGCCGCCTGTGCCGTCGTCGCTTCCGGTGTTCGCGCTGTTTGCGTTGTTACGCTGCGCAATGACGGGCGGCTTCGGCACAGCGGGCTTCGGCGACGGCGGCACGACCACGGCCGGCGGAACCGGCGGCGCGGGACGCGGCGCGCCGGACGAGGCATTCGCGTCGTTCTGCGCATAGCGCTCGAAGAAGGCGTCGCTGTTGTCGTGCGCGGGCGGCGTGTTGGGCCCGGCCAGCGTCGACGGCGTGGAAGGCTGCGCGCTGTCCTTCATTGCCTCGCGGGCGTCGAGCTGCTGCTGCTTGCGCTCGGTCTGCGCGAGGAGGTCCATGAGCGGGTCGGGCGCGACCGCCGGATAAAGGTCGAACACGAGCCGGTACTTGTAGGAGCCCACCGGCTGGAGCATGAACACCTGCGGCTTGACCGAGCCCTTGAGGTCGAACACCATGCGCACGACGTGCTGCTGGTACTGCCCCACGCGCACCGCCTGGATTTGCGGATCGTTCGGCGTGATCTTGGAGACGAGATTCTTGAGCGCGTCGTCGAGATCGAGTCCGCTCAGGTCGACGACGAGACGATCGGGGCCTTGCAGCAGTTGCTGCGAGTTCTGGAGCGGCTGGTCCGACTCGATGGTCACGCGCGTGTAGTCGCGCGCGGGCCACACGCGCACGCCAATTACGGAGGTGGCCCACGCGAGGCGCGGCGCCGCGACGGAGAGGCCGAGCACGAGCGTGGAGGCGCCCGCCTTCAGAATCTGCCGGCGACGCCAGTTGTGCGTGGCGGTGGCGGCCGATTCGATCGAGCGGAACGGTTTGATCAACATCTTTCTAGACATGCCTTTCCTGATGCGCTGTATGCGTAGGCGGTGAGCACGCGGCCTTCGCCGCTTGCATCCGGCTCGAGCGAGAACACGAGATCGGGTACGCCCAGCAGGCCGCCCGCGCGTTGCGGCCATTCGACGAGGCACACCGCATCTTGCGCGAAGTATTCGCGAAAGCCCGAGTCGGCCCATTCGGCCGGATCGCTGAAACGGTACAGATCGAAGTGGTAGAGCTGGAGTTCCCCATTCGGCGCTGCAACCACGTAGGGCTCAACGAGCGTGTACGTCGGGCTGCGCACGCGGCCCGTGTGACCGAGCGCGCGCAAGGTGGCGCGCACGAGCGAGGTTTTGCCCGCGCCGAGGTCGCCGTGCAGTTGCACGTGCAGGCCATGAAAGGGCGGGGCGCCGTGGTTTTGTACGCTGTTTCGCGCATCATTCGCGCGCAGCGAGTCCAGCGCATGCGCGAAGCGTGCGCCGAAGGCGTCGGTGGCGGCGGCGTCCGCGAGATCGAAACGGCGCTCGAGAAGAACGTCGACTGACGGATCAAGCGGAAGCGGCGCGTGGTCGTGACCGGGCGTGTCGGGCATTCTCGTAAAATGACGTAATGAACCCCACGCATTCCTCTTCCCACCGCGCGCAGGATGCGCGCGCGTCTTCGGAGGCGCTCGACCCAACGTCCGCTCAGGCGCGTGCTCAAGCGCAGGCTCAAGCTCAGGCGCTGCGAGATTCGTCTGCGCCTGCCAGCGGGCAGGCCGCGCCGCTCGATGAGGCGGCGCTTGCCGCGCTCGCGGCGCGTATCAGGACGTGGGGGCGCGAGCTGGGGTTCGGTGCGATCGGTATCAGCGACACCGACCTTTCCCATGCCGAGGCGGGCCTCGCCGCGTGGCTCGAAGCGGGCTGCCACGGCGAGATGGATTATATGGCCAAACATGGGATGAAACGCGCGCGGCCCGCCGAGCTTGTGGCCGGCACGCGACGCGTGATCTCCGTGCGCATGGCCTATTTGCCCGCCGATACGCTCGCGCCGAATGCAACGGGAAAGACACACGAAAGTGCTTCGCAAGGCGGCGCCGAGACAAGCGCCGTGCCTGGCACGAACGTTGCCCGCGAGACCATCCACGCCGACTGGCGCTTGCGCGAACACGCGCGCCTCGCCGACCCGCACGCGGCTGTTGTCTCGATCTACGCGCGTGGCCGCGATTATCACAAGGTGCTGCGCGCGCGGTTGCAGCAGCTTGCCGATCGCATCGAGGCCGAGATCGGCGGCTTCGGCTATCGCGTGTTCACCGACTCCGCGCCCGTGCTCGAAGTCGAGCTTGCGCAGAAAGCCGGAGTGGGCTGGCGCGGCAAGCACACGCTGCTCTTGCAGCGCGACGCGGGCTCGCTGTTCTTTCTCGGCGAGATCTACGTGGACGTGCCGCTGCCCACCGACGCCGACGACCCGGCGAGCGCCGCGCCCGAGACGCCGGGCTCGCATTGCGGCAGTTGCACGCGCTGCATCAGCGCGTGCCCGACCGGCGCGATCACCGGGCCGTATCGCGTGGATGCGCGCCGCTGCATTTCGTACCTGACGATCGAACTCAAGGGCAGCATTCCCCTGGCATTGCGCGAGCTGATCGGCAATCGTGTGTATGGCTGCGACGACTGCCAGCTCGTGTGCCCATGGAACAAGTTTGCGCAGGCCGCGCCGGTCGCCGACTTCGACGTGCGTCACGGACTCGATCGTGCGAGCCTCGTCGACCTGTTCGGCTGGAGCGCGGCGCAGTTCGACGAGCGCATGCAGGGCAGCGCGATCCGGCGCATCGGTTACGAGTGCTGGTCGCGCAATCTCGCGGTCGCGATGGGCAATGCGTTGCGCGCCACGCGCGACGACGCGCAACCCGTGCAACACGCTCCCGAGCGCGCGGCCATTGTCGCGGCATTGCGCGCGCGCGAGCACGATGAGTCTGCGCTCGTGCGCGAGCACGTGCTGTGGGCGCTGGAGGCGGCGTGAGAAGACAGGGCGAGAGAGGTGGAGATGAGCGATGACGTGCTGGAAATCGCGCGCGCAACGCGGCACCATGGCGTGCAACGCTCGCGCACGAAGGAGGCAACGATGTTCAACGCGGTGATCGCCGCGCCGTTCGGCAAGGTCGGCATACGTGCGAGCGGCGAAGCGCTGCGCGAGATCGTGTATCTGCCCGCGCAGACGGCCGGCGTCGAGCCCGATTGCGAACTCGCCGCGCGCGCGGCCGGGCAGATCGAGCGCTATTTCGAGAACGCCGACGCCGCCTTCGACCTGCCGCTCGCCTTGTCGCAGGGCACGGCGTTCCAGCGGCGCGTGTGGGACGGCATCTGCTCGATCGCGGCGGGCGACATGCTCACCTACGGCGAGCTCGCGAAGCGCATTGGCAGCGTGAGCCCGCGCGCCGTGGGGCAGGCGTGCGGCGACAATCCCTTTCCGATCGTGATTCCGTGTCATCGCGTGGTGTCGGCGAGCGGGATCGGCGGATTCGCGCATCACGGCGGCGAAGGCTTCTTTCGCGACGTGAAGCGCTGGCTGCTCGCCCACGAATGCACCGCCAACCGATTTGAGCTGCGATAAACCGATGACGATGACGACGAATCCGCCGCCGCTCGCCGCGAGCGACGCAAACGACGAGGCGCATGACCAGGTGCACGACGAGGCACACGACGAGGCACACGACGAGGTGAACAACGAGCTGAACAGCGCGGACGACGAAGCCCTCGACCCCGCCGCGGCCGAAGCGCTCTCGGCGAGCCTCACCTGCATCGACACGTTCTGCGACGCCATGTGGCTCGAGCACGGCCTCTCGCGCAACACGCTCGATGCGTACCGGCGCGACTTGCGCCTTTTCGCGCAGTGGCTCGCGCGCGAGCGCGCCAACGCGCTCGACACGACTCACGAAGACGATCTGCTCGCCTACAGCGCGTGCCGCAAGGACGACAAATCGACCTCGGCGAACCGGCGTCTTTCGGTGTTTCGCCGCTACTACGGCTGGGCGCTGCGCGAGCAGCGCGTGCATGCGGACCCGACCGTGCGGATTCGCTCGGCAAAGCAGCCGCCGCGTTTTCCGTCCACCTTGAGCGAGGCGCAGGTCGAGGCGCTGCTCGGTGCGCCCGACGTCAATACGCCGCTCGGCCTGCGCGATCGCACGATGCTCGAACTCATGTACGCAAGCGGCCTGCGCGTGACCGAGCTGGTCACGCTCAAGACCGTCGAGGTGGGCCTGAACGAAGGTGTCGTGCGCGTGCTCGGCAAGGGTTCGAAGGAGCGGCTCATTCCGTTCGGCGAAGAGGCCCACGCGTGGATCGAGCGTTACCTGCGCGAGTCGCGGCCCGCGCTGCTCGGCGCGCGCACGGCCGACGCGCTCTTCGTGACCGCGCGCGCCGAAGGCATGACGCGCCAGCAGTTCTGGCACATCATCAAGCGTCACGCGGCGGCGGCGGGCGTGCACGCGCCGCTTTCGCCGCACACGATGCGCCACGCGTTCGCCACGCACCTGCTCAATCACGGCGCCGACCTGCGCGTCGTGCAACTGCTGCTTGGCCACAGCGACATCTCCACCACGCAGATCTATACGCACGTCGCGCGCGAGCGGCTGCGACTGCTGCACGCGAAGCATCATCCGCGCGGCTGAGCGGCCAGGCGCGGTTGGCCGGGCCCGCGCGGGCCCGGCGGTTAGTGCGTTTACAATGCGCCGATGAGCAAAACGAAACACGTGTCCGAAACGCCCGCCACGCAGATGCTGCGCCGCGCGGGCGTCGCTTTCGGCGAGCATCCCTATGAGTATGTCGAGCATGGCGGCACGGAAGAGTCCGCGCGCCAGCTCGGCGTGGACGAACATCGCGTCGTGAAGACGCTGGTGATGGAAGACGAGCACGCCAAGCCGCTCATCGTCCTCATGCACGGCGACCGCAAGGTTTCGACCAAGAACCTCGCGCGGCAGATCGGCGCGAAGCGCGTGGAGCCGTGCAAGCCCGAAGTCGCGAATCGCCATTCGGGCTATCTGGTGGGCGGCACGTCGCCGTTCGGCACGAAGAAAGCCATGCCCGTGTACGTCGAATCGACCATACTCGAACTCGATGAAATCTGGCTCAACGGCGGGCGGCGCGGCTATCTCGTGAGCCTCGCGCCCGCGGTGCTCACCTCGCTGCTCGGCGCGAAGCCGGTGCAGTGCGCGAGTGTGGAGTGAGGCGCGCGCCTGCGCGTGAGCTTGCGTTGTTTCCCTGATTTACCCTGGTTTTCCCTCGTATGTTCCCGGCGCGCGGGCAAGGGCTGCCCGCGCTTCGGTAGAATGGGCGCCTTCGCGCATCGCGCACCGCTTTCCACTTCCACCGGGTTTCGTGCATGTACAACCTGTTCGTCGCCGTTCTTGCCTATCTGATCGGTTCGGTTTCGTTCGCCGTGATCGTGAGCCGCCTCATGGGCCTCGACGATCCGCGCTCCTACGGCTCGGGCAATCCCGGCGCGACCAACGTGCTGCGCAGCGGCAACAAGAAGGCCGCGATCCTCACGCTGATCGGCGACGCGTTCAAGGGCTGGTTCGCCGTCTGGCTCGTCGTGCACTTCGGGCCGGGCTACGGACTCGGCGATCCGGCCATCGCGCTCGCGGCCATCGCGGTGTTCCTGGGTCACCTTTATCCCGTGTTCTTCCGCTTCCAGGGCGGCAAGGGCGTGGCGACGGCCGCCGGCGTGCTGCTCGCCGTGAACCCGATACTGGGCGCCGCCACGCTCGCCACCTGGCTCATCGTGGCGTTCTTCACGCGCTATTCGTCGCTCGCGGCGCTCGCGGCCGCCGTGTTCGCGCCGCTCTACTACGTGTTCATGTTCGGCCCGCGTGTTGTCGCGCTCGCCATCCTCGCCATGAGCGTGCTCCTCTTCTGGCGGCATCGCGCGAACATCTCCAAGCTCATCGCCGGCAAGGAAAGCCGTATCGGTGAGAAGAAGGCCGCCGCCACGGGGAAGTAATCCGGGAAAGCGGTCGGGGAACCGGGCCGGTGCGCCCGGCCCGGTCAGTTATTTGTCTGATAATTTCGCTTATCGCGCGCCGAATCGCATGTAATGCGCATCTAAAACGCAACTGAGGCGCAACTGAGGCGCATTGTCTGCGATCCGCCCTCAAGAATGCCGTGTGACCTGCCGTAAACCCTGGTAGTTCCAGACCAGGTTGCGCAGGATTCCCCTCATTTCCACACGGCTTTCCCCTCCCATGTTCTCTACCATCCGCGCGCGCATCGTCGCGCTTTGCGTCGTCATCGTCGTGGCCGCGCTCGCCGTGAACGCGGCGCTCAACTACTTCGTTGCCAACTCGCACAACAAGGATTCGATCGACAGCACGCTCAGCGCCGTCGAAGACAGTCATGAGCAGGGCATAGCCGAATGGGTGGCCACGCATACGCGGATGATCGGCTCGTTGCAGGACGCCGTGCTCGGGCCCGACCCGCTGCCGGCGCTCAAGCAGGTGGCGGCGGCGGGCGGCTTTACGAACGTGTACGTGGGATATGCCGACCGCACGGCGAAGTTCTCGACCTCCGACGGCATTCCGCCCGATTACGATCCGACCGGGCGCCCCTGGTACAAACAGGCCGTGGCGGCGGGCAAGGCCGTCGTCACGCCGCCTTATCTGGACGTTGCGACCGGCAAGCTCGTGGTGGCCTTCGCGCAGCCCGTGATCCGCGACGGCGCGGTGAAGGGCGTCATCTCCGGCGACGTGACGATGGACAGCGTGCTCGACAACGTTCGCTCGATCCATCCCACGCCCGCGAGCTTCGGCATGCTGGTGGACGCAAGCGGCGCGATCGTCGCGCACCCGGACCCGAAGCTCACGCTCAAGCCCGTTGCGGAGCTCGCGCCCGAGCTGGCCGGCGACCGGCTCAACGCGCTGTACACCGCCAGCGCGCCGCTCAAGGTCGACGTGAACGGCGACATCAAGCTGATGCGCGCGCAAACGATTCCCGGCACCGACTGGCGCCTGATCGTCGCGCTCGACCGCTACGACGCGACGGCGGCCATGCGTTCGCTCCTGACGGCTTCGCTCGTCGCGCTCGTGGTGATCGCGCTGGCGGCGGCGCTAATCGTGGCGGGCGCGACCGCGGTGTCGTTCCAGCGCCTCTCGCGCGTGCGCGACGCGATGGACGCGATCAGCGCCGGTGAAGGCGATCTCACGAAGCGTCTGCCCGCCGTGGGCAACGACGAAGTCGCGCAGATCGCGCGCTCGTTCAACGCATTCATGGACAAGCTGCGCGACGTGATGCGCCACATTCGCGAGGCGAGCGAGTCGGTGCGCACCGCGAGCGACGAGATCGCGGCGGGCAACGTCGATCTGTCGGGCCGCACGGAATCAGCGGCGGCGAGCCTCGAAGAAACGGCCGCTTCGATGGAGGAGATCACGGCGACGGTCGCCCAGTCGGCAAACGCGGCGCAGCAGGCCGACGTGACGGCGGCCACGGCATCGCAGGCGGCTTCGCGCGGCGGCTCGGTGATCGGCGACGTCGTGCACACGATGGGCGACATCGAGAAGGCATCGGTGAAGATCGCGGACATCATCGGCGTGATCGACGGCATTGCGTTCCAGACCAACATCCTCGCGTTGAACGCGGCCGTGGAAGCGGCGCGTGCGGGCGAGCAGGGCCGGGGTTTCGCGGTGGTGGCGGGCGAGGTGCGCAGCCTCGCGCAGCGCAGCGCGCAGGCCGCGCGCGAGATCAAGGCGCTGATCGAATCGACGGTGTCGAGCGTGAGTTCGGGCTCGCAACTCGTGCGCCGCGCGGGCGAGACGATGGACGAGATCGTTTCGAACGTCTCGAACGTGACGACCATCATCTCGGAAGTGACCAATGCGGCCGGCGAGCAAACGCGCGGCATCCAGGAAGTGAACCGCGCGGTGAGCCAGCTCGACGAGATGGTTCAGCAGAACGCGGCGCTCGTCGAGCAGTCGACGGCCGCTGCGGCGGCGCTGCGCGGTCAGGCCGCCAATCTCGCCGATGCGGTGGGGCAGTTCAAGCTCGATTGAACGGAGCAAGTGGGTTGCGGGAAAGCGGCGCTGCGGCGCCGCTTTTTTTTCGCCGTGCGTTTGCGCGGGAATGCGCGTTTGCCGGGACCGCCGGGATCGTGGCTCGGAATGCGCCTATGTCGAACGGATGACGTTCGCGTCGCACGCCCAGTCGATATGCTGAATTCGTGCGGATACCGAAGTTTGTCCTGCGACAAATGCAGTGCACGCACGCTTCGACAAGATGCCCCATAAACCCAACGTTAGGTTAGTATCCGAACCATGCCCACTGTTCTTCGCGTACCCGGTTATCGCGTGGCGATTTTTCCGCACGACCATCGTCCCGCTCACGTTCACGTCGCAAGTCCGCAAGGATCGTGTGTGCTCAAGCTGAATTGCCCTGACGGTCCGCTCGAATTGCGCGAGCTTTACGAGCTTGCGGAGCAGCAGGTCATGCGTCTCGCGCGCGTGCTCGAGCCGGAAATCAAACTGTTGTGCATGGCATGGTGGAGGATCCATGGATTCCATTAGCAAGAAGCAGATCGCGGCGGCGCGCAAGGCGGGCGCGCAGAGTCCGGTTGCCGTGGCGGCGCGCTACAGTCGCGCCCACACGCGGCTCGAAATCGAGTTCGCCAACGGCGTGGGACTGGCCGTTCCCGTCGCGCTCATTCAGGAACTGCAAACCCTCGAGCGGCCGCCCACGGCCGCGCAACTGGCGCAGGTCGAGATCTGGGGCGGCGGCCAGTCCCTCTACTTCCCGCGGCTCGATCTGCTGCTGTGGGCGCCGGGGTTGCTGCAAGGCGTGTTCGGCACGCAGGAATGGATGAGCGAGCTCGCGCGCGCCATGGGTTCGGCCACCTCGCCGGCCAAGGCGGCGGCGGCCCGCGCCAATGGTCGCAAGGGCGGCCGCCCGCGCAAGCAGCCCGATGCAACCGATCAGGCGACCGACGGGGAGTGATCGCACGTGACGGCGGCTGGGCACACCTCACCCCGCGCATCGCCCCCCGTTTTCTCGCCTTGACATGCAACCAATGGGTTGCATAATGGCCACATGAACGACGACGCCGTATTCCGTGCGCTGGCCGACGCGAGCCGCCGCCAGTTGCTCGACCGCCTCCATGCGCAAAACGGGCAGACGCTCACCGATTTGTGCCAGGGGCTGACCATGTCGCGCCAGGCGGTGACGAAGCATCTCGCCGTGCTGGAGGAGGCGAATCTCGTCGCGACAGAGCGGCGTGGCCGCGAAAAGCGGCATTTCATCAATCCGGTGCCCATCGGCGAGATTGCCGCGCGCTGGATCGGCAAGTTCGAACGCGAGCGCGTGGGCGCGCTCGTCGACCTCAAACGTTCGCTCGAAGGAGGCAGTCATGAGTAGCGAAAAGCGCACGGAAAGCAGCGCCGCCGGCGACTCGACGTTCGTCTATGTCACGTTCATCCGCACGACCCCGCAGGCACTGTGGGAGGCGCTCACGCGCCGCGAATTCACCGAGCGCTACTGGTTCGGCATGCATCACGAGTGCGACTGGCAAACTGGCTCGCCGTGGTCGCTGCGTTTTGCCGATGGCCGCATCGCCGACTCGGGCGCGGTGGTGGAATCGGACCCGCCGAAAAAGCTCGTGCTGCGCTGGCGCAACATGTTCCTGCACGAACTCAATGCAGAAGGCGATTCGTTCTGCACGATCGAGATCGAGCCTGTCGAGCATGCGGTCAAGCTCACGATCACGCATCGTGTGGCGCGGCCCGGTTCGAAGTTCATCGAGAAGGTGTCGGGCGGCTGGCCGCGCATCGTCTCGAATCTCAAAACGCTGCTGGAAACCGGTGAGGTGCTGATGCCGCTCGTGGTGATGGCGGATTGAGCGCTGGAAGGGCGGGGCGGCAATGAAAAGGGGCGGCCGAGGCCGCCCCGTAATGCGCTGTAGCCGCGAACTGGGTCGCGAACCGAGTCGCGAACTGAATCGCGAATTCAGTCGCGGAAGTTGTTGAAGTCGAGCGGCGTGTCGGTCACGTCCTTGCGCAGCATGGCGATCACGCTTTGCAGGTCGTCGCGCTTGGCGCCCGTCACGCGTACGGCGTCGCCCTGGATGCTTGCCTGGACCTTGATCTTGCTGTCCTTCACGAGCTTGACGATCTTTTTCGCGAGGTCGCCCGAGACACCCTTTTTCACGGTGATGACCTGCTTGACCTTGTCGCCGCCGATCTTCTCGATCTTGCCGTAGTCGAGAAAGCGCACGTCCACATTGCGCTTGGCCATTTTCGAGACCAGCACGTCCTTCACCTGGCCGAGCTTGAAATCGTCGTCGGCGAACGCGGTCAGCTCGCGCTCCTTTTGCTCGACGCGCGAATCCGAGCCCTTGAAGTCGAAGCGCGTGGAGATTTCCTTGTTGGATTGCTCGACGGCGTTCTTTACTTCGATCATGTTGGCTTCGCTGACGACGTCAAACGATGGCATTGTTTTCTCCCAAAAGTGCGAATTGCGTAAACAGCGGCGCAAACGGTGCGCCCGAGGGCCGCAGCCGCATTTTCAGGCAGCGGTTCGCGCACTCGCTATAATCACGGACCGACGCCATTCTACCGGCGCCGTTGCGTTTGCCCAAGGCTGGGCAGCAGTCCGGCCCAACGTCTTCTGGCGGCTTTTTCGGCCTTTTTCCATCTGTTGTCCGTGTTCCGTTCCGCTTCGATGTCCCAGTTCCAGACGTCCGTCGATCTGTCGCCCACGTGGTTCGCCGCCGGTTATCCGCTGCGCGCGCACAACACGTTTGGTTTCGATGTGCGCGCGCGCTATGCGTGCCGCGTCGAAAACGAGGCCGACCTCGTCGCCGCCGTGCGCGACCCGCGCGCCCGCGGCCTGCGCACGCTCGTGCTGGGCGGCGGCAGCAATGTCGTGCTCACGCGCGACTTCGACGGTCTGGTGCTGCTCGTGGCGCTGTGCGGCAAGCGGCTCGCGCGCGAGGACAGGCACGCGTGGTACGTGGAGGCGGCCGCGGGCGAGAACTGGCACGAATTCGTGGCCTGGACGCTCGAAGCGGGCATGCCGGGTCTCGAAAATCTCGCGCTGATTCCGGGCACGGTGGGCGCCGCGCCCATTCAGAACATCGGCGCTTACGGGCTCGAAATGGCCGAGCGCTGCGATTCGGTGCGCGCGATCGATCTGGACACGGGCACGCCGGTCGAATTCGACGCCGCCGCCTGCCGTTTCGGGTATCGCGACAGTTTCTTCAAGCGCGAAGGGCGCGATCGCTTCGTCATCACCTCGGTCACGTTCCGTCTGCCGAAGCTGTGGCAGGCCAACGCGGGCTATGCCGATCTCGCGCGCGAACTCGCCCGGCATGACGCTGTCGAGGCGCCGCAGGCCCGCGCCGTGTTCGACGCCGTGGTGGCGGTGCGGCGCGCGAAGCTGCCCGACCCGCTCCAGCTCGGCAATGCCGGCAGTTTCTTCAAGAATCCCGTGATCGGCGCGCCGCAGTTCGATGCGCTCGCCGCGCGCGAACCGCAGATCGTCTCGTATCCGCAAGCCGACGGGCGCGTGAAGCTCGCGGCCGGCTGGATGATCGACCGCTGCGGCTGGAAGGGCCGCGCGCTGCGCGCGGCGGCCGTGCACGAGCGTCAGGCGCTCGTGCTCGTCAATCGCGGTGGGGCGACCGGCGCGGACATCCTCGAACTGGCGCAAGCCATCCAGCGCGACGTGCTCGCGCGCTTTGGCGTGGCGCTGGAGCAGGAACCCGTCTGCCTCTAAGGCTCAAATTCAGGGTCTAAGGCCTCCTCCAGGCCCGCTGGCGGCTCACCGCCGCTCCCTCACACCACCTTGTCCTGGGCCGCGAACACCGGCCCTTGCACGAAGCGCACGTCGTACTGCTGCAACTGCTCGAACTGCGCCGCGTCGGTCACGCGGTTGAAAATGAGCGGAATGCGCAGCCGCGCCGCATAGCTCACGAGCGGCTTCACCATCGAATCGCGCAACGCGGACGCCGCGTCCATCTTCACGAAATCGGGCCGCGCCATGTCCGACACCGAAAGAATCTGCCCCGCATTGGGCAGATTGCCCGCCACCTTGAACCCGTAACGCTGATAGCTCTTCGTGAGATAGCCGAGGAACGTGCGGTGCGCGACCGCCGCGGCCGGCAGCTCGATCACGATGCGCCCCGGATTGAGCCCGAACGACACCAGCACGTTCGAAAAATGCCGCCCGTGGTCGTATTTCACGCTTTTCAGGAGCCGCTCGTGCACGCGCAGGAACAGCAAGCCGTGCTGCTGGCCGCCCAGAAAATTGATGGTGTGGAGCGCGCGCACCATGCGGTCGAGCGCGACCAGTTCAGGGTCGTCGAGCGCGTCGCCGAAGGCGTCGCAGGGCGCGAGCACGCCGTCCTGCTCGCGCAGCGTCACCGCCTGAAAGCCGAGTTCGTCGCCAAAGCGCGACGCCGCCGCGAGATCGGCCGTGAGCGACTGCGCGCCGCTGTGCACGCTGATGTCGTAAATCGGCTCGTAGGCGCTCAATAACTCCACGCCGCGCCGCCGCGCCACGGCTTCTTTGGCGTGCACGCCGCTGCCCATCGCCAGGTGCTCGCCAAGAAACGGATGGTCGGCGGAACGAGCGACGAGCTCGGGAATGGTCGGAGCGATCATGGTGACGTTGTGGGGTGCGGTGCGCGGTGAATGGCGCGGGCCCGACTCGGGGCCGCATGACTCGATGGTAGCAGTCCACGGCCGCGCCGGATGGACTGATTGGTCATAACGTTATCGACCGTGCGAGCGGGTTCTGGAGGCCATCGGGCGTCCGTCAGGGTTTACACGTAATTTCACTATTCGTAATTCGTTTTACCATCCGTAAATCGAGAACGTGGAGAGACAGCAATGAATGCACCCCTGCGGCACCCAACCGAAGTCCAGCACGGCTACATGAGCGGCTTCGCCAATGAATTCGCGACCGAGGCGCTGCCGGGCGCGTTGCCCGAGGGCCAGAACTCGCCGCAGCGCTGCGCGTACGGCCTGTACGCCGAGCAGCTTTCGGGCACCGCGTTCACCGCGCCGCGCTCGCACAACCGCCGCACGTGGTTCTACCGGATCCGTCCGGGCGCGGTGCATCAGCCGTTCACGCCGGTCGCCTCGCGCCTGAACGTCAATGGCGCGCCGCGCCTCGTCGCCGATTTCGGCGACGTGCCGCCCACGCCGCCCAACCAGTTGCGCTGGGACGCGCTGCCCATGCCCACGGAGCCGACGGATTTCATCGACGGCTGGGTGACGATGTCGGGCAACGGCTCGGCGGCCTCGATGAGCGGCTGCGCGATCCACCTGTACGCGGCGAACCGCTCGATGGTGGACCGCTTCTTCTACAACACCGACGGCGAGCTGCTGATCGTCCCGCAGCAGGGGCGTCTTGCCATCCGCACGGAAATGGGCCGCCTCGACGTCGAGCCGTTCGAGATCGTCGTGATTCCGCGCGGCGTGCGCTTCACGGTGGACCTGTCCGATGGCGAAGCGCGCGGCTACATTTGCGAGAACTTCGGCGCGCTGCTGCGTCTGCCGGACCTCGGCGTGATCGGCTCGAACGGTCTCGCGAACCCGCGCGACTTCCTCACGCCCGTCGCCGCGTATGAAGACCGCGAAGGCGACTTCGAACTCGTCACCAAGCTCAACGGCCAGCTCTGGCGCGCCGACATCGGCCACTCGCCGCTCGACGTGGTGGCGTGGCACGGCAACTTCGCGCCCTACAAGTACGATCTGCGCCGCTTCAACACGATCGGCTCGATCAGCTACGACCACCCGGACCCCTCGATCTTCCTCGTGCTGCACTCGCCCACGGACACGCCGGGCGTCGACGCGATCGACTTCGTGATCTTCCCGCCGCGCTGGCTCGCGGCCGAGAACACGTTCCGCCCGCCCTGGTATCACCGCAACGTGGCGAGCGAGTTCATGGGCCTCGTGCACGGCGTGTACGACGCCAAGGCCGAAGGCTTCGTGCCGGGCGGCGCGAGCCTGCACAACTGCATGTCGGGCCACGGCCCCGACGCGGAGACCTTCGAGAAGGCCTCGCATTCCGACACGACGAAACCGCATAAGGTCGGCGACACGATGGCCTTCATGTTCGAGACCAAATCGCTGATTCGCCCCACGCGCTACGCGCTCGAAACGAGCCAGTTGCAGGCGCATTACTACGAGTGCTGGCAAGGCCTCACGAAACATTTCAATCCGGAGAAGCAATGAGCAGCACCATGACGGACGAACTCAAGGCGACGCTCGATCCCGCACGCAAGAGCTGGGTCGAGAGCGCGAACGACGCGCAGAGCGATTTCCCGATCCAGAACCTGCCGTTCGGCGTGTTCAGCGACGCAAACAATGCGAAGCCGCGCGTGGGCGTGGCGATCGGCGACCTCGTGGCCGATCTCGCGGCGCTGCACGAAGCCGGGCTGCTGCGCTTGCCCGCGAGCGCGCAACAAAACGTATTTGCGCGCCCCGCGCTGAACGACTTCGTCGCGCTTGGCCGCGACACGTGGCGCAGCGTGCGCGTGCAGCTTTCGTCGCTGCTCGCACGCGAAACCGCGACGCTGCGCGACGACGCGGCGCTGCGTGCGCGCGCCTTCGTGAAGCTTGCCGATGCGACGCTGCATCTGCCCGTGGAGATTCCCGGCTACACCGACTTCTACTCGTCGAAGGAACACGCCACGAACGTGGGCTCAATGTTTCGCGATCCGAAGAATGCGCTGCTGCCGAACTGGTCCGAGATGCCGATCGGCTATAACGGGCGCGCTTCGTCGGTGGTGGTGAGCGGCACGCCGGTGCGCCGCCCGAACGGCCAGTTGAAGCTGCCCGATCAGGAGCGCCCGGTGTTCGGCGCATGCCGCAAGCTCGATATCGAACTGGAAACGGGCTTTATTGTCGGGCGCGGCAATGCGCTCGGCGAGCCGATTGCGTGCGAAAGCGCCGAGGAGCACATCTTCGGCATGGTGCTGCTCAACGACTGGAGCGCCCGCGACATCCAGCAATGGGAATACGTGCCGCTCGGGCCGTTCAACGCCAAGACCTTCGCGTCCACGATCTCGCCGTGGGTCGTCACGCTCGATGCGCTGGAGCCGTTCCGCGTCGCGCAGCCCGCGCAGGAGCCGCAGCCGCTCGACTACCTGCGTCACAAGGGCGACCACGCCTTCGACATTTCGCTCGAAGTGCTGCTGCGTCCCGAAGGCGTTCAAGAGGCGACGACCATCGCGCGCACGAATTTCCGCCACATGTACTGGACGATGGCGCAGCAGCTCGCGCATCACACCGTGGCGGGCTGCAACACGCGCGTGGGCGACCTGATGGGCTCGGGCACGATCTCGGGCCCGACGCCCGACTCGTTCGGCAGCCTGCTCGAACTCACGTGGAACGCGAAGAATCCGCTCGAACTCAAAAGTGGCGGCACGCGCGGCTTCATCGAGGACGGCGACGAACTCACGCTCGCGGGCTGGTGCCAGGGCGAGGGGTATCGCGTGGGCTTCGGCGCGTGCGTGGGCAAGATCCTGCCTGCGCTGAAGTAAAGACGCTGTAATCTGAAAAGCAAAACGGCCGATGCGCTTCGATAGCGCATCGGCTGTTTTTTCATTGGCTCACGCGTTATGCGCGCGCTTGCGCGATTCCCCGCAAGCGCTCCCAGCGCAGCGCGCCGAGAAACACCAGCGCGCCCGCGAACAGCACCCACAGCATCGCATCGCGCCCCGCGTGCTCCATCAGCGCGCCCGTGACGATCGGGCCGCCGAAGCTCGCCGCGCTCCACGCGGCGCTCACGAGCGCGCTCGCGGAAACGAGTGCGACGCCCGTGAAGCGCTCGCCGCACGCGACGATCGCCAGCGTATAGATTGAACCCGCCGCCGCGCCCAGCACGAAGAGGAGCGGCCAGCGCAGCCAGGGCGTATCGACCACGAAGGGTAGCAGCGGCAGCAGCACCGCGACGATCACGCCCATGAGCGCATGCACGCGCTCGCGTCCCAGCCGGTCGGCGAGCCAGCCGATGGGGAACTGCATGATCGTGTCGCCGAGCAGCACGACCGAGGCGAACAGCACGGCCACTTCGCTGTCGATGCCGTGACCCATCGCGAAGAGCGGCAGGAGCGACAGCGCGAGCGTGTCGAACAGCGCGAAAAATCCGGTGGCGATGATGAGCGCGGGCATTTTCGGCATGACGTGACGCCAACTGCCGTGCGGCTCGTGCATGTCGGTTTGCTGCGCATTCGTGCGGATCGCGGCGAGCATCGGCAGCGCGATGAGGAAGATCGCGCCGCACACCGCGAAGCGCCACGCCGTGTAGCCCGCGATCTGGCTCACGAGCACGGGCCCCGACATCTGGAACAGCGTGAAGGTGGTCGCGTAGATGCCGACCACGCGGCCGCGGTTCGAGTCGTCGGCGAGCTCGTTGACCCAGGCCTCGCCAATCGTGAAGAGCAGCATGAGCGCCGCGCCGCAGAGCATGCGCAGGATCGCCCACAGCCACAGGTTGGCGCTCGTCTGCATCAGCGCGGTGGCGATGGCCACGGTCAGCACCGAACCGACGATCACCTGGCGCGAGCCGAAGCGCGTGGAAATCCACGCAGTGAGCGGCACGACGGCCAGGCCGCCCAACGCCTGCGCGGCGGTGAGCAGGCCGACGATGGCGGTGCCGTAGCCGGCGTCGGTGAGGGCGAGGGCGGTGAGCGGGAGGGTCGCGCCGGAGCCGAGGCCGACCACGGCCACGCTCAGGATCAGCGCGAGAAAGTCGCGGGTGAGGACGGTTTTCATCGGGCGCAATGCTACTACGCCCGCGTGAATAACGCGGCGTGGCCGGGCCTCGGATTGCGCAGACGCGATGCGGCTCAGTGTGCTTTAGTGCACTTCAATGCGCCTCAGCGCGACGCCTGCCCGCCCACGCGCGCATCGCGAAGTCTCACGCGCAGGAAGTCGGTCCCGAGACCGCCACGCGGCGGCGCGCGCGCCGGTCGATCTGCGCCGAGACCAGCGTGAGCGCGAGCGCCGCGAACGCGGTGACCACGCCCACCCACGGCAGCGCCGTGAGCGGCGCGCCCGCGCTGATCGCCACGCCCCCGATCCACGCGCCGCCCGCGTTGCCGAGATTGAACGCGCCCTGGTTGAGCGTGGAGGCGAGATTGGGCGCGTCGCTCGCGCGGTTGACGATCAGCATTTGCAGCGGCGGCACGATCGCGAACGCGAGAATGCCCCACACGAAGATCGTCGCCATCGCCGCGATCGGGTCGTGCATGGTCAGCGAGAACACGGCGAGCACCACGGCGATCATGGCGAGGAACGTGAGCAGCGAGCGCATGAGCTTCCAGTCGGCGAGCTTGCCGCCCAGCGTGCTGCCCACCGTCAGGCCGAGGCCGAACAGCAGCAGCACGAAGGTGACTTCGTGCGGCGAGAAGCCGGTCACGTCTTCGAGAATCGGCGTGATGTAGGTGAACACCGCGAAGAGGCTGGCCGAGGCGAGCACGCTCATGCCGAGCACCATCAGCACCTGCGGATTCTTCAGCACGCCGAACTCATGCACGAGGCTCGCCTTCTGCATTTCGATCTTCGCGGGCAGGCACACCTGCAACGCCGCCGCCGCGAGAATGCCGATGACGGTCACGGCCCAGAAGGTCGTGCGCCAGCCCGCGAGCTGGCCGAGCGCGGTGCCGAGCGGCACGCCCAGCACGTTGGCGAGCGTGAGGCCCGTGAACATGAGCGCGATGGCCTGGGCGCGCCGGTTCGGCGCGACGAGCCCCGCCGCGACCACCGAGCCGATGCCGAAGAACGCGCCGTGGCAGAACGCGGTGACGATGCGCGCGGCCATCAGGATCGAGTAGTTCGGCGCGAGCGCGCACAACAGGTTGCCGACGATGAAGATGCCGATCAGCCGCATGAGCGCCTGCTTGCGCGGCACGTTCGCAACGGCGATGGCGACGATGGGCGCGCCGATCGTCACGCCGAGCGCGTAGGCCGAAACGAGCATGCCCGCCGCCGGGATCGAGACGCTCAGGTCGCGCGCGACGTCGGGCAGCAGGCCCATGATGACGAATTCGGTGGTACCGATACCAAAAGCGGCGACGGCAAGGGCGAGAAGGGGCAGGGGCATGGCGTGGAGTCGGCGCGGGTTGGCGGCCGGTGCAAGCCCGAAGCCGTCGTAATTTAAGTCAACGCGGAATTGTACTGAAACCTGACACAACGCATACGGCACGCTTTTCATCGCTGCCGGAAAGCAACAGTTTTGCTCGCGCGGGGCGCGTCTCCACGGTCATTGCGTGTTCACATTTCTTGACGATTTCTACAGATTGCGTGCATGGCGCAACGTGCGGGCGGGCAGCACGATAGCGACACGATCCAGCCCGCGCCACCCCGCACCGTCCGGCCCGCCCGCCGGCACGGCGTCCTCGCCGTCACCCTCTGGCATCGTCCGTCCCGCGCATGGCGGACCCCGAGCATGCGCAACTTTCCTGGAGCGATGACATGAACACGATGAACACAGTCCGCATCGCGGTGGCCGCAGCGGCCGCCTTCTTCGCAGGTAGCGCGCTAGCCCAGGCGCAAAGTGACGACCAGGCCCAGGCCAGCACGCCGCCGGCCGCGCAGGACGTGGGTGGCACACCGATGTCGACGGGCGCCTCGGGCGCGCCGACGGCGCTCTCGCACGCGCAGGTCTATCAGGATCTGGTGCGCGCCGAGCAGTCGGGCCAGATGAAGGCGTTGAACCAGGGGCTTTACCACGGCAACTGAGATACCCGGGCAGACCCAGGTATCAGGACGGCGACGCGACGGGCGCTTGCGATCTGCGCCAATCGTTCAGCGCGTCGCGTCGCCGCCAATGTGTTTTTCGATCAGGCGCATGCGTCCCGTCGGACGCCAGGGCGCGAACCACGGGTTCGTGCGCAACTCGCACAGCCGTGAGCTGCGCTCGGCGAGCGCCGTTTCGAGCCAGTGGAACATCTCGTCGGGCTGCGCGAGGCGCGCATAGGCCTCGGCGATGAGCAACGGCGACGTGTAGCGGCTGTGCCGCCGCGCGAGCAGGTCTTCGAGATACCAGCGCAGCACCGCGTCATATCCCCCCGCCTCCCATTGCACCCGTATGGTCGTCGCGCGCGCGTGCTGGTTGCAGCGCTCGAGCGCCTCCACGGTGGCTTCCACGGCTTGCGCATAGAGCTTCTTCACTTCGAACGCGGTGGCGAGCAGTTGATAGACGAGCGGCGGATGGTCCATATGACCGGGCGCCAGGTACTCGTTCACGACGTCCGCGTGTCTGCCCGACATCACCAGACCGAACGCGCGCGATCCCTGGAACGCCAGCGGGTCGATGCGTTCCGCGCGCTCCATCGCGGCGTCGCCCTCCGCGCGGCGGCCCGCGGCGACCAGCAGGCGCGCGTAGAGGCGGTGCGCCTCCGGGTAGCTCGGATTGCGCCGCAGCGCCTCTTGGAAGCCCGCTTCGGCGTGGCCCCAGTCCCAGTCGTAGAAGTAGCGCACGGCCGCGAGCGCGTGGTGCGCCTCGGGCAGGTCCGGGTCGAGTTCGAGCGCGCTTTCGGCGAGCGCGCGCGCGACCGGCCAGCCGTCGTCGGGCGCGATGAAGCCATGCACGACCGTCGATCCGTAGTAGTTCGAAAGGCCTGTGTAGCCGAGCGCGTAGCTCGGGTCGCGTTCGAGCGCCGCCTCGAAGTAGGTGCGGCTGCGCACGAAGTCCTCGCCGTCGATACCGTGGTGCGCGGAAAAGCCCGCCTCGAAATGCACGCGGCGATACCAGAAAAAGCGTCCGCGCACGTACGCGTCGTGCGCCGCCGGATCAACGGGAAGACGCCGCGCGAGGCGCGTGCGCTGCTGCTCGGAGAGCGTGGAGGCGAGATCTTCGGCGAGCGCCGCGACGGCTTCCTTGAGCATGTCGAGCGCGCCTTGCGTGGCGCTTTCGTGCGCGCGGCTCCAGATCTGCACTTCGTCGGCGCAGCGGATGAGGCGCGTGAGGATGCGCGTTTGCGCGCCGGCGCGCGCGAGCGACCCTTCGAGCACATAGTCGAGCTTCAGTTCGCGCGCGATCTCGCCGATGCTCTTTTGTGTCGCGCGGTAACGCCCCGCCGTGGTGCGCGCAATCGTCAGGAGCCGCTCGGGGTTGAGCGCGCCGAGCGTCACCGAGATTTCATCGGCGAGCGCGCTGCACAGGCTCTCCTGGCTTGCGTCGCCGGTGAGGTTCGCGAACGGCAGCACCAGCATGCGCACGGCGCGCTGCGCTTGCCCGGCCTCGCTTGCGGCGGGCGCGTCGTGCGCGGCGAAAGTGGCGGCGTCGTGCGCCTCCAGCGGCGCGGGCAGGATGCCGTCGAAGCGGTAGCCCTTGCCCTTCACCGTGATGAGGTGGCGCGGCGCGGCCGGGTCGTCCGCGAGTGCGATGCGGATCTTGCGGATTGCGGTGTTCAGCCCGTTGTCGGTGTCGCGAAAGGGGCTGCCGGCCCACAGTCTGTCGACGATATCGGCGCGCGTGAGCAACTCGCCGCGGCGCGAGGCAAGCAGGATCAGCAGATCCATCGGCAACCGCTCCAGCCGCACGTCTACGCCACTGCGACGCAGCTGGTACCGCTCGACGTCGAGCTCGAAATCCGCGAAGCGGATGATTCGATCCGTCGGCATGAGGTCGCTCCCGTGATGCGGCATCAGGGAAGGGGCGCCGGGGCGGTTCGTCTGAGGATTGCCGCGAGACGCGAGTGGGCTCGACGTCATGGCGAATGGCGGCAGGAGCGGCGGGGGCAGCGGCGCGAATCAATTTCAATGTAGTGGGTCGAGCGCGCGCCTTCAAGCGTCAAGCGTGGTGCATCTCTCGTTCAACCGTCGAGCGGCCCGCCGTGACGGCCCGCGCCCGCTGCGAAGCGCGCCGCTAGCGCCAGTCCTTCGTCGAGCACCGCGCGATAGCCGAGCGCACCCTCGCGGCGCAGCGCTTCTTGCAGGTCGGGCAATGCACTGTTTTCGAGCGCCGAGCGGCGGTCCGCGAGCAGCGCCGCTTGAGGCAACGCGGCCAGTTGCGCGGCGAGCCGCTCGGCCGCGGCGCGCGCCTCGCCCTTGCCGACCACGCGATTGGCGAGGCCGAACGCGAGCGCTTCCTGCGCGTCGACCGCGCGCCCCGTGAGGATCAGGTCGAGCGCGCGCGAGAGACCGATGAGGCGCGGCAGGCGCACGGTGCCGCCGTCGATGAGCGGCACGCCCACGCGGCGGCAGAACACGCCGAGCACGGCGTCTTCCTCGATCACGCGCAGGTCGCACATCAACGCCAGTTCCAGCCCGCCCGCCACGGCATGACCCGCCACCGCCGCGATCACGGGCTTGCCGAGCGCCATGCGCGTGGGACCGAGCGGGCCTGGGCCGCTGCCGTCGACGTGGATCTCGTTGCGGCGCGCGTCGTCGCCGAGCGCCGTGAGGTCCGCGCCCGCGCAAAACGTGCCGCCCGCGCCGTACAGGACGCCTGCCAGCCATTGCGCGTTGGACTCGAAGCGCGCGAAGGCGGCGGCGAGCGCGTTCGCCACGGGCCGGTCGATGGCGTTGCGGCGCGCGGGCCGATCGAGCACGAGAGTTGCTACAGGATTCTGAGGGTCTTGCACTTCGATGCGAACGTGCTCGCCGAACGTTTCGATGTTCATGTGCGCCTCCGCGATGCGGGCCGCCGCCGGGGTTCGTCAAGGTTCTTTGCGGCGGTTCACATTCGTCATAAAAATTTCATGGTCCGTCCGTAGCTTAGGTCGGTTTTAATTTCGTGAGCCACGTTTTCACTTCGCATGCAATCGACGTCCATGTCCAGCTTCACATCCGTTTCGGATTCCTCGCCGTCCCCAGCCTGTGGACCCTTGTGGACCGTTCCGTTGCCCGACCACCCCTCGTACGATCACGTGCGCCTCAAGCGCGTTTTCACCACCGACGGCACGCGTCATGAAGTCGTGATTGTCGATCTGCACAAGCTGCTCCTGTGCGCCGACCGCGACGACACCGACTATGTGCTCAAGCCCGTCGACGACTGGCATAGCGGCAAGGTGCGCGGCATTCGCGAGTTTCTCGATCCGCACGGCGAACGCGTGCCGCAAATGCCCTACGTGACGATCTCCCGGCGTCGATCCTCGGGACTCGCGGGCTGGCTCGGCCTCGCGCACGAGGGCGTGGTGGCGTTTCGCAATGGCCAGCATCGCGCGCGCTATCTCGCGTGGGCGGGTGCGCTGTGGCTGCCCGTCGAAGTGCACGAGCGCGAAGTGGCGATACTGCGCGAGCTGTGCGGCGCGTGCGATGCGGAGTTCCCCGGCTTTGGCGACGCCAGCGCGCCTTGAAGCGCACGTGCGCCGGCGCGCCGGCTTCGAGGCGTGAATGAGCCGTGAACCGAGCCGTGAACCGGGCGGTAAAGCGCTGCGCGCGCAGCGAATGTTCGCTAACGCGCTAGACAATCGGGGCCAAACGCCACGCTTGGTAGCGACTTGGTAGCGACTCGATAGCCGCCTGACCGTCGCTCAGCCGCGGCTCATCGCATGCAACGCCGCGCTGCCCGCCGCCACATTGAGCGCCCGCGCGGGCGCGACCGCAGCACCCGCTGCCGCCACACCTGCCCCACCCGCCGCCGCACTCGTTGCGCCCACCGCCGCCGCGCCGCCGCCGTCGCACGCATGCTCGAAGTGCTCGACCGTGTAGTCGACGAAGCGGCGCGTTTTCGCGGGCAGATACTGGCGGCTCGGATAGACGATCGACATGCGGGCGTCCGGGTCGTCGATCTCGTAGTCGGGCAGCAAGCGCCGCAGCGTGCCGGCGGCGATGTCCTCGGCGACCAGCGTTGCGGGCACGATCGCCACGCCCATTCCCGCCAGCGCCGCGAGGCGCACCATCAGCATGTTGTTGACCGCGTAGCCGGGCTTCAACGTGACTTGCTGCGCGCGCTCGCCCGCTCGCGCGAACTGCCAGGTCGCGCTGCGCTCCTCGGGCGGCAGCGCGACCGCCGCGACCTGCGCGAGTTGCCCCGGCGTGTGCGGCTCGCCATGCTCGGCGAGCCACGCGGGGGAGGCGCAGGGCACGAAGGTGGTGGTGCCGAGCGCGCGCTCCACGAACTCGCCGTTGCGCGCGGGTGAGGCGCCGACGATGCCCACGTCGAAGCCGTCCTCCACGAGATCGACGGGACGCTCCGCGAGCGTGAGGCGCACGTTCACGCGCGGGTAGAGGCGCCGGTAGCCGTCGATGAGCGGCGTGAGCGTGGCGAGCGAGAGCGCGCCCGCGGCAACGACGCGCAGCGTGCCGCTAGGCTCGCTTTCGGTATGCGCGACGGTGCTCTCCAGATGATCGAGTTCTTCGAGCACGCAGCGGCAGCCCTCCAGATAACGCAGGCCAGCTTCGGTCAGCGAGAGATTGCGCGTGGTGCGATTGATGAGGCGTGTGTTCAGATGCGCTTCGAGCATCGCGACTGACCGGGTGACGAGCGCATTCGACACGTCGAGTTGCTGGGCCGCGCGACGGAAGCTTTGCGATTCGGCGACCCTGACAAAGACGCGCATGGCGTGTATCTGGTTCATGGTTTAGCCTCATATGCTCAATGCATGGACCGGCCGGAAGAAACTCCAGGGAAACTGCGCAAAAACGGTGACTGCCTTTCTTTATCCACGAGCGGCGGCATTGCGTGGCGCGACGCCTGTTCCAATACCCCTCGTATGAACGATAGCGGTGGTTGAACAAAAATCATATTGACAGTCCGTGGGAATTACAATATCTATCTCAACAAGCAGCAGCGTTTCGCGGTTGTAAAAGATTCAGTACTCATCTGGCATGGGAATTGAATGACGAATGCGTTACGTGCTGTCGCACCTTTCAAATGTGCGTGTGTTACGGATAGCGGTTTTCCCGATTCAATGCAAGCTCGCGAGGGATCGATGTCTGACACGCCTGCCAAGATTTGTAACCGTTTTGTCCATGTTTTCAGTGAGTTGCAAGCGGTCCGTGACCGGAAATTCACTGCAATGGCGAATGCCGGAAATTAGCACGCGTCCTGATTTTATTGCTATGCGAAAGAACTGTTGCGCATAGAAGCAATAAACACGTGCCGGGCGTGCGCATGTTCTTTTATGCGCATTCAGCGCCAATTTCGAAGCTGCTTTCGGGCTAACTAAAACGTAAATTCGCAGACCAGACATGATCGTCGAATTGCTGAAGTCCCAACCCGAGATTGCCCTGTTCATCAGCCTTGCGCTTGGTTATTTGATTGGCTCGATCCGCTTTGGGCCAATATCGCTCGGGGGCGTGTGCGGCACGCTGATCGTCGCGCTCGTGCTCGGGCAAACCGGCGCGCGCATCGCGCCGGACCTGAAGAATATCGCCTTCGCGCTCTTCATCTTCGCGCTCGGCTTCACGGGCGGCCCGCAGTTCTTCGCGAACGTCGGGCGCGGCTGGCGCTATGGAATCCTGTCTATTATCGAAATCGTCTCGGTCATGACGCTCATCATGATCGCCGTCGTCACGATGAAGCTCGACGCGGGCACCGCGGCGGGCCTGCTCGCGGGCGCGGCCACGGAGTCGGCCGTAATCGGCACGGCTTCCGAGGCGATCGCCAAGCTCGGCCTGAGCGAGGCCCAGGTGAGCACGTTGCAGGCGCACGTCGTGACCGCCTATAGCGTGAGTTACCTCTTTGGCCTCATCACCATCGTGCTGTTCACAAGCCAGGTCGCGCCGCTCATCCTGCGCGTGAATCTGCGCGAGGAGGCCGCGCGCCTGTATCGCAAGCTCGGCGGCGACGGCGCGCTCGACGAAGGGCAGCGGCTCGCGCTGCCCCCGCTCGTGGGGCGCGCGTTCCTGGCGGGGCCTGCGGCGGGCACGGCCGTCGCCGCGTTCGAAGCGCGCTTCGGCAACAACATCACGATCGAGCGGGTGCTGCGCGCGGGCCGCCAGATCGAGGCCGACGCGCAGTTCGTGCTGCAACCGGGCGACACCGTGTTCATCGCCGGGCGCCGCGAGCCGATGGTCGAGGCCGCGGGCGCGCTGGGCGAAGAGGTGTCGGGCGAGGGCTTCACCAATCTGCTTGCGCAGCGCGTGGACGTGATGGTTACGCGGCGCGACGTCAACGGCCTCACGCTCGCGCAGATGCGCGAGCGCGCGTCGCCCGAAGCCGGGCGCGGCATTTACGTGGGCGCGATCACGCGGCTCGACACCACGGTTCCGGCGCTCCCCGGCACGGTCGTGCATCGCGGCGACGTGCTCACGCTGCTCGGCGCGCCTTCGGATGTGGCGCGCGGGGCGAAGCGCCTCGGCTACGTGATCCAGCAGACCCAGAAAACCGACTTCGTCTATCTCGGCCTCGGCGTGCTGCTCGGCATGCTGATCGGCCGCTTCAGCCTGAACGTGGGCGGCGTCTCGCTCGTGCTCGGCACGGGCGGCGGGTGCCTGCTCACCGGGCTCCTGTTCGGCTGGGCGCGCTCGCATTTTCCGGTGGTCGGCTCGCTGCCTTCGGCGGCCGCGCAGGTGCTCAAGGACTTCGGCCTCGCGACCTTCATCGCGGCCGTGGGGCTTTCGGCCGGTCCCGACGCCATCAAGCTCGTGCGCGAGTACGGCCTCGCGCTGCCCGCCGCCGGCATTCTGATGGTGCTGATTCCCGGGCTCCTTTCACTCTGGATCGGGCACATGTTTCTCAAGCTCGAAGCGCCGATGCTGCTCGGCGCGATTGCAGGCCAGCAGTGCAGCACGCCGGCGATCAGTGCGCTCGTCGGCGTTACGGGCAACTCGACTCCGGTGATCGGCTACACGATCACCTATGCGTTGTCGAACATCCTCTTGCCGCTCATGGGGCCCGTCGTGGTCGGGCTCGCGGCGAAGTTTGGCTGAGATCGGCCGGCGGTTCGGGCATTGCGCCGCAAGGCGTCGCGCGAGCCGGTCATCCTCATCTGCAACGGGCGGTTCTTTCCCAAAGCGAGGGCATGATGGAATGGCTACATGACATCTTTCACAAATCTCCGGAAATCGCGCTATTTTTATCACTGGCGATCGGCTACTGGATCGGCCAGATCAACTTCGGCAAGTTCCAGTTAGGCGGGGTGGGCGGCTCGCTGCTCGCCGCCGTCGTCGTGAGCCAGGTCGGCGTCACGGTCGACAACGGCGTGAAGGCGGTGATGTTCGCCGTGTTCATCTACGCGGTGGGCTACGACTCGGGCCCGGGCTTCTTCAACTCGCTCAACCGCAAGACGCTGCGCGAGATCGCCATGGCCGTGTTCATGGCGCTCGCGGGCCTCGCCACCGTGCTCGTCTGCGCGAAGCTGTTTCACCTCAACAAGGGCCTCGCCGCCGGTCTCGCCGCGGGCGGCATGACGCAGTCGGCCATCATCGGCACGGCCGGCGACGCGATTGCGCGCCTCGGCCTGCCGCCCGACCAGGTGAAGGCCATGCAGGCCGACGTCGCGATCGGCTACGCCGTGACCTACGTGTTCGGCTCGCTCGGCGCCATCATCGTCTGCGTGAACATCCTGCCGAAGTTCATGGGCCGCAGCCTCAAGGACGCCTCCGCCGACGCCGAGCGCGAAATGTCGGGTGGCAGCGCCGCCTCGGGGCCGGGGCAGATCACCGCGCTGCCCGAACTGTTCGGCCGCGTGTTCCGCGTCGAAGCGGCGGCAGGCAAAACCGTCAAGCAGATCGAACTGGCCGAGCAGGACTTCGTTGCGGTCGAGAAGATCCGCCGCGCGGGCAAGCTGCTCGACGCCACGCCTGACTTCGTGCTGAGCCGAGACGACCTCGTGCTAGTCGTGGGCCGCCGCGAGCAGATGGTCGAAGTGGGCGCGCTGATCGGGCCGGAAGTGCCGGACTCCGGTGGCATGAGCCTCGTCATGCAGACGCGTCAGCTCGTCTTCACGAAGAAGGGCATGAACCACACCACGATTGCCGAAGTGCGCAAGAACGTGGACCGCGATCTGCGCCACGGCGTGTACATCGAGAAGATCGAGCGTGTGGGCCAGCCTGTGCCGCTGCTGGCGGAAACGAAGCTCGAACACGGCGACGTCGTGACGATCTACGGTACCGCCACCGACACCAAGCGCGCGGTGCAGGCGGCCGGCTACGAGCTGGCCTATAGCAACAAGACCGACTTCATCTACATGGGCGTCGGCCTCGTGCTCGGGCTCTTGATCGGTCTCCTGGTCGTGAACGTGGCGGGCATTCCGCTCACGCTCGGCTCGGGCGGCGGCTGCCTGCTCGCGGGTCTCGTGTTCGGCTGGATGCGCGGCAAGCACCCGATGTACGGCGTGATGCCCCCGGCGGCTTCGCAGTTGCTCAAGGACTTCGGGCTCGCGGCGTTCGTCGCGGTGGTGGGCCTGAACTCGGGTCTCCAGGCGGTCGTTACGATCAAGCAGAGCGGGGTCACGATCTTCCTGCTCGGCGTGGTCGTGACGATCGTGCCGCTCATCCTCACGATGCTGTTCGGCCGTTACGTGCTCAAGTACAACAACGCGGCCATTCTGGCGGGCGCGCTGTCCGGCTCGCGCAGTGCGAACCCCGCCTTCGGCGGCATTCTCGACAAGGCGGAAAGCGCGGTGCCCACCGTGCCGTTCGCCATTACCTACGCGATCGCCAACGTGCTGCTTACGCTGCTCGGGCCGCTCGTGGTCGGTCTTGCATGACATGAAGTCGATGCGGGCCGCGCGTGTGCGGGCGGTCCGCTTTCCTGATCTGTCGAAACCGCGGGCCGGTGCGCGCGAGCGCAAACGCGCAGGAAGGGTGCACGGCACGCGTCACGTCTACCAATGGAGAGCACCATGGCAACGAAAGCTAAAGACAGCGGCGCAAAGCAGAAGTCCGGCCTCGACGCACTGAGCCCGTTCGAACTCAAGGACGAGCTGATCAAGGCGGCCGGCGGCGGCGCGGCCGCGCGCCCCGCCAATCTCGCGATGCTCAACGCGGGCCGCGGCAACCCCAACTTCCTTGCCACCATTCCGCGCCACGGCTTCTGGCAACTGGGCCTGTTCGCCATGCGCGAATCGGAGCGCTCGTTCGCCTACATGCCCGAAGGCGTGGGCGGCTTTCCGCAGCGCGAAGGTATCGTCGAGCGCTTCGACCTGTTCGTGCGCGAGAACAAGGGCCAGCCCGGCATCAAGTTCCTTGCGGGCGCGGTGTCGTACGTGCGCGACCAGCTCGGCCTCTCGGCGGGCGACTTCCTCTATGAGATGTGCGAAGGCATCCTCGCCTGCAACTACCCGGTGCCGGACCGCATGCTCAAGCTTTCTGAGATCATCGTCGGCCAGTACCTGCGCCGCGAGATGATCGGCAAGCATCCGTTCGTGGGCGAGTTCGACGTGTTCGCGGTGGAAGGCGGCACGGCGGCCATGACGTACATCTTCAACACGATGCGCGAGAACTTCCTCATCAAGCCGGGCGACACCATCGCGCTCGGCATGCCGATCTTCACGCCCTACATCGAGATTCCCGAGCTCAACGACTATCAGCTCAACGTGGTGCATCTCGACGCCACCGTGGAGAACAACTGGCAGTATTCGAAGAAGGAGCTCGACAAGCTGCGCGACCCGAAGGTCAAGGCCTTCTTCCTCGTGAACCCGAGCAACCCGCCTTCGGTGAAGATCGACGACGCGAGCCTCGAATACATCGCCGATATCGTGAAGGAGCGTCCGGATCTCATCATCCTGACCGACGACGTGTACGGCACCTTCGCCGACAACTTCGTCTCGCTCTTCGCGCTCGCGCCGAAGAACACGATTCTCGTGTACTCCTACTCAAAGTACTTCGGCGCGACGGGCTGGCGTCTGGGCGCGATCGCAACGCACCGCGACAACGTGCTCGACCATACGCTCGCCAAGCTCCCGAAAGACGAGAAGAAGGAACTGCACAAGCGCTACGAGTCGATCACCACCGAGCCGGACAAGCTCAAGTTCATCGACCGTCTCGTGGCCGACAGCCGCACCGTGGCGCTCAATCACACGGCGGGCCTCTCCACGCCGCAGCAGGTGCAGATGGTGCTGTTCTCGCTGTTCTCGCTCATGGACACGCCGGACGCGTACAAGAACGCGCTGAAGCGCCTGATCCGCAACCGCAAGCGCGCGCTCTTCGAGGAAATGGGCGTGCCGTACGCCGAGGGCGATCCGAATCAGGTGGACTACTACACGATTCTCGACATGGAATACATGGGCGAGAAGCGCTTCGGGCGCGACTTCGTCGACTGGCTGCTCAAGCAGGTGAAGCCCAACGAACTGCTGTTCCGCCTTGCGGCCGAGGCGCGCGTGGTGCTGCTGCCGGGCAAGGGCTTCGGCACGCCGCATCCGTCGGGGCGTGTGTCGCTCGCCAACCTCAACGAGTCCGACTACCGCAAGATCGGCCGCGCGGTGCGCAAGCTCACCGAGGAATATGTGGAGCGCTACAACGAGGCAACCGGCAAGAAGCTCGATCCGACTGCCGTGAAGAAGTAGGGAAGGGAAGCGGTGGCGGCTCGTCGGGCCGCCGCCGTGGGTGAGGCTTCGGACCGCATCGGGCGCTGTGCGCCGGATGCGGTTTTTTTATTCGGCCTTCGTTTCCTGGGCGCTGCGCACGCTTTTGCGATGGAGCGAAACCGAAAGTGCCACGGCGGCAGCCGCCGCGATCGCGGCGAACAGAAACACCGAGCCATAGCCGAACAGGTTCGCGACATAGCCCGCGAGCGGGCCGGTGATGCCGAGCGAGAGATCGAGGAACACCGAGTACGCCGAGAGCGCCGCACCGCGGCTCGCGGGCGGCACGAGCCCGACCGCCTCGACGCCGAGCGCCGGGAACACGAGCGCGAAGCCGAAGCCCGTGAGCGCCGCGCCCGCGAGCGCGATCTGCGGCGTGGGCGCGAGCCACAGCAGCAAGAGGCCCGCGCATTCGAACGAGAACGAGGCGATGGCGACGCGAAAGCCGCCGAAGCGCTTGATGGTGTTGGCGAACAACAGGCGCGCGCCGATGAACATCAGGCCGAACACGGTGAGCGTGAAGGCCGCGTTGGGCCAGTGGCGCGCCGCGTAGAACAGCGTGATGAAGGTGGCGATCGAGCCGAAGCCCGCCGAGCCGAGCGCGAGGCCGATGCCGTGCGGCAGCACGCGCGTAAACACGCTGCGGTACGACATGCGCTCGCCGTGCACGATGGGCACCGGCGCGATCGGGCGTGCGAGCCAGAAACCGAGCGCGGCCATGGCGATGACCGAAATGCCGAGCATCCAGAAGCCGAGGTAATGCGCCATCTCCACGCCGAGCGGCGCGCCGATCGCGAGCGCGCCATAGGTGGCGATGCCGTTCCACGAGATCACCTTGGCGTTGTGGGCCGTGCCCACGCGGCCGATGCCCCAGAGAATCGCGCCCGTGCCGCACAGGCTTTCGCCGCAGCCGAGCAGCAGGCGGCTCACCACGATCAGCGTGAGCGAGAGGCCAGGCCAGTGATCGACGAGTGTGCCGAGCAGCAGGAGCACGCCGCTCGCGCCGCAGATCGTCAGGCCGATCGTCACCGTTTTTTTGGGGCCGAGCGTGTCCGCCGAGCGGCCCGCGAGCGCGCGCGAGCAGAGCGTGGCGATGTACTGCACGCTGATCGCCGCACCCGCCACCACGGTGCTGAAACCGAGGTCGTTATGCACGTAGCCCGGCAGCACGGCGAGCGGAATGCCGATCGTCAGATAACAGAGGAAGGTGAAAAAGACGACCGGAATGATCTGCAAGGTCGTCGATGCGGCGTTGCGCCTGGGCGCCAAATCTGCGGACATGGGGAAAACGCGGATGGATAACGGCGGGAAAGGCGTGATTGTCACATGGAACCGGTTTTTATGCAGAAATTGAAAAGCTGTTCCGACCGGCGGAACACGCGTTTTTCGCGGATTTGACGGGCTTTGCTACCCATCCGAGGCGTCCCGGAGTTGCGGCGCTATTGCGCGATGTTGGCGCCATTTCGCGCGAATGGCGCCTTTCGATCCGACCGTTCGTGCGGCGCCTGGCCATTTACGGCAGGTAAATCGTCAGATGGTAATGTCTGTTTTACGATAATCGAGAAGAAATTAACGCAATCCAGTCGCTTCAACATAAGCGTGCGGCCGCCGCAACACGTCGATTTATCGATTCAACGATATATCCCCCATGCTCCTGTAGCTATGGGTTGCCAATATTGGCAGTGATAATTTTCGAACCGTCCACTCGAGCGGCATACGCCTTTTGCGAGCCGCAGCCAACGACGAGCCTGAAATCATGAGCCAGCCGATCCGCTTTTATCACCGCAACGCGATCCGCGAAGTCAGCGACGCGGGCGTCACCCGCACCGTCCTTCAATACCTGCGCGAAGACGCGCGCTGCACCGGCACCAAGGAAGGCTGCGCCGAAGGCGACTGCGGCGCCTGCACCGTCGTGGTGGGCGAGCGCAACGAGGCGGGTGGCGTGAGTTTCAAGGCGGTGAACGCCTGCATCCAGTTCCTGCCGACCCTCGACGGCCGTGCGCTGTTCACCGTCGAAGACCTGCGCCAGCCCGACGGCTCGCTGCACCCCGTGCAGCAGGCCATGGTCGACTGCCACGGCTCGCAGTGCGGCTTTTGCACGCCGGGTTTCGTGATGTCGATGTGGGCGCTCTACGAGAAGCATGGCCATGAGCAGGGTGGCCACGCTTGCGGCGCAAAGGGCGCTTGCAGCGTGCCTTCGCGCGACGAGATCGCCAACGCGCTCACGGGCAATCTGTGCCGCTGCACCGGCTACCGGCCGATTCTCGACGCCGCCGAGCAGATGTTCCAGGCCGACGCGCCGAAGCAGCCCGTCGACGTGAAGGCGCTCGCGCAAACGCTCGCCACGCTCGAACGCCAGGACACCTTCCACTACGCGCACCGCGGCCAGCGCTACGATGCGCCGCGCACCGTCGAGGCGCTGGCCGCCATCAAGGCCGAGCGCCCGAATACGCGCATCCTCGCGGGCAGCACCGACATCGGGCTGTGGGTCACGAAGCAGATGCGCGAGCTTGGCGACATCGTCTACGTGGGCCAGGTCGACGCGATGCGCAACATCGACGTGAGCGACACGTGGATCGAGATCGGCGCGGGCGTTACCGTCGAGCGTGGCTATGCGGAACTCGCGAAGCACTACCCGGAACTCGAAGAGATGTGGCAGCGCTTCGCTTCGCTGCCGATTCGCAACGCGGGCACCATCGGCGGCAACGTCGCGAACGGCTCGCCCATCGGCGACTCGATGCCGGGGTTGATCGCCCTGGGTGCACGCGTGGTGCTGCGCGGCGGCGAGATAGAGCGCGAAATGCCGCTCGAAGACCTTTATCTTGCGTACCAGAAGAAGGACATGGCCGAGCACGAGTTCGTGCTCGCGCTCAAGGTGCCCACGCGCACCGGCGCGCGCGCGAACCTGCGCTTTCGCACGTACAAGGTGTCGAAGCGCTTCGACTCGGACATTTCGGCCGTGTGCGCCGCGTTCGCCTATATCGCCGACGGCGATGTGATCCGCGAGCCGCGCATCGCCTTTGGCGGCATGGCGGCCACGCCGAAGCGCGCGGCTCACGCGGAAGGCGTGCTCGCCGACGCGCAATGGCACGAGGCCACGGCGCAGGCCGCGATGATCGCGCTCGGCAACGACTACGCGCCGCTTTCCGACATGCGCGCGACGAGCGACTACCGCCTCGAAGCCGCGAAAAACACGCTGTACCGCTTCTGGCTCGAAACGCGTGCGCATAACCCGCTCGCGCCGCAGTCGGTCAACGTGCGCAACGTCGCCGCGGAAACGGCTTGAGAGATTCAGGAACCGGAAGAGACATACGGAGAACGAAACAATGAACCAGCAAGCCGAACCGTTCCTGGACGAACTCAAGGCGCGGGAGCCCTTCGCGCAAGTGCACGTCTCGCGTCCGCACGAATCCGCGCATCTGCACGTGAGCGGGCGCGCCACTTACACCGACGACATTCCGGTCGTGGCCGGCACGCTGCACGCCGCGCTCGGCCTTTCGCAGAAGCCGCACGCGCGCATCGTTTCGATGGATCTCGCGAAGGTGCGCGCCACGCCCGGCGTCGTAGCTGTGCTCACGGCCGAGGACATCCCCGGCGTGAACGACTGCGGTCCGATCATCCACGACGATCCGGTGCTTGCCGACGGCGTCGTGCAGTATGTGGGCCAGCCCATGTTCATCGTGGTGGCGACGTCGCACGACACGGCGCGCCAGGCCGCGCGCCGCGCCGAGGTGCAGTACGAAGAACTGCCCGCCGTGCTCACGGCGCAGCAGGCGCGTGCCGCCAACCAGTCCGTGCTGCCGCCGATGAAGCTCGCGCGCGGCGAGGCGTCCACGCGCGCCGCACGCGCCGCGCACCGCCACGAAGGCGAGATGCTGCTGGGCGGGCAGGAGCAGTTCTACCTCGAAGGCCAGATCGCCTACGCGGTGCCGAAAGACGACGACGGCATGCACGTGTGGTGCTCCACGCAGCACCCGAGCGAAATGCAGCACCTCGTCGCGCATGTGCTGGGCGTCGCCTCGCACAACGTGCTCGTGGAATGCCGCCGCATGGGCGGGGGCTTCGGCGGCAAGGAATCGCAATCTGGCCTCTTTGCGTGCTGCGCGGCGCTCGCCGCGTGGAAGCTGCTGTGCCCCGTGAAGCTGCGCCCCGACCGCGACGACGACATGATGGTCACGGGCAAGCGCCACGATTTCCACTACACGTATGAAGTGGGCTACGACGATCAAGGCACGATCGAAGGCGTTTCGGTCGACATGACTTCGCGCTGCGGCTTTTCCGCCGACCTTTCGGGCCCGGTGATGACGCGCGCGGTTTGCCACTTCGACAACGCGTACTGGCTGCCCGATGTATCGATCGCCGGTTTCTGCGGCAAGACCAATACGCAGTCGAACACGGCGTTTCGCGGCTTCGGCGGCCCGCAGGGCGCGTTCGCGATCGAGTACATCATGGACGACGTGGCGCGCTCGCTCGGCCTCGATTCGCTCGACGTGCGCCGCCGCAACCTTTATGGCAAGACGCAGAACAACGAGACGCCCTACGGCCAGGTGATCGAGGACAACGTCATTCACGAGCTGATCGACGAGCTGGCCGAGACGAGCGGCTATCGCGCACGGCGCGCGGCGATCCGCGAATTCAACGCGAACAACGAGGTGCTCAAGAAGGGCATCGCGCTCACGCCGGTGAAGTTCGGCATCGCGTTCAACGTCACGCACTTCAACCAGGCGGGCGCGCTCGTTCACATTTACACCGACGGTTCGGTGCTCGTGAACCATGGTGGCACCGAAATGGGCCAGGGGCTGAACACGAAGGTCGCGCAGGTCGTGGCGCATGAGTTGGGCATCGAGTTTGGCCGCGTGCGTGTGACCGCGACGGACACGAGCAAGGTGGCGAACACCTCCGCCACGGCGGCATCGACCGGTACCGACCTGAACGGCAAGGCGGCGCAGGACGCGGCGCGCCAGTTGCGCGAGCGCCTCGCCGCGCTCGCCGCGACGACCTACGGCAAGGGCGAAGTCAACGCCGCCGACGTGATCTTTGCCAACGAGTCCGTGATCGTGGGCGAGACGATCGTGCCGTTCGAGACGCTGGTTTCGAAGGCCTATCTCGCGCGCGTGCAGCTCTGGTCCGATGGTTTCTACACCACGCCCAAGCTGTACTGGGACCAGGCCACGTTGCGCGGGCGGCCGTTCTACTACTATTCGTATGGCGCGGCGGTTTCGGAAGTCGTGATCGACACGCTCACGGGCGAAATGCGCGTGCTGCGCGCCGATGCGCTGCACGACGTGGGCGCGTCGCTGAACCCCGCGCTCGACGTGGGCCAGGTGGAAGGCGGCTTCATCCAGGGCATGGGCTGGCTCACCACGGAAGAACTGTGGTGGAAGCCGGACGGCAAGCTCATGACGCACGCGCCGTCCACATACAAGATCCCGACCGTGAACGACACGCCCGCCGAATTCAACGTGAAGCTCTTCAAGAACCGCAACGCGGAAGACAGCATCCATCGCTCGAAGGCCGTGGGCGAGCCGCCGTTGCTGTTGCCGTTCTCGGTGTTCTTCGCGATTCGCGACGCCGTGGCGAGCGTGGCCGACTACCGTTTCAATCCGCCGATGAATGCGCCCGCCACCGCCGAGGAAATCCTGAAGGGCGTGCGCGCGGTTCGGACGATGGCGCGCGAGGGGGCAGCAAAATGAATCGGCATCCTGACCATTGCGTGCGCGTGGACGAAACCGGGCGCGTGATCATCGGCCGCCGCAGCACGCCGGTGCCGCACTACGGGCCCATGCATATCGTGCTGTTCGGCGCGGGCCACGTGGGTCACGCGCTGGTGACGCTGCTCGGCATGCTGCCGTGCGTGGTGCAATGGGTGGACGAGCGCGACGAACTGTTCCCCGACGAGGTGCCCGCCAACGTGCAGATCGAAGCCACCGACACGCCGGCCGCGATCGTCGACGAAGCGCCTGCCGGCGCGTACTTCCTCGTGATGACGCACAATCACGCGCTCGATTTCGAGCTGACCGAGCGCATCATGCGGCGGCGCGATTTCGCGTGGTTCGGGCTGATCGGCTCGAAAACGAAGCGCGTGAAGTTCGAGCGGCGGCTCATGGAGCGCGGCGTGGTCGAGGATCGCCTCGACGAGATGACATGCCCGATCGGCGTGACGGGGATCGTCGACAAGGCCCCTTCGTCGATTGCGGTGGCCGTGGCCGCGCAACTCATGCAGATGCGGGTGGCGCAGCGCCCGGCTGCGGTGAGAACGGTCGAGCTGGCGCGCGCCTGATCGTAGCGAGCGCACGAGCAACGCAAAAGCAACGCACCAGCGAAACGGGCGCCGCGAGGCGCCCGTTTTCATGCGTGCCCGCCGGGCGCAAGCTTGCGGCCCGCGCCGCCTGCGTTTATGCCGCTTCGAGAGGCGGCGTGGGCGCTTCGTCGTCAGCCGTGTGCGCCGGCTTCTTCGCGCGCGAGCGCTTCGCTGTGCGCTCGGCCGTCAACGTGCCGGAGACGTCCTCGATCAATCCTCGCAGCCACCCCACGTCGCTGGGTCTATCCGGCTGCGGATGCCACATCTGATAGCAGTGAATGCGCGGAAAGGCGATTGGCGTGTCGATCACGGCAAGCGGCAGCAGCTTCGCGTAGTGCAGGGCGAAGCGGCGCGTCGTCGTGAAGATCAAGTCCGATTGCAGCAGCACCTGCGGCACGAGTCCGAAGTACGGGAGCGTCGCGACGATGCGGCGCTCGGCCTTCGCTCTCGCGAATCCCAGGTCGATCGCGCTCGCGTGCGCGCCCGTGTAGGGCGTGGGCGCGAGATGGGGCGCGGCCAGATAAGCCTCGCGCGTGAGTTCGCGGCGCGTGAGTGGATGGTCCGCGCGCATCATGCAGACCACCTTGTCGGAGAACAGGTCGCTGCGCGCGAAACGCGCATCGGGCTTCGGCCAGTTGCCGATCACGAGGTCGAGCTCGCCCGCGTCCAGCGCGCCATGGTGGTCCAGCGTGGGCGAGAGCGAGAGGATCTCGAGGCGGGCCGCCGGCGCCGTTTCGCGAAAGCGCGCGATGAGCGTCGGCATGAAGAAGTCGTTCAGGTAGTCGGGCGCGGCCAGACGAAAGGTGCGCTTCGAGCGCACCGGGTCGAAGTCGCCGTGCGGCGTGGCCACGAAATCGACGTCGCGCAGCACCCGCTGCGCGTATTGCAGCAGCGATTCGCCGTACTCGGTCGGCACCATGCCGGCCTTGCCGCGCACGAGGATCGGATCGCCCAGGATCTCGCGCAGCCGCCGCAGCGCCGTGCTGATGGCGGGCTGGGTCTGGTTCAGGCGCAGCGCGGCCTGCGTGACGCTGCGCTCGACCAGCAGCGTGCGCAGCACGCGCACCAGCCAGATGTCGAGGGAGAGGGCGGTATCGTCGTCCATGAGGGGCGTGGCGGGGAAAGGCGCGCGCGCAAGGCGCGCACGGACTCAGCCATAACCATAAGCCGCCTCGCGCGCCGCCGCCATAGGGGGCGTGGTATGACGGGGATCAGACGGCGGCGGTCGGGGCCGCCACCGCCGCCCCCCGTTATTCCGTCGCCGTCGTGGCCCTGGCGATGCCCGAAGGCAGCGAGGTGATGCGCTTGACCTCGCGCGAGTCGAGCCAGTTCGGCGAGCGTGCGCAGTACAGCACCATCGGCAGCGCGTCCTCGCCCCAGAACAACTGCTTGTTCATCCAGAACGTCGGCACGCCGAACACGCCCATCGCGAGCGCGTCGTTGGTGTTGCGGCGCAACTGCGCACGCACCGATTCCTCTTCGATCAGCGACTCGCCGTGCGGAATGCCCACGCGCTCGCAAAGCTGCTCGAAGCCTTCCTCGCTCGACGGGTCGCGCCCCTCGCGCCAGATGAAGCGGAAGATCTCGCGCACGCACGCGAAGTCGCCGCCGGCCGCGATGGCGAGCAGCATCGGCTTGATCGAATCGAACGGGTGCGCGGGCGGCATCTTGAACGGAATGCCGAGTTGCTCCGCGCGAAAGAGCGCGTGCCGGTAGGTGAAGATGCGCTTGGCCGGGATCGCGGCGCCGAGCGGCTGGCCCCAGTGGCGGTACAGCTCCGTGAGCAGCACGGGCGTCGGCACGAAGTCGAAGCCGGGCCACTTCTCGTGCTGTTCCAGCAACAGATACGAGAACGGCGACACGAAGTCGTAGAACCAGGCCGGCTGGTTGGCGTCGATGCCGTCGATCATGTTGTTTCTCCGCTTGTGCGCTGCTTGTGCGCTTTGTGCGGGCCGTTCTTCGAGTGGCCCGTTTTCAGGTTCAATGTACTTATCGCAGCACTAGTGCGTGCGCTCGCCTGCTGTGTCGTTGCCGCTTCCATCGCCGCCGCCGCTTTCGTTTGCGTGGCGCGGTTCCCCGTCCGGCTTGCCCGCGCCCTCGGCTGCGTCGTCCTGCGCGGCGGCATCGGCCTCGGCGTCCTCGCGCGCGCGCGCCTCACGCGTCGCCGCAAGCCGCTCGCGCACGAAGCCGATATGTTCGCGCAAGACGTAGAACTGTTCCGCGTAGGCGAGCGGCATTTTCATGCCGTTGACCGACTCTTCGATCGAATCGAGCTGGCGGATCAGCGCCCGCCGCTCGGTGGGCGAATTGTCGGCCATCGCCGCGCGCTCCAGGGCGATCAACGAGCCGTACCAGCGATAGATGCGCGATTTTACCCGCCAGGCGTAGAGCGAAGGCACGATCCGCAAGCCCGGAATCAGCACGACGATGATCGGCACGAGCAGTACGACGAGCCGGTCGGCGAGGCTTGCCACCCAGAAGGGCAGCGCGCGATAGAGGAAGCTCTTGCCCGACTTGTAGTAACGCGCGGCGTCGGCGCTGATCGGGAAGTCCTGGGCGCGCGGCGCGGGGAATTCGCCCGCGCGTTGCAGGAGCGTCGAGCGGCCGTGCACTTCCTTGGCCGCTTCGATCAGCAGATCGGAGAGCGCCGGATGCAGCGAGTCGCGCGCGACCAGCTCGGCCGTGGGCGCGATGAAGTGCAGCGGCGCGGCGGGCAGGTTGCGGCCGAAGTCGAACGCCCCCATCGGGATCGTGATGGCCGTGAGGTACGGGAAACGCCGCGCATAGGCATCGGCCTGCACGAAGTCGAAAAAGCGCACGCCCGGCATGCGCATGAGGCGGCCCATCACGGGCGGCTGCGCGGAGTCGCCCGCGAGGATGGCCACATCGATCTTGCCCGCCACGAGCGCGCGCGCGGCGTCATCGCCGGAGAGCGGCAAGAGCTTCGTCGGGCCGCCCGGCTCGATGCCGTTGGCCTTGAGCAGCGTGAGCGCGAGTTCGCGCGTGCCGCTGCCCTCGGCGCCGATGGCGAGGCGCTGGCCTTCGAACTGCGAGAGCTTCGTGGCGACGGGGCCGTGATAGAACACGACGAGCGGCACATAGGCCACACTGCCGAGCGAGACGACGCCGTCGGGCACCTTGGTCGCGATGCCGTCCTGCACGAACGCGACGTCCACGTTCGACTTCGGGTCGGACACGCGCTGGAGGTTCTGCGCCGAGCCCTCCGATTCGAGCACGTTGAGCGTGATCTTGTTGCGCGCGAGGATCGCCTTGTACTTCTGGGCGTCGTTCCAGTAGGTGCTGCCCTTGGGCCCGGCGCTCATGGTGAGCGTGTTGGGCGGGGCGGGCTGGATGAGGCGCACCGCGAGCCAGATGGCGGCCACGCTGATGAGCAGGATGGGACCGAACGAGACGGCCAGATCGCGCCACGATATCGCCACGAAGCGCGCGACGAGACGGGGGGGAGGTTTGCGGCCGGTGCGGGACTTCATCGGGGTGGGGCGGGCCTCTGGAGGTTCCTGGGGGGTCACGGGTTGGCGCTGACGCATGACCGCCGGGCTGTTGCCAGGAAATCGGCGCGTCGCGCGGGCTCTGAGCGCCGATGGTACATGAGATTCGGCGTCCCAGCGGCACGCGCTGTGCCTCGCCAGCCTTGCTTGTGCGCATGCAACAGGCCACTGCGCTAAACTCTTTGCGCTTGCGGCGCAGCCAGGCTAAATTGTGGTTCGCCAGCCGTGCCTGGCAAGCGGCGTCGACGCTCGCAGCGCGTTCCCAGCGCAAGGCGCGCGGGCATCGGGCCATCGAGTATCAAGCCATAACAATCAGCACAATCAGCAAGCGGGCGCAGACCCGCGCGGGCGGGCCTTGCACGTCCTCCATCCTTGCCTCTCGCTTGGCGTCCAGACCCTGGTGGCGCCCGGCTACGCGCGCATTGCGCGTGGCGCGCCACCAACGGTAGTGGTAACGAAGCCGTCAGACCGTGGCTGACGGGCGGCCTGCGAGCCGTCCGTCGGCAGGACCGACGGTCCTATTCCAGGCAATAACGCAGGCAACAACGTGAAGACACAAGGAGAAAACATGAAATCGGTCGCTATTCTGAAGACGCTGGGCGCGGCACTGTGCCTGACGGTGGCTTGCAGCGTGTCCTATGCACAGGACACGGCGAGCGCTCCCGCCGCCACCACCTCGGCCGCTCCGGCCACCACGGCCAAGAAGGCCGACCGCAAGCTGGGCTACACGGTGCGCAAGGCGCTCTCGAAGACCCAGGGCGTGGACGTTTCGAACATCAGCGTGCGTTCGCACGGCGGTGCGATCACGCTGACCGGCTCGGTGCCGGATCAGGGCCAGATCGACAAGGCCGGCGAAGTCGCGCAAGGCGTGGCGGGCGTGAAGTCGGTGTCGAACAAGCTGACGGTCATGCAGCAATAAGTGCCGTCACGAGTGCGCCAACAAGCGCACTAACAGGCGCTGGCGGCGAGCCGCCAGCGGCAACAGCAGGCAACGAGCCCCGGCATGATCCGGGGCTTTTTCATGCGCGCGTGGGCGGTAATGTGCGGGTATGTCCGGGGTTGGGGCGCGCCGCCCGCCGTTTTGGCGCGCAAGCCGCGCCCGTCATGCGATTTTGTGATGTTGCAGTGCGTTGTACAGGTGCGGAGTGACACACAGTTTTCCCACCATTCGGGGTATACCGTGGTTATCGCGCGTCTTTCCGGGGTCGAGCGCGGCCTCATCGCTGGAAAGCAGGAAATCGCCATGACCATCCATACCTATACCGACTTGCCGCTCGTCGACCGGGCGGCCTTCGAGCTGGCCTGTGCGCGGCACGGCTTCGCGCCGATTCACTTCGACATTCGCGGCGAGACCGATCCGAACGATCCCGAGCACGGTGAGCTGGTGATCGTGCGGCGCGGCGCGTGGGCGCAGGCCTATCGCGTCGATGCGCGCGGCCAGTGGCTGCGCCAGTTCGAGGTCGATCTCAACGGCAACTTCTTCCGCCAGGCGCCGCACGCCTGAGCACTCGCGGCGCTCAGGCGAAGACGAGCCGCGCGCCCACCAGCGTGAGCGTGGCGGCGAGCAGCACGCGCAGCAGCTTTTCGGGCGCTTTCGAAGAAAGCAGGCTGCCGATCGCGATGCCGGGCAGCGACCCGCACAGCAGCGAGAGCAGCATGTGCCAGTCGATCGAGCCGAGCAGCCAGTGGCCCGCGCCTGCGAGCAGCGTGAGCGGCACCGCGTGCGCGACGTCGGAGCCGACGATGCGCACCGTGGGCAGCGCCGGGTAGAGCAGCAGCAGCACGGTCACGCCGATCGCGCCCGCGCCCACCGATGTGAGCGAGACGAGCGCGCCGAGCACCGCGCCGGTGAGGATCGTGAAGAGGAGCGTGCGCGCCTCGCCCGGCCCATGACGGTGGCGCGAGGCGAACGCGGCGAGCTGCGGGCGGAAGATCAGCGCCACGGCCGTGATGAGGAGCGCCGCGCCCAGCACGCCCTGGATCAGATGCCCCGCGCGCGGCGTGTCCATGCCATAGCGGTGCAGCAGGATCAGTGTGATCGTCGCCGCGGGCACGCTGCCGGCCGCGAGGCGCAGCGTCACGCGCCAGTCCACCGAACCCTTCAGACCGTGCACCAGCGTGCCCGCCGACTTCGTCGCGGCCGCGTAGAGCAGGTCCGTGCCCACGGCCGTGGCCGGGTGCACGCCGAACACCAGCACGAGGATCGGCGTCATCAGCGAGCCGCCGCCCACGCCGGTCAGGCCGACCAGAAAGCCGACGAAGAGGCCGGACAGCGAATACAGCAGATCGATATGGGGTAAGGACATCGCGCGCGAGGAGGCCGGTCAGGGGGTTAGGTGTGGCTGGGGCTGGCTTCGGGGGCTTCGCCGCCGCTCAGGGTGTTCGACAGCGCGCGCCGTAAGCGGCGCGTCAGGCTGGACAACGGCCAAGGCTGGCGGTGAAAATCCGCTATTGTCGCAAAACCGGCGGCTTGGCGCAGGGTTGCGCGAAATCCCGTGCGCGCCGCCCGCCTTGCCATTGCCTTCGGCGGCCGTGCGCGGCGCTGTACGGGCTCGGCACCAAGCGCCGCAAAAAACCACACATTCCGTATGAATCCCGGCATCCTCTACGCCTTCGCGGCGTTCGTCCTCTGGGGGCTTTTCCCCGTCTACTTCAAGACGCTGCATCAGATTCCCGCGCCCGAGATGCTCGCGCACCGCATGGCGTGGTCGCTCGTTTTCGTGGTGGCCGTGCTCGTCGTGCGCCGCCACTGGCGCTGGCTCGGCCCCACGCTGCGCGAGCGTCGCCTGCTCATGCGTTTCGTGGCGAGCGCCGTGCTGCTCTCGGCCAACTGGGGCATCTATATCTGGGCCGTCAATGCCGGACATATCGTCGAGGCGAGCCTCGGCTACTTCATCAATCCGCTCATCAACGTGCTGTTCGGCTACGCGTTCCTGCGCGAGCGGCTGCGCCCGCTGCAATGGGCGGCGGTGGCGGTGGCGACCGGTGGTGTCGTGTGGCTCACCTGGCAAAACGGCGCGCCGCCCTGGATCAGCCTCGCGCTCGCCGTGACCTTCGGCGGCTATGGTCTGCTGCGCAAGACCGCCCAACTCGGCGCGCTCGAAGGCCTGACGCTCGAAACCGTGCTGCTGTTCCCGGTGGCGATCGTCTACCTGACGATCGTGGGCCTCGCGGGCGACAGCCACTTCGCGCACGCATCGCGCGCGCTGCAACTGCTGCTCGCGGCGTCCGGCCCGATCACGGCGATTCCGCTGCTGCTGTTCGGCGCGGCGGCGCGGCGCATTCCGCTTTCCATGCTCGGGCTCATTCAGTACGTCACGCCCACGCTGCAACTGCTCACCGGCGTGCTGATCTACGGCGAGCCGTTCGGCGCGGTGCGCGCGGTGGGCTACGCTGCGATCTGGATGGCGCTCGTGCTTTACTCGCTCGAAGGCGTGCGCAGCCTCGTGGCCGCGCGCGAGCGCAGCCGGGCCTGACGAGGCGGGGCGTAACGCGACCGGTTTGACACGACCCGGTCTGGCGCGACCCGGTCTGACGCGACCCGGTCTGGAAAGCGTGGCGGCGATGCGCAGGAAGGGCTGCCACGCATTGGCTCAAGCGCGGGCGGCGCGGTAGGATGCCAGGACGCTTCGCGATGTTTGATTCTGGTCAAACTGCGGACCGCAGCACCGTTCCGTTACCCGCAGCCAATCCTCCGTGGAGTGCCCCGCGCATGAGCATCGAAGCCGTTCAACGGTTCGAGGAAGAATTCGCACCGCGTATCGCGGCAAAGCTGGCGAGCCAGTTCGGCCCGACCGTGCAGGTGGATGTCGTGCCGTACGCCGGCCACGGCCACCCCACGCGCGTGCGCCTGCGCGGCCTCGCGAACGAGCACCGGCATCCTTATTCCTGGCCGCTCAACGTTTCGCTCACCTGGGACACCGATGAAATCGAGCGCCTGATGGAGCCCGGCGGCGCGGCGCGCTTCGAGCACTACCTCGAAGCCACCGTGCGCAAGATGGCCTCGTGGGAGTCGGCGCGTCCCGTCGATTTCACCACGCGCAGCCAGGGCGAGCCGGAGGTGCTGATCGGCGGGCTCGATTTCGAGGGCTGAGCCAGCGGATTCCACTTTCTACGGCGAACGGCGGCGGCGCTCCAGCGCGGCATAGATCGCCATGCCCGTGAGCATCGCGGCGACGAATAGCCATGCGCGCGGCTCGCCGGCGCCCGCGGCGACGATCGCGGGGCCGGGGCAAAAGCCCGCAAGGCCCCAGCCCGCGCCGAACAGCAGCGCGCCGCCCACGAGCCGCGCATCGATGCGCCGGTTGGCGGGCAACTGCATGGGCGCGCCGGCAAGGCTCGACTGACGCGAGCGCGCGAGCCAGAAGGCGGGCGCGGCGACCGCGATGGCGCCCGCCATCACGAAGGCGAGCGATGGATCCCAGTGTCCGGCCAGATCGAGAAACCCCAGCACCTTGACCGGATTGGCCATGCCCGAGACGAGCAGGCCGACGCCGAACAGCAGACCGCATGCGAACGCACTGAGCTTGCGCATCTCAACCCCCGAGGATGTGACGAACCGCGAACACGGTCGCGAAGCCCGCGGCCATGAACGCGCCCGTGGCGACGAAGGAGCGCCGCGAGCCGCGCGCGATGCCGCATACGCCGTGACCGCTCGTGCAGCCCGACCCATAGCGGGTGCCAAGCCCCACCAGCAGGCCCGCGCCGAGCAGGGTGAGCGTCGGCGCGTCGATCTGCATGGCGGGCAGCGTGGCGCGCAGCCGCCACAGCAGCGGCGCGGCAACGAGCCCCGCGATGAAGGCCGCATTCACGCCGCGCTCGCCGCCGGCGCCTGGCAGCAGCCCCCCGAGCAAGCCGCTGATGCCCGCGATGCGGCCGTTCACGAGTACGAACAGCGCGGCGGCCGCGCCGATCATGAGGCCGCCCGCGAACGAGGCGAGCGGCGTGAAGTGGACGAGATCGAGGCTCATGCGCGTGGCTCCTTCTTTTGCCCCTTCAGGTGACCGCAATAGAGGTTCGAAAGCGTTTCCATGATCTGGATGACCTCGCTGCTCGCGAGACGGTAATAGATGTACTTGCCCTCGCGGCGCGTTTCAACGAGGCCTTCGTCGCGCAGCTTGCCGAGATGCTGCGAGAGGCTGGGCTGATGCACGCCGGCGAGTGCTTCGAGTTCGCCCACGTTGCGCTCGCCTTCGGTGAGGTGGCACAGCAGCAGGAGGCGGTCTTCGTGCGCGAGCGCCTTGAGCAGCGCGCAGCATTTTTCGGCCGATTCGCGCAGTGCGGCGAGCGCGTCGGGCGTGAGCGGGGAGTTCATGTGTCGCGGCGTTTGTTGAGAGTCAACGGCTGTACGGTATCTCTCACTTTATCGAAAGACATTATATGAATCAATATATTGTGTTTCACTGGAAACGGCCCCAAGGTGAGCGCCCGCATGCGAGCCCGCCTGGCTTGTGCGCCATCGTGGCAGCGTGCATGAGGCTTTCGGCCTTCGCCCGAGACACGCGGGTATGTTCGTTCGCGTACTTAATGAACCAGGGCATTGCCCTAGTATTTCGCGTGCAACCGGGGCCGAACAGCGAGCTTCGGTCGCGGGTCGACGCATGCCGGCTTTTGCGGATCGGCCCTTGCCGGAGCGCGTGATCGGTGCCACGGCTCATCGAGAATGAAACGATGTCTTGACCGCGGCGCCAGCGCGTCATGCCGGTATGCCAGGGAATCGAGAGGGATTCGATGAACACAGCTTTATTGCCGCGCCAACTTCCCTTGATCGGCTTCGCTCGCCGCGTCTTGACGCTGCGGGTCCTGTTCGTCGCGACGGTACTCTATGGCGGCTTGCTGTTCTGGATCGCGCCCAGGCCGCCGCTGGTCGATCTTCCGCAGCATGCCGCGCAGGTTGCGATGTTGCACGATCTGGTGCTCGGGCGGTCGCCCTGGCATCAAATGATGCGGATCAACCTGTTTACGCCTTATCTGTTTGGCTATCTTTTCGCGTTGCCCTTCACGCTCGTGATGTCGGTTGGCGCGGCGCTCAAGCTGACTCTGACGCTCAGCTATTACACATTCGTATTCGCCTGCGTGCTGCTGCGCCGGCGTTTCGATGGCGATGCGCGGCTCGACTGGCTGTTCGTGCCGGGGTTCTTCGGCCTTGCCTGGCAATGGGGCTTCTATACCTTCGTGGTGGCGACGCCGCTTGGCCTGCTTTATCTGCTGTTGGCGCTGCGCCATGCCGACCGGCCCACGCGGTCAACCTCGTTCTGGCTGTGTCTGGCCGGAACGGCGCTGTTCTTTGCGCACGGACTGGTTTTTCTGGTTGCCAATGCAATCGGCGGCCTGTTCGTCCTCGTGCGCGCCCGCGGCCGCAAGCTGCCAACAACCCTGCTGGCGCTCGTGCCGTACGCAGCGCTCATTCTGCTGTGCGCAGCCTATGTCGTTGCCAATCACAATGCGCAATCGGCCTACGCAGCGGACGTGCCCACTTTCTTGCAACTGCAAATCGTGCACCGGGTCGCCTCGATTCTCATGTTCACCTGGGGCGCGGGCTTCGACTACCGATGGCCGATGATCGTCGCGACGCTGCTTGTGCTCGCGGCTGCGCACCGGCTCGGCCTGCGTCTGAACCGGCGGGAGCCGGCCGCGTTCGTGCCGCTGGGCGTGCTGCTCGCCATGTGGGCATTCGTGCCGAGCAGCGGCATGAGCACGCATCTTCTCTACGAGCGCTTTGCGCTGTATGTGCTGCCGTTCTATGCATTGGTGTTCGTTCGCCGCGAGCAAGCCGATGATGTGCCCGGCGCACGGCAGCGCCGCGATTTCGCCTGCCAGGGCGTGCTCGCCCTGGTCTGCATCGTGTTTTTTGGCATCCAGACTCGAAGCCTGCTGAATTTCGCCAAGGAAAGCGCCTCGTTCGAAACGGTGCTCGCCGCGGCGGAGCCCGCGCAACGCGCGCTCATTCTGACCATGGACCCGGTAAGCCCCGCCGCCGGGAATCCGCTTGCCTACATGCACTATGCCGCGTGGTATCAGGCCGACAAGCAAGGTCTGGTTGACTACAATTTCGCGGATTCGCTGGCGCAGGCCGTGCGGTATCGCGAACGGCGCACGCTGTCGATGTCGGCGGACCGGCTCGCCTGGTTGCCGGACACATTCGACTGGAAAAACGACCACGGCGACCAGTACCGGTACTTCTTCGTGCGCACGTCGGGTGCGTTGCCGCATGCGTTGTTGACCAATCCCGTTTGCCCGCTGACCGTGGCGCAAAAAAGCGGCGACTGGATACTCTATGAGAACCGGCAGTGCCACTGAGCCGGTGGACTGCGCCTGATCGCAAGGCGCGCCACACGAACAGGCAGAAGGCCCGCCCCACGTGGCGGGCTTTTTTTGCCCTGGCGCGTTGCCCCGCTTGTCCGAAATTCGAAAGTATCTGTCCACTCACCCGGATGACGGCAAACTAGACTTCGTTTCAATGCGACGCCGCCGATCTCTCTCCGGGCGGCGGGACGCGCACGAACCCACGGAGTCCCGTCATGAAAGCCATCCAGTTCAAGGCCTTCGGCAAGCCCGAAGTGCTCGAATACCTCGACCTGCCCACGCCCGTTCCTGCGGCGGACAGCGCGCTCGTGCAGGTGAAAAGCGCCTCGGTCAATCCGAGCGATGTGAAGAACGTGTCCGGCCATTTCGATCACACCGTGCCGCCGCGCGTGCCGGGGCGCGACTTCAGCGGCGTGGTGGTGGCGGGCCCCGAGGCCTGGCTGGGCGTCGAGGTCTGGGGCACGGGCGGCGACATCGGCTTTACGCGCGACGGCACGCACGCCGAGTTCATCGAAGTGCCCGTGGCCGCGCTGGCGCGCAAGCCCGCCGCGCTCTCGCACGCGCAGGCGGCGTCGATCGGCGTGAACTTCGTGGTGGCGTGGCTGGGCACCGTCGATTACGCGCGCCTTGCCGAGGGCGAGACGATCGCCGTGATCGGCGTGTCGGGCGGCGTGGGCGGGGCGGTCACGCAAATCGCCAAGGCACGCGGCGCGCGCGTGATCGGCGTGGGCCGCGAGGCGCCGCTCGCCGGTTCGCCGGCCGCACGCCTCATCGACGCGTTCGTGCCGATGGACGAGCACACCGTCGAACGCGTGCGCGAGCTGACCGGCGGCGCGGGTGCGGACGTCGTCTACGACGCCGTGGGCGGCGTGGCGTTCGAACTGGCGCTGTCGCTGGCGAAGCGGCGCGGCCGGGTGGTCGAGATCAGCGCGACGGGCAAGCGGCGCGTGGAGTTCGACCTGATCGACTTCTATCACAACGAGACGCAGCTCCTTGGCGCCGACAGCGCGAAGCTCGGCGTGGTCGAATCGGCGCCGCTCATGCAGGCGATTGCCGAAGCGTTCGACGCAGGCCGCTTCGAGCCGCCCGTGGTGGCTGAGCGCTACCCGCTCGAACGCGCGCGCGAAGCCTACGAGGCGGTCGCGGCGGGCACGCGCGGGCGCGTCGTGATCGAGATGGCGTAAGCGCGCCACGAACGCACGGGAGACGAGGATGAAGGGCTATCTGGTGTCGTTCGCGGTCGGCGCGCTCGCGGGGCTGCTCTATAACGTGTTGCAGGTGAAGTCGCCCGCGCCGCCCACCATCGCGCTCGTCGGACTGCTCGGCATGCTGGCGGGCGAGAACGCGATCGGCATCGTGCGCGCGTGCGTCGCCCATCTCGCGGGATGAGTGCGCGATGGGTGTGAAACAGGCGTGAAGCAGGCGCGGTGAGCGTGGTGAGCGCCGCGCTTCGCCCGCCTCAGGCCTCGGCCCGCACGAGCCGCTCGGGCAGGCGGGCGCGCAGCGCCTTCGCATCGAGCAGCGCGAGATCCTTGTCCAGCTCCAGCGTGACGAGGCTGCGCGTTTGCGCGTCGATGGCCTTGCGCAGCGCGCCGAGAAACGCGGGCGGCGCGGCCAGCACGAGCGTGCCGTAGCGCGCGTCGTTGCGCGCTTTCGTGAGCGTCGCGGCGATCTCGGTGGCGAACACCGTGGCTTCGTGATCGTGCTGGCTCGTGTCGGGATCGGTCGCGCTGCGCCCGGGCCCCATGCGCTCCGTGGTGCGTCCCGGCTTGTCGGTCACGAGGTTCTGCTCCGAAACGCGTCCTTGCGGATGGAGCAGCGTCTCGATCTCCTCGATCGCGCCCAGCGGGCTTTCGGTGGCGAAGATGCGCGCGGTCACACGGTTGGCGACGATAATCCAGATCGTTTTCGACATGTTCGACTCCCTGCCATGGCGCCCGGCGCATGCGGCCGCCAGGCGATTGAGTGGACTCGCGCCACGCGGCGTGAATCACAAGGGTAGCGCGCTTCGCGGCGCGCGGCGCGCGAAGATGCCGCGTCAGCCGAGTCAACGCGTGCGTGCGCGGCGCGAAAGTGGCGGGATAGCGATCGGCGTGCCTGGCCCGGTTTTTGTGTTCCCGAAATTCGGGAGGATGGTTCTCGTTGGTGGTGGATTATCTTTTCCACCGGTAAGACCTAGTCTAGGGACTCCGAGCATGAACAGCGCAACGCGCTGCAAAGGAGTCCGACATGAACCCCGGCGCTGAACGTAACGACCGTACCCACGGCGAGCACCGCTACCCGAGCGACGTGGCGTTTTCGCCCACGGTCAAGACGATGCAGGAGCGCCTGGGTTCGCGCGAACTCTACGCGCGTGTGGAGCGCGAGCGCGGCTGGGGCGTGGCGCTCACGCCCGACATCGTGGCGTTCGTCGAGGCGCAAACCAGCGTGTTCCTCGCCACTGCGAACGCCGATGGCCAGCCGTACATCCAGCACCGCGGCGGCCCTGCGGGATTCCTGCGCGTGCTGGACGACCGCACCATCGCGTTCGCGGATTTCATCGGCAACCAGCAATACATCACGCTCGGCAATCTCACCGACAACCCGAAGGCGCATCTGTTCCTGATGGACTATGCGCGGCGGCGGCGCGTGAAGCTCTGGGGCCGCGCGCGCGTGGTCGACGACCCGGAGCAAATCGCGAAGCTCATGCCCGCGGGCTACAAGGCGCGCGCCGATCGGGCGATCGTGTTCACGGTGCATGCGTGGGATCTGAATTGTCCGCAGCATATTCCGCAGCGCTTCGAGGCCGCAGACGTCAAGTCGGCGCTGGGTGCGCGGGACGAGCGCATACGCGAACTGGAGGCGGAAGTGGCGCGGCTACGCGAGCGTAGCGTCGCGTGAGCGTGTGACGAGGTAAGTCGCGGGAGAGGGAGAGGGAGAGAGGGGGAGCGCCGCGTGTGTTGGCGCTCGCCCCGTGTGTTGCTGCGGGACCGGCCGTGTTACTTGACCTTGTCCGCCGTGTTGGTGATGGCTTGACCGCCCTTCGAAATGTCCTGGCCCGCGCCGGCGATGGTGTTGCAGGCGGCGAGCGTTACGGCGAAGAGGGCAAGCGCGAGTGCGAGATAACGGCTCATCTGGGTTCTCCCTGAAGCAAACTAAGCAAACGAAGCGAATGAACGGGCGCTGGGCACGGGGTGTGCGCGGCGCGATCCTTCCGATTTTACGCGCAAAGCGGGGCCACATGCGCGTAAGCCCACGGCGGCCGTCCGGTGGCTGCGCAGCCGCCGCTCAGTTGCGCCGCTGCGTCTTGCGCACGACGAGCCACTTGGGCGAGCGAAAGCGCACGATGCTCACGTAGAGCCACACATACGTGAGCGCGAATACCACGACGAAGCAGAACAGGTGCACGGTGTGCCGCCAGAACAGCGTGGCCGGAATCACGGCAACGAGGCACAGCAGCCACAGGTAGGGCGAGGTGAGCGAGTTGCGCCGCGTGAGCTCGCGCGCGGTGCGCGCGCCCACGGCCCAGCGCATGAGCCGCTTGTAGACGAGCATGTGCAGGTGCACGCCGTCGGGAATGCCGGGCGACATGCCGCGCACGAACTTCTTCCGGTAGATCGAGAAACAGGTCTCGAAGATCGGGTACATGAACAGCAGCACGGGGTACCAGGCCGACACGTCGCGATTGCGCATGACGAGCAGGATCGACAGCTCGGCGAGCATGAAGCCGATGAAATACGCGCCGCCGTCGCCGAGAAAGATCAGGCCGGCCGGGAAATTCCACATGAAGAAGCCGAGTATCGCGCCCATCATGATGAACGAGGCCGAGAGCACGACGGGGTCGTGCACCTGGAAGGCCACGTAGGCGAGCGAGGCGAACATCATGAACGCGACCATCGAGGCGAGGCCGTTGAAGCCGTCGATGATGTTGATCGCGTTGGCGAGCGCCGCGACCGCGAGCACGGTGATGAAGAACGAAATCGCCGCGTAAGACAGCAGGAAATCGAGCGGCGGCACGCTGATGCGCGTGACCGCGATGCCGAGGAACCAGAACGCGAGCGCGGCGGCGGCCATTGTGCAGATCAGGCGCACGAGCGGCGAGACGCGCTTGGTGAGGTCTTCGATGAGCCCCGAGGCGAACGCGGGCAGCCCGCACGCGACGATGCCGAGAATGCCGCCCGACACCGCCGGATACGCGCCGTGCAACTGCACGGCCGCCACGACGAGGCCCGCGAGAATGCCCGTTCCGCCGATGCGTGGCACGGGGCGCGCATGGAATTTCTGCACGCCCGCGAGATCCGAGTCGACGGAGAACCTTTCATGCAGATGCGCGTAGCGCACGATCAACAGCGTGACCAGCAATGAGACGAGAAAGCCGAGTGCAAAACTGAGCATGAAAGCGGGGCGAGAGGAGACGATGCGCGATTATACAAAGTCGGCGAGGCCCTCTCGCGCGTGCGGCGGCCCGCGCCCTGTGTATGCCCGCGCACAGATGGGCGGGCGCCGCCCTGCTTAAATCTGGACAGCCGGGCCCGCGCCCGGCGAAAACGCCGGCCGGTCCGTGAATGGTAGGCGGATCGTGCGCGGAATGTGCGCGGATGGCGCGCGCCATGCGCCGGCCAGGCGGTTCGCCAAACTCACTCAAAGAGCGAAAGGATGAATAGCGGGGAGAGCGACGGCGCTCGCAATGTCGAGGCCATGCGCGGCGTCGCCGCGATGGTCGTCGCGTATTTCCACTGCCGTGTCATCGCGTGGGTCGGCATCCGGCACTACCTGGCAGGTGAGCATGCGCCGTTCTCGCTCGATACGGTGCTCGCCTACCTGACGATTCCGCTGGTCTGGGGCGCGATCGGTGTACCGATTTTCTTCGTGATCAGCGGCTATTGCATTCATCGCAGCCACGCGGCGCGTCTCGCGCGCAATCCGCTGTATCGCCCGGACGCCGGCGATTTTCTGTTGCGCCGCTTCATCCGTATCTATCCCGTACTGTTCTTCGCACTGCTGCTCACTTTCGCGCTGGATAGCTTCAGCGCCAATTTCTGGCCGCACAACGAGCGCCTGGGCGATCTCGGTCTGCGCACCTTCGCCGGCAATCTGCTCGCGCTACAAGGCATTACGGTGCCGACCTATGGCTCGAACGGCGCGTTATGGACACTTTCGCTGGAAATCCAGTTCTATGCGCTCTATCCGCTGCTGTTCGCCGTGCGTCGGCGAATCGGGGCGAACGGGACGCTCTGCGCGCTGATGCTGCTCGCTGCCGCCTCGTATGCGCTGTTCGAGCAGCGCGGCATCATCGTGTTCACGTCATACTGGGCGGCCTGGTATCTCGGCGCGTGGGTAGCCGAGCGCGATGTCCGCGGTGCGCGGCCGGCCGGCCGCCGCGTTGGCGTGGCCGCCTTCGTGCTGCTGGCGCTCGGCTGCGCGGCGCCGGTGCAATACTTCCAGTTCCAGATCTGGGCGCTCGCGTTTGCGCCGCTCCTCTCGATCATGGTGCGCGCGCGCGCGAGCCGCACGCTGGTCATGCGCGCGCTGGAGAAAGTCGGCGAATTCAGCTACTCGCTGTATATCGTGCACATTCCGATTTATGTCGCGCTGGTGTCGTGGCAATTCCGCTCGATCAAGCCGGACACCATTCTCTGGTCGCTGGAATATTTCCTCATTGCGCTCGCGTGCGCGTACGTGTTCCACCTTCTGGTCGAACGCCCGGCCATCAGCGTGCTGCGCAGGCTGTCCAGAAGGCGGACCGCGCCACGTTCGCCGCTTTCCGCTCCGAGCCCCTTGCCACTGGACGAACGTGGCTAGTCCGGGATTGCCGTGTGTTTCCCGAGTGTGACGAGATCCTTGATCGATATGTGCGGTAGCCCCCTCCCATTCTCGCCGTTTGGTGTCTAAATGCATTGGCGAAGAAAGTAGCGGCACCGTCTACCTGTTTTTGCGCGTGATCCCGCGGCTGGATTGCTTGTTTCGACGAAAATGAGGCGAACGTTATGGACATTTCCATCAAGGAACGGATAGAAGTCGATTTCTGGACGAACTCGGAAGACGAAGGCCCGCAATCGAACGCGATTGAAAACATCCTCGAAAAGATGGCCGAAGCGCGCATCTTCCTGGAAAAACTCAAGGCATATCGTTCATTTTTCGAAAAAGCGGAATCCGTGCTCGAACTCGGCGGCGGCCAATGCTGGGCGAGCTGTCTGGTGAAACACATGTACCCGCACATTCACGTGACGGCGACCGATATCGCGCCCGATGCCATCGCGTCAATCGGCAAATGGGAGCGCATCTACGAATGCAAGGTGGACAAGACGGAAGCTTGCCGAAGCTACGACACGCCGTTTGCGGATCAATCGTTCGATCTGATTTTCGCCTATTCGGCGGCGCACCACTTCGTCCGCCATCGCAGCACCTTGCTCGAACTCCACCGCATCCTGCGAGCGGGCGGCCGCGCTCTCTACCTTCACGAGCCGAGCTGCAACGCCATGATGCATTCGCTCGCGCGTGCGCGTGTGAACCGCAATCGCCCGGAAGTGCCCGAAGACGTGCTCGTGTCCAGCAAGATCGAGCAGCTCGCGCGCATGGCGAAGCTGGAGCCGGCGACATTCAACAGCCCGACGCTCACGAACCGTCTGGCGGGCCCGATGATTTACTACTACGCATTGCGGCGCGCCCCGGTTTTGCAGCGCATCCTGCCGGTCACGGCCGATTTTGTGTTCTCCAGAGCAACCTGAGAGGGATGTGCCGGTAGTGCGGCGCTGGTAGTGCGGCCCTTGAAGTGCAGCCCGGCAACCGGCGCATTTCACACAGGGCCGCGTCCCTTCACCTCAGGCGATACCCCATCGCTTTTCGCATCGACGAACCGGCTCGCACGGCGGCGTATTCGCGCCGTTCTCCCGCATCGTTGCTGGTGTATTTCGCGGCCTGGAGCGCTTCGATTGCCGGCGGCGGCGCGACGCGCGCCGCACGTGGACGCGCGCCGCTCAGGCAGGGGGGTGACGTCAGATCGCCATCACCACGGTGACGCCGCACAGGGCGATGACGGCGAGACTGGTGGGGTCCTTGAAGGCGAACACGATCGGGTCATCGTGCATGGTGCCGCGAAACGCGCACATCCAGATCCTGCTCACCCAGAAGAGCGTCAAGGCGAAGGTGCCCCACAGCGCCTGTGGATGCAGATACAGCCGAGCCATCTCGGGCGTGTTCATGTAAAGCGCGAGCACGAGCACGGCGAGGTAGGCCGACGCGGTGCCGAACGAGCGCAGGATCGACATGTCCTGCGTGATGTAGCCGCGGCCCGCCGCTTCTGTCTTGCCTGCGCGCAGGATCGCGTCGAGTTCGACATAGCGCTTGACCATGGCGAGCGAAAGGAAGATCGGCACGCAGAAGAGGATCAGCCAGTACGACAACTGCACGCCGGTCGCGGTGCCCCCGGCGATCACGCGCACGGTGTAGAGGCACGCGAGCGCGAACACGTCCACGAGCGTCATGCGCTTGAGTACGAAGGAGTACGCCACAGTAGTCGCGAAATAGGCGGCCAGCACGACGCCGAACTTCCAGGGCAGCAGCACTGCAAGCCCGCCGCCAGCGATCAGCAGCGCGATGGTGAGCACGATGCCGAACTTTAGCGTGAGCCGCCCCGAAGCGAACGGCCGGGTACGCTTGCGCGCATGACGCCGGTCGGCGTCGAGGTCGAGCATGTCGTTGAGCAGGTACACCGAGGAAGCCAGCAGGCTGAACGACGCGAAGGCGATGCACGCGGCCGTGATCGTAGGCAGATCGAAGCGGTGCGCGGTGAGCAGCGGCACAAAGATCAGCACGTTCTTCACCCACTGGTGAACGCGCATTTCCTTGAGCACGAGCGGAATCAACTGGCGCTTCTGCTCGAAGCAAATGGTCGCGGCGTTCGCCTTGCGGGCCATGGCGGCCGTGTGCTTGTCGCCCACCACGATCGCATTGCGCGCCTGGCGCCAGACGGGCACGTCGGCTTTCGCGTCGCCCGCGTAGTCGAAGCCGCGGTCGCCGAACTGCTCGACGAGCGCGCGCGCCTTGTTCTTGCCGAGCAGGTTGTTGCTGGCGGTGCTCGCGAACACGCCGGTGAAGAGGCCGATATGCGCGGCGATCTGCGAAGCGAGACGCTGGTTGGTGGCCGTGCACAGATACAGGTCGCGCCCGCTCTTGCGTTCGTCGCGCAGCCACGCGAGCAGTTCGGTGTTGTAGGGCAGCACGCCCACGTCGATATTCACGCGCTGCGCGATCTGCTCTTTCAGATAGGCGCGTCCGCGCAGCGCCCAGGCGATGCACAGGAAGATCGACATCGGACTCTGCTTGAGGAGTACGAAGAATGCTTCAAACAGCAGGTCCGTGCGCGTGAGCGTTCCATCCAGGTCCACGCACAGCGGGACGGGGTTGGCTGCGGGAGTGGCCATAATCGTTCTCCGTGCCGGGACGAAAACGGGTGAGTCGCCGGCTGCTGCTGCGTTGTCCGGAGCGCGGCGCGCACAACGCGCGCACACCCCCCGGTGCGAGAACTCATCGTAGCGGCGGTGCCTCGCCGTCTCTGTGCGGCACCGCACCGGCGCTCACGCTCAGTCGCATACTCACGCGGGCGCTCACGCAAACACGAAGCGCTTGTCGAGGTGGTATTTGGTGACATAGCCGATCACCAGACCGAGCGCGCCGCCGGCGAGCCGCGCGGTTTCGCCGTGAAAGAGCGCATCCGCGCCGAACTCCACGATCCAGAACACGACCGTCGTACCGAGCCCCATGGCGACATAGAGCGTGAACGTGCGCACGCCGTGCGCGACGCTGCGGTGCTCGTAGCGAAAGATCCAGGCCTTGTCGAGCAGATACTTGACGACGAGACCCACGCCCGTGCCCACGCATACCGAAAGCGGCACCGCATACGCGCCCTGGTACAGATGAAACGTGAGGCTCTGGCTGCCCAGGTTCGCGCCGATCGAAATGGCGGCGAACACCGCATACCAGAACACGAGGCGAGAGCGGCTCAGCGTCATGCCGGTGGCCGGACTGCTCATAGCGAAATCCTTTTGAACACGAAGCCGGGCAGCGAGCGGATCACGAGCATGATTTCGGCCCAGAACCACGGCGTGTAGATCAAATCCTTGCCGCGCTCCACGGCGCGCACGATGTCGTTGGCCACGCGCTCGGGGCTGGCGACGAGCGGGCCAGGCAGCGCGAGTCCGGCCGTCATCGGCGTGTTCACGAAGCCGGGTTTGATCGTCAGCACCTTCACGTTCGATTTGAACAGGCGCGCGCGCAGCCCTTCGCAGAAGGTCGTCACCGCCGCCTTGGCGGTGCCGTACACGTAGTTCGAGGGCCGCCCGCGATCGCCCGCGACCGACGAGATCACGGCGATCGAGCCGCTCTTTTGCGCTTCGAACACGCCTGCGAGCAGCGTGAGCAGGGCGATCGTGGACAGCGCGTTCACGGTGATTTCGCGCACCGCGGCCTGCGGGTCGCGTTCGCACTCCGATTGATCGGAAAGCGTGCCGTGCGCGAGCAGCACGATGTCGATGCGGCCCAGCTCGGCGAGCGTCGCGTCGAGCATGGCGCGGTGCTGGTCGAAGTCGTTGACGTCGAGCACGAAGGTGCCGACCCGGCCCGCGCCGCGCACGCGCAGGTCCTGCGCGACGGCTTCGAGCCGCGCCGGGTGCCGGCCGGCCAGCATGAGGTTCGCGCCGCGCTTGACCCACTCGCGCGCACAGGCCACCGCAATGGCCGATGAGCCGCCGACGATCAGAATGTTCTTGTCCATTACCGGGTTGTCCGTTGCCAGAAGCGCGACATCAAGGCCGGATCGCGCAGTTGTTCGAGCGCCTGCCACGCAGGGTAGGCGGCGCGAAAATCCGCACCGCTCATGTGGGCGTCCTTGGCCGGGTACTGGCGGCCGCCCGCTTCGCGCACGATCGCGTCGAGCCGCGCGAAGAGCGTGGCATTGCGGCTGTCGTGCTGGGGAAAGTCGAGTGCGAGCGAGATTCCCTGCATCGGGAACGAGAGCAGCCCCGGCGAAACGAGCGGGCCGCAGCGCTTGAGCACGGCGAGAAATGAGCCTGCGTTCGACGAGGCGATCGCGTTGAGGAACGCATGCAGGGCGTCGCGCGCGCAGGCGTCCGGCACGACGAGCTGATACTGCTGAAAGCCGCGCCGCCCATACAGGCGATTCCAGTTCTGGATGCTGTCGAGCGGGTAGAAGTAGCTCGCGTAGTCGACCACGGCGGGGCCCGCCTTGGCGGCCTCGCGACGGTAGTACCACGCATTGAACAGCTTGAGCGTGTAGCGGTTCACGGGCGACCACGGTGGCGCGAACGGCACGCCGCGCATGCGGCTGCGGGGCATGTCGAAGCAGCGGTCGGCGGTGTGGTCGGCGCAGACATAGATGCCGCGCCCGAGCGACGCGCCGCGCCCGAGGCAGTCGATCCACGCCACGCCGTATTCGTGCTGCGCATCGCATTCGTGCGAGAGCGCGAGGAATTCGTCGAGGTTGCCGAACGGAATGGTTTGGGTGGCGAGACGGCTCGACGCCACGGGCACGAGTTGCAGCTCGACCCATTCGACGATGCCCGTGAGCCCGAGCCCGCCGATCGTCGCGCGATAGAACTCCGTGTGCTCGCCGGGCGCGCATTCGAGCGGTTCGCGCTCGGAGCGCAGCAGTGAAAAGCGCCGCACGTGCCGCCCGAATGTGCCGCGCACGTGGTGGTTCTTGCCGTGCACGTCGTTGGCCACGGCGCCGCCCAGCGTGACGAACTGCGTGCCGGGCGTGACGGGCAGCATCCAGCCGCGCGGCACCGAAAGCGCGAGCACTTCCCCGAGCGTCACGCCGGCTTCGGCGCGCACGACGCCGGTTTTCCAGTCGGCGGCGATGAAGCGGTCGAGGCCGCGCAGCGCCACCACGTGATCGGTGGCGGCGAGGCAACTGTCACCGTAACTGCGCCCGTTGCCGAACGGCAGTGTGGTGCCCGAGCCGCCACCCGCCTCGCGCAGCGCGGCCTGCACGCTTTCGCGCCAGCCGGGCGTGCGTCCGGTTTGCGGTGCGTACGGGTAGTGGCCCCATGAACTGAGCTTCGATACGCTCATGATTTGCAGTCGGTACGAAGTGACGTAAACATGTTCCCATCTTAGGTACGCCACTATCCGCCAACCGTTAGCCGAGGCACACAACGGCATGTGTTTGCACGTTCACCCGGCAGTTCACCCGGAAGTGCCTGCAATCACCCGTTTCATCTGATCGAGGTAAGCGCCGACTGAAAAGCGCTGCGCGACATCGTCCAGGGCCTGCGCCGCGAGGCGATTCGCCATCTCGGGCGCGGCGCGCAGGACTTCAATCGCGTCGGCGAGCGCCGTCACGTCGCGTGGCGGAACCAGCCAGCCATTTGTCCGATGCCGGAGGATTTCGGTCACGCCTCCGGCCGCCGCCGCGATCACGGGCCGCCCCGCCGCCATGCCCTCGATGATCACGCGGCCAAACGGCTCGGGCTCCGTCGAGGTGTGCAGGATCACGTCGACCGCCTTCATCCACGCAGGCATGTCGTCGCGAAACCCGGCGAAGATCAGGCGGTCCTGCACGCCGAGCCGCGCGGCCTGGGCATGCAGCGATTTCACATACTCCTGTTCACCGAAGAGGGCCGAGCCGACCAGCACGAGATGCAGGTCCGGCACGCGCGCCAGCGCTTCGAGCGCGATGTGCTGACCCTTCCACGGCGCGAGCCGCCCGAACAGCCCCGCGAGATAGACGTTCTCCGGCAGTCCGAACTGACCGCGCAGCCCGGCCATGTCCGGCGCACTTTCGCAGCGGAACTCGTCGAGATCGACACCGTTGTGGACGACCGGCACGTTTTCCGGCGCGCAACGCGCGAGCGCCACGAGCGAATCGGCCGATGCGCGCGAGTTCGCGATCACGTGATCGACGGCATGGCGCGTGAGCCAGCGCACCACGAACCGTTGCAGCGGCCCGAAATGCTCGCTCGACATGATGTCGTGCAAATGCCAGACGATGGGCTTGCGGTGCAGCGGCTTGCCGAGCGCGCCGAGCACGAGCGCCTTCTGCGTGTTGAGAAAGAGGATGTCGAAGTGCTCGGCGTGGCGAGCGATCGCGCGCACCTGGCGCACGATGCCCGGCAACGCGCCGAGCCAATGCAGGCGCAGCGTGTCCTTGCGAATGCCCGAAACGCTCGCCTCGCACGCGAGGCTCACCGGCACGCCGAGCGATTCGAGCCGTTCGCGAAACGGCCCATCGGAGAGCAACAGCACTTCGCGGCGTGCGTCCCATGTGGCCGCGAGCGGCATCAGCGAGAATTCCGCACCGCCCAGTTGTCCGCTCTGGTCAACGAACAAGACGCTCGCGGTCTCCTGCCGCGTCCGCGTTTCGACACAGGTCTCCGCTGTCGCGAGGATGCCTGGCGCCAGGATAGGCGGATTTGCCGATGTGGTTTCCTTGAACATGACCTTTTTGCCCGCGAGAAGTAAGTTTTTCTGCTGGCTATTATTCGTGGTCAATCATTTAGCATGCGTGGCCCTCCGCACTTACCCCAACTGACGATGGCATTACATTTGCCTGCGATTTTTTTCGTTACGGTTAGCTAACTGTATGGTATTCGACTTCGTGCGATAGGAAGCAATAGGAAGCGATAGGAAGCGGCACGGGAACGCACAACGCACACGCGTGCCTCGATTCCATTCGAGGCGCGCCGTGCCTGGGCCAGGGGATTGAGGTTCGCCTGAATGCAGGGGAGACCAGCGCGTGCCGCACGCAGGGTGGGCACGCGTCGAGGGATACACGTTGCAAGACGTGCGTCGAAGCGTGCGCTACCGCACAATCAGGCGCATTTCTTCTTCGGTGTGCGAAATATCACGAATCATGCTTTGAGCCGCAATGGTCCGCATCACTTCGACCATGAACGCGCGACGGAACACGGCGGGCGAGAATCGCTCGGCGTTCTTGCGGCAGGACTGCGGGGTGAAGCTGTGGATGCTGCGCTCGAATGCCATGACTGCGGCGCTCAGCGACTGCACCGTCTGCTCGGGAAAGTAAATGCCGGTCGGTTCGGGCTCGCCCAGCGGTATGACCGTTTCCAGCACGCCGCCCTTGCCGTAGCAGACCACCGGCGTGCCGCACGCCTGGGCTTCGAGAATGGCAATGCCGAAGTCTTCCTCGGCGGCAAACACGAAGGCTTTCGCGCGTTGCATGTGATCCCTGAGCACCTCGAAGGGCTGATAGCCGAGAATGCTCACATTGGGCGCGGCTTTCTCGCGCACCGCAGCCATCTGCGGCCCGTCGCCGATCACCACGAGGCGACGCTCGGGCATGGCGGCGAAGGCTTCCACGATCAGATCGATGCGCTTGTACGGCACCATGCGCGAGGCGCACAGATAGAAGTCTTCCTTTTCGGGGTGCAGCTCGAACCCTTGCACATCGACGGGCGGTGCCACGACGCACGCTTCGCGGCGATACGTTTTCATGATGCGCCGCGCGACGAAATGCGAATTGCACAGCAACTGGTCGACGCTGTTGGCCGAGCGCGAGTCCCAGTTGCGCAGATAGTGCAGCAGCGCGCGCGCGGCCCACGAGCGCATGCCGCGCGTCAGGTGCGATTCGCGCAGGTACTGGTGCTGGAGGTCCCAGGCGTAGCGGATCGGCGAATGCACGTAACTCACGTGGGTCTGGTCGGGGCCGACCAGCACGCCTTTGGCGACCGCGTACGAACTGGTGATGATGAGGTCATAGCTCGCAAGATCGAACTGCTCGACGGCGAGCGGCATTAGCGGCAGGTAGCCACGATAGCGGCGACGCGCGAACGGCAAATGCTGAATGAACGAAGTCTGCACGGACTTGCCGCGTACGATCGAGCGGTCTTCGAGAAAGTCCACGAGGCTGAACAGGTCAGCGTCGGGGAAGCATTCAATGATCTGCTGAAGCACTTTCTCGGCACCGCCGGAGACGACGAGCCAGTCGTGCACGATGGCCACTTTCATGACAGCGTCTCTCCTCCTGGTGGCGCACGAGCCCATAAACAGGCTCACATGCACAGAGTAGGGCCGAGACTAGCGCTCGTAAGTGCGGGCGGCCACACTGCTTCACGCGTGGGGAGCAAATAATCTCGTCTAACCAGATGTCTCGCTTCGAGACTCCGATCAACCGGAGTGGACCTGCCGCCATGCCTACGCTCGCATCGTCGCCCGTTGCCGTTTCGTCCGACCAGACGTCGTCTGCTGTGCGCACGAACTCGCCTAGCGTGTTGTTCGTCGATCAAAGCGGGCAATTAGGTGGCGCCGAGTTCTCGTTGATGCCGCTCGCGGCGACATGGGGCGCGCCCCATGAAGTGCTGCTCCTCTCCGACGGGCCGTTTCGCGCCCGGCTCGAATCGCTCGGCGTGCCGGTCAGCCTCGTGTGCGAGGCGAGCGTTTCACAGATCCGCAAAGATACGGTACGTCTGAACTGGCTTCGCGCGCTGCCCGGCATCCTGCGCCAGGTCCGCGCGATCGCGCGGCGTGCGCGCGCTTTCGACATCCTGTTCCTGAACACGCAAAAGGCGCTCGTGCTGGGCGCGCTCGGCAAGCCCCTGCATCGCAAGAAGATCGTCTGGTATTTGCATGACGTGATGTCGAGCGAGCATTTCGGCCTGCTCCAGCGGTTCGTGGTGCGCTGGCTCGTGCGGTACGCCGTCGATCACGTGGTCGCGAATTCGCGCGCCTCCGCGCAGTCGCTCGTGGCGCTCGCGCATTGCGCGCCCGACGCGGTGCCGGTCGTCCACAATGGAATCGATCTCGGCGCGTTCAGTGGCCGGCAAGTGTCCGACGTCGGTGCGTTGCGCCGTCGGCTCGGGCTGCCGGAGGGCGTCTACCTCGCGGGCCTGTTCGGGCGGCTCGCGCCGTGGAAGGGCCAGCACATCGCGCTCGAAGCGCTTGCGCGGCTGCCGCATCTGCATCTCGTGCTGGTGGGCTCGGCGCTGTTCGGCGAAGAGGCGTATGTGGAGGCGCTGCACGAGCAGGCCGCGCGGCTCGGCGTGCAGGACCGCGTGATCTTCGCCGGGTTTCACGACGACATGCCCGCGTGGATGATGGCCATGGACGTGATCCTGCACACGTCGACCGAGCCGGAACCGTTCGGGCGCGTGATCGTCGAGGGCATGGCCGCCGGCCGGCCGGTGATTGCTTCGGCGGCGGGGGGCGTAGTCGAAATCGTCGAGCACGCGCGCAATGGCTGGCTCGTGCCGCCGGGCGATCCGGCAGCGCTCGCCGAGGCGATTGAAACCTTGCGCGGTGCGCCCGCCCTGGCGAGCGCGCTCGTGCTCGAGGCCCGCGCCGAGGTGGCGAAGCGCTTTTCCGTCGAGGTCTATCTCGACCGGATGCGGACCTTGCTGGCGCGCGCGGATGACGGGAGCCAGACCGCGAAATCCCGATGAGCCGACGCGCGCCGCGCGCGCGTGCGCGAGAGGGTGTGCGCGCGTACAGACTCCCCCTGCGCGTACTTCTACGATCGGAGCGAGCGGTGCGCGGACATGACGCCCGGTTTGCCCGCTTGCCGCGCATGCACTGGCCTCGGCCATGCTGGAGCGCACCGCGAATTCACGATCCCCCGCGCGCGAGGAGCGCAGAGAATGACGACACATACCAACATATCCGCAGTGCCGCCACTTGAGATGCCGGTTTCGCAAGGCGAGAGCGCTGCGTCGCAGCCGGCGTTCGCCGTCTGCATCACGACGATGAACCGCGTCGAACGCCTCGAAGCCTGCCTCGCGAATCTCGAACGCTGCACGCTGCGGCCCGCGATGGTGTTCGTGAGCGACGATTCGCCGGACCCGGCGGTGCGTGCGGCGAATCAGGCGGCAGTCGCGGCCCATCCGGGCGTGGTGTATCTCACCGGTCCGAGGCGCGGCGTTTGCGCGAACCGTAACAACGCGGTGCGGCATTGCCTGGAGCAGGCGCCATACTGTAGCCACGTTTCGTTCGTTGACGACGATATCCTCGTCGATCCTGATTTTTTTGAGCAGGCGTCGGCGCATCTGCTCGATCTTCCCGAAGCGCGGCGGGCCACGACGATCCTGACCGGCGGCGCATCGAGCGGTCCGTATCTCCATCAGTGCTGGCCGCTGCGGCTATCGTTCGCGTGCTATTTCACGCGAGGCGACGTGCCGCAATGCGTGAACATGCATTGCTCGATGTTTCCGCTCGCGCTCTTTACGCGCGACCTCTGGGACGAGAACATCTTCTTCGGCACCGAAGACGCCGAGCTGTGCCTGCGCGCATTGCGGCACGGCTACGCCATCGAGCTGGAACCCCGTATGCGCTCGCTCGACACGATGCCGGGCGGTGGCGTTCTCAACGGCACGAAGATGGCGACGGGCCTGACCCGCTACCAGGTGTGCTGCGAAGCCGCGCGGCTTTATATCGGCGTGAAGCGGTACGGCGTGATCGAGCGCGCTCCGCTGCGCTTCGCCGCATTTCTCGTCGTTTATTTCGGTCACCTGACGTTATACCTCGCGAAGCGCGGTGCGCTCTCGCAGATTCTGCCGATCATCCGCACGTCAAAGGCGTGGCGCGCCTGCCTGCCGGGCGCCGGCACCGCCGCTCATTGAGCGACCGGGCGCGCGCCCGCGCGCCCCGGAACGCCGCATAACGGTCGTGGGTCGTGGGTCGTGATTCGCTTGCGCCTGTGGCAAGCGCGAAGTTCGCGCGGGTTGCGCCCGGCGCGCTCCGGTGACGTTCAATCCACACCGTCGCTCATGGCGGCGCGCGCAGGTGCACCGAGCGTGTGCGGGCGCCGGCCCGGCGCGGGCACCTCGGGTACTTCGGGCACGATACGCCGCAGCGCGGCGGCCATGCCTGCGAGCAGCATGGCGATGATGAACCAGCCGGCGGCGGTCCCGAGCGGCGCACGCTCGATCAGCCGCGCGGTCCAGAAGTCGGGAAAGCGGCGGCCGTCGTCATGCAGTGCGAACGCCGGGTCCGAGAGCGCAAAAACCGCGGGCTGGCCGTTCAGGCCGTACTCGAGCATGGTCCAACTGCCTTCGAGCGCGTACGGATGCAGGCTTTCCTGCAACGATGCGCCGGGATATTCGGCGAGGGGCACATGCCAGTTCGTTGTCGCGGGCGCGAGGTTCCAGGCGAGCGCCGCGATGACAATCACACTGGCTGCCGGGCGCGAGCGTCGCGCGATATGGACGAGGCACGGGCCGGCGACGAGAAAGAACACGGGCAGGAAGGGCAGCAAATAGCGCGGGCCCCAGCCGAACGCGCCCCAGTGGGCCATTCGCGAGATCATGAGCGTGTAAAGCAGACTGCCGAGCAACATGCCCTTGATGAGCCGCTTTTGCGGCGCGCTCAGTTCGCGCCAGGCCGAGGGCAGGATCAGCGCGACCAGCAGGATCGGGCAGTAGATGAAAAGGCCCCGGTTGGGCCCGAACAGCAGCCCCGCGAACCCGACCAGCGGGTTGCCGTCCATCGCGTTCAGTCCGTGCAGATAATAGTCGGACGCCGTGGCAGGAACGACGAACGAACCCGTACGCACGACGTTGTAGAGGAACGTGGGAATGAGCAGCACGAAGAACGCCGCGAGCGCGCTCGCGCAGCCCCGCCAGGGCGCGCGGCTCTTCCACGCCACGAAGGCGAGTGCGGCGAGCAGCGCCGGGCCGATCGAATAGCGGAACGTGCAGGCGACGGCCAGCCACGCGCCCGTGGCCACGAACACGCGCAGGGCGGTTTCGCGGCGCGCGATGCGCTGGGCGTAGTAAAGGAATGCGCAAACCGCCGACGCGCACGGCAGCACGTCCCACGCACTCTTTGCATAGGGCAGGAAGAAGCTGCCCGCCGCGAACGCAAAGGAAATCAGGAACGCCTCGCGCACGCTATAGAATCCGGCGAACAACAGAAACAGAAAATAGCAGCCGATCGCAGAGGACAGCGAATAGGTCAGCGCCACGCCCACCCGGGCGGCGAGCGGCGGATTGCGCGCGGCCTCGTCGCCGTGGACGTGAGCGGTCTTCAAAGCGATCCATGTGGCCGGATACATCAGCAGCACCGCGCCAAGATCGTGCGGTTCGTAGTAGAGGCCGTCGGGGCCCGGCACCCACGTGACGGCATTGGGCGGACGCGCCGTGCCCAGATGGCCGGTTTCGATGGCGAGCACGGTGGCGCCAAGCTGCTGGCCCGCATCGAAGCTGCCCAGTCTGCCGCTCGACATGAACAGGAAAAAGCACATGAAGAACGTCAGCACCGCACCTTTGACGCCAAAGGGCGGAAATTGGCGGCCTCGATCTGCGCGTTGCATGAAAACCTCGCTGAATGTCCGCTTCGAACAGGGCTGCGCGGGTCGGTGAGGACGCCTCGCGCGCATCTGAAAGGGCTCGCACCTGTGTCGAGCATGTGAAGCCTGAACGTCGGCGCACCGTACGTCTGTGCGGCATCGCGCAGTCGCTTCGCCCGCGCGGCCAATGTTGTCCATCGAACGCTGCCGCAAGGGCGGCGCTGGTATCGTCGAACACTATCCCGTCGCGCGCGCGGGGATCGACGTGCTTACGGAGTCGGTGATGACGAGTTCTGATGGATCCGGTTCGACCACGCGGGCGCTCGCTTGCCGCGCCCTGCTGGTGAGCCTGTACGTGCTGGTGGCGGCCGCGTCGTTCTGCGGCTTCTTCGCGAAGTACGCATTGCGCGACGACTCGGCGCACGACGCGCTGCCCCTCATGCTCGACGCCACGGCGGATCGTCCGTATGTGTATCGCCAGCTTGTGCCCTATGCCGCGAACCTGGCCGAAAAAGCGCTACCCGCGCAAGTCGCGGACCGTCTGATCGCGCATCTCCAGCAGGACTACCCCAAGCACAACTGGCTGGCCAACACATTCGCGCGCGCCACCGACGCGAGCAATCCCCGCTACGCGCTGCGCTACCACCTTGTCTACTTCATGGACTTCGCCGCGCTGCTGGCAGGCATGCTGATGCTGCGCGCCGTGTGCCTGGAGCTGACCGGCAAGCCGGCGGCGGCGGCGCTCGCACCGCTTGCCTTCGCGCTGGCCATGCCGGCCGGCAACTTATGGGACTTTCCCGAGCTCTTTTTCATGGCGCTCGCGGTCTGGTTCGCTGCGCGCGGCAAGGGCATCTGGCTCATCCTGCTCACGCCGCTGGCGACCTTGAACAAGGAATCGTTCCTGTTTTTTGCGGTGTGCCTCTATCCGTTCCTGCGCGAGCGCGTGTCGCTGCGTCACGCCCTCGCGGTGGTGGGCGCCTGCGTGCTGGCCGCGGGCGTTGTCAACGTGATCATGAAACTGCGCTACGCCGGCAATCCGGGCGATCTCGCGCAATTCAACCTGATGACCAACCTGCGTTTTCTCGCCAATCCGCGCAACTATCTGCTCAGCGACTGGACGTATGGGATTCTGCTGCCGAAGGGCTTCAATATCGTCATCCTGTTCGTACTCTTTACGATCGTCCGCACAGGCTGGAAGCGGCTGCCAGGCGCGGCGCGCCAGCACGCTTTGATCGCCCTCGCGATCAATGTGCCGCTTTATCTGCTGTTTGGCTGGGGGGATGAGGTGCGCGCACTCAGCATGCTCTACGTGACGGCGGCACTGCTGCTGTGCGAGGGCATCGCGGTGTACATGGAGCGTGCGCCGCGGGGTGCGCCGGCACTTGCGATGCCCGCCCGTCACGAATCGCAGGCGAGCCCGTCGATGTCGCCGCGCTAATCGGCGCGCGCGATATAGTCACCGCGCAGTCACCGCGCGGTCAGTGCGCAGTCAGCGCGGATCGCGCCGCAGCGCCAGAAGCTGTGTGCGGAAGTTGGGCAGCCAGCCGTCCACGTCGACGCTCGCGACCGTGTGATAGCCGTCCTGGCCGCCGAACTGCACGAGATACTCGTCGTCGATGACCCACCAGAAGCTCTTTGTCGGCGACTCGACGTAGTTCGGGTCGTACAGATACGTCCCGTTGAACTCCTCTCCGCCGTCGATCTGCGCCGGTTTCACGCCCCGGTTGAGCAGCGTGTCGAGCAGGCTCCAGCGTGCGCGGTTCCAGCTCATGTAGTCATGGGTCCCGGCCACACCATAGGCACCTGTGAGAACGAGGGCGAACATGGCCGCCGCGCCGTACGTACGCATGCCCTTACGCGCTTTTTCCGTGGGCTCGGCGCTCGCGGCCCCCTGCCACTCGATCGTGAAGAGGGCGAGCAGCGCGAAGGTCGGCACGAGCAGATAGCGGTCGAAGTAGCCGGCCACGAAAAGCGGCGCGAGGTAGATGACGGCGTTGAACAGCAGGAACGCGCGCAAGGTCGCCGCGCCATCAAACTGGCGCTTGCGTAGTGCATTGAGGAGCGAGCGCACCACCAGCCCCAATTCGAGCAGCATGAGCGTCGCGCCGCCAACCGCGATGAACGTCATGAGCAGCCAGAATGCCTTGGGCAGCGGCGCGGGTCCCGGCAGCGTGCCCGGCGCGCTGTGAAGCCGCACGGGGCCGAGACCGCCGTCGTTGATCGTGACCCAGTCGAGCGGCAGCGGCCGGACCGCGGCCATCAGGCCGAACCAGACCAGACCGAACACAGCGGCGCCAATGAGGATCCGGCGGCCGTGGCGTTGCTGTTTGTATTGCGCGATCATCTGGGGCGCGCGCCAGAGCAGCACGGGGCAGAGGAACCAGCCCATATGCACGAGGATGCCGCGCGCAAACTGCTCGAGCTTCATGGCGAAGGTGTGCAGTGAAGCGAGTGAGCGGCCAAACGAGTCGGTGGGCGCGCTCGCCATGGCCGGCACGGCGTCGCGCGCGTGCAGCCAGAACACGAAGCCGACGAGGAACGCAACGCTGGCCGCGACCCCGGAGGCGCTGAGCGCGATCGCGCGCTTGTCCTTGCGCGATTCGAGCAGGAGCGCGGCGCACATCGCCATCGCCAGATTCAGGCCGAGCTGGCGCACGGAAACCGCGGCGAGCGCGAAGACGATGGCGGCGAGCAGCACGCCGGTCTTGCGGGTGCGCAGGAAGCGGCAGAAAAACATCGTGGCGACGATCGAGTACGCGGCGAACTGGATATCGGTCATGAACGATACCGACAGCACGAGCCAGATCGGATTGAAGCCCAGCACCAGCGTCGCCGCAATGGTCTTGCGGCGATCGCAACCCGCGTCCTGGAGCAGCAGCGCAAACGCACCCAGCCCGATGGCGCCGGCAACGATCGTCGAGATGCGCAGCGCCGTATACGAGAAGCCGAACGGCAGGCAAAAGAGCGCTCCCCAGAGGGTCTGCCCGATCAGCGTCATCGAGGTATAGCCGCCCGGCGTGAACTGGCCGGTTTCGAGCAGCGTGCGCACCGTGAGCGCGTACGACCAGTCGTCGTTCAGCGGGATGTTGCCGCGCGGATCGGCGGCGATGACGGCGACGAGCCAGATTGCCACCGGCAGGAGGATGGCGGCGTAATCGCGGCGCTCGCTCGCGAGCGGTTTGGTGGTGAAAAGCGTGTCCATGTGCGCGAAGCCCGAATGAAGGTCCGGATGCCGGAGCGCGCCGTCCCGTGGCGACGGCGAGGGGACGACGGACGCGGGCTTTGCGTGCGCGGGGCCTGCACGTGCGGCGGCCCTCGCCGGTCGCGTGTGGCAGCAGCGCCGTGCCGGGAGCATGCGGCATTGTCAGCCGTGATGCTACGAGTGGTCGCGTTCGTGCTCTGTACGGCAACGCACCATCGCTCGCAGCGGGGCGCGCGAACGCCGCCGTGCTGTGCCGTGCTGTGCTGCGGCGGTATCGGCAGGGGCCTGGGCTATTCGAGGTCGCGTACCCCCGCCTTCGAGCCGCGCACGCGGGCCCACATCGGGCGCTTCATGCTGGCAAACTGGTTGAGGAACTGGCGGTAACGCACGGCGAGGCGCGGTTCGATATACACGGCGATCACCACGGAGAGCAGGACCATGAACACCATCACATAGGGCCGCAGGTCGAGGCTGAGATGCAGCCGCTTCTCGGCGAAGCTGATGATCATGTAGCCGAGATTCTGGTGGACCAGATAGATCGGGTAGGCCGTGCGGCCCAGGACCGAGTAGAGCCGCTGGAGCCACGCGTAGTTCGCCTTGCGCGTAAAGCAGATAAAGATGCCGAGCGCGGCCAGCGCCATGAAGGGCCCGCTGATGGGGGCCGGGCTCGCTTTCGTGAGCAGCTCGGAAATGCGTGCGGCCTCCATCCACGAGCGAATGGCGATCAGGACGAACGTGGTCGCGAGCGCCAGGAGAACGACGGCCGAGTAGCGCCTTTTGATGATGATGAGGTAAAGCAGGATGCCGGCCGCGAAGAACGGCGCGTATCGTTCGAACGGGTAAGGGGTCGTCGGGCCGGCGGTGAACGCAAAGCCGGGCACGAGCGTCGCGGCGCTGTAAAGCGCGAGCAGCAGCGCGAGCGTCAAGGCGTGTTTGCTCATGTCGCCGAAGTGCATGGCGGCGAACACGATCAGGTAGAAGGTGACGAGAGTGCCGAGAGACCAGTACGACCAGTCGACGCCGTAAATGAGCGGAAGCGGCAGCACGAGCACGGAGCTGAGCAGGCCGAGGGACGAAGGCGAGTACCCCGCGGCGAAGTTCGCCGCAAAGGTGATCGGGGCGCAAACGAGCAGGCACGGCCCGAGCCTCACGAGCCGGTTCGTGAGGAATTGCCCAGGGCTGCGCGAGTGCGCCGAACCGATGATGATAAATCCGCTGAGGACGAAAAAAATGTCGACGCCGAACGAACAGTAGCGCAGCGCCGGGAAATTCACGGGATCGGCGCTGATCGTACCGAGTAGGGGTCCGAAATAATAGTAGTGCCAGGCCATGGTGAGGCACGCGAGGAGGAAGCGCAGCGCTTCGAGATAATCGATCTTGCCGTTCGCGCCCCGGCTGGAATTGTTTTTCATTGTTGGTGTCTCGCTACCTGGTGAGGTGCGGCGTTGCATGTGGTTGCGTACGGTCGCGTGCGGACCGTACGCGGGATGCCCGACCCCTCGGGCGATTCAATGAAAGAACTGGTCGATCAGCGGCCGGAACCGGTAGAAGGGGCTAAAGCCCATCAACATGCAGCATTCGGGCAGCCGGAAAGTCAGGCAGTAGAACAGCGAGAGGAAGAAAAGCGCTTTACCGTGGCGGCCGCTTCGATATGCGATTGCCGGTATCAGGTCGCGCGACACGTACTGGAAACAGGGCTCGAGCCGCGCGCGCAGGGCGGCGGGAACGCGGCTCATCACGTCGGGCGTGGTGATCGACCCAGTGCCGTCGGCGAGCAGCAGCATGAGGTACGACAGCGCGACGGCCGAAAGCCAGCGCCCCCAGTCCATCGCCAGGATGAAGATCGGAATCGAGCAGAGCGCGAGAAACCACAGGATCGCGAGATGGCGGCGCAGCAGGTCGGGAGAGCACACGCCCGCGCTGGCATCGCGCCGCGACGTGATGAAGGCGAGCACCGCGCTAATGCCGATGGCGCCGACAGCCCACTCCCAGAACTGGCCCGACACGACGACGTGCAGGGACATGGCCAGATTGGCGAGCGTGCTCCAGCCGAGCACGGTGACCGCGCCGAAGGGGATGTCCGGCGATTTCGGCGACAACAGGGCGCGCAGCGCCGGGTCGAGGGTCATCCACATCTCGCTCGCGAGTTGTGGGCTGCCGCGCCACAGGAAGCACACGCCGAGCATGACCAGCTGGATGAAAAGACCGAGCCGGACGAGCCATGTGAAAGTGAGATGCGTGGGGGCGAGCATTTGCGCGACGCGTCGCGCGAGCAGGTAGAAGGCCGGAAACGAGATGAACACGAATCCTTCGTGCACGAGCGGAAGCGCCACGCACTGCGCGAGGAAGACGACGAAGAACAGCCAGGCGGCGGGCAAGCGCCTCGCATCCGTGCCGGCGCGGCAGATGGAGATATAAAGCAGGCAGTCGATCGCAAGGGAGATATGGAACAGCATCTCCTTGCGAAAGAAGTACTCGCCGCCCAGGGCCATGTGCACGAGCCCGCCCGGCAGCAGCAGCGCGAGCAGGATCGCGGGGGTGCTTTGCCAGCGCGAGGCGCGCCACAGCGCGAACAGCAGCACGCACAGCACCGTGTAATTCACGAACACGAGGTGGTTGATCGCGCTGATCCAGTCGGCCTTCTCGCGCACGAGTCCGAGCAGCTCGCCGCCCAGGCCGCGCCGGACGAACCCGTGGTCATAGGTGATCAGCCAGTCGGTATAGCCGTAGCCGCTCCAGTTCAGGCTCTCGGGCTTGTTTGCGGTGGCGCCCCAGACAAGCGCAACGCCTACGCCCATGAGCGCCAGGACGATCCAGAGATTCACTCGTTTCACAGCTTCCCCCTTGCTTTTCCTGAACCGGTCGGCCGTCGTCGCGTGCCGATTCGAGTCGACGCGCTGTCGCTGACCCGCTGTGGTCGACCCGCTGTGGTTGACCTGCTGTGGTTGACTTGCTTTGGCGGTGGACCACCGGCTGTTTGCGCACTGCCTAGATGTCGTTGACTGCCTCGGCCGGGCGCCCGGGCGGCGCGCCGCCCGTCACCGCAAACGAGCCACGGGCCCCGGCAGCCCCGGTCTGGCGCCTGGAGCCGGCGCCGGCGAGAAAGACCGAGGCGGTGGTGCACAACAGCAGCGCCGCGCTCACGTCCAGCATGCTGAGCGCGCGCACTTCGTCGACGTAGCCGAGCGCGAGAAAGAGCGGCACATTGCACGCGGCGGCGAGCAGGGCATGGCGGCGCGCGCACTTTGGCAGCGCGCTCCAGCCCGTGGAGACGAGCAGCGCGAGCAGCCCAAGGATGACGATATTGGTGGGGCGTGGCAGCGGAATGCCGTAGGTCCACTCGGTCAGGAAGTAGTTGCGCGGGTTGGCATAGAAGCGCAGGTTCAACCAGAGATTGAACAGCGCCGGGTCGCCCGCATTGCCTGCGTAACGGTATTTGACGAGCGCATTGACGAGCGCGCCCGCGGCGATGCAGACGCCGATGCACGCCACGGCCGCGCGGCGCGAGGCGCGCAGGCGCAGGAACGGATAGAGCGTCACCGCGAAAACCGGGAACGACTCCTTGTTGAACGTCGCCACGAGCGTGAGCGCCACGAGCCATGCGATCTTCGCCCGGCACGCGAGCCAGACGGCGGTCGCCATGAACATCAGCTCGGGAAAATCATAGAAGTAGGTGGCCGGCATGACGATGGCCAGGACGAGAGGCGCAAGCGTGGCGGCCACTTCGTCGCCGGCGAGGTCGAGGCAGACCTGCCGCAGCATCAGCATCGCAACGAGCAGCGAGCAGAAGGAGAGGCCGTACACGACGTAATAGCGCAGTGCGTAAGCGGGATCGTCCGTGCTCTTCGCGCGTGTGAAGGTGGCGCGCAGCGGGTTGTGCGCCGGGGCGTCCTGGGCGAGATGCTCGAGAAAGCGCGTCTTGAGCGGCTGCGGGAGCAGCCGCTCGGCCGTGTTCGCGATGGTCGGCAGCAGTTGCCGGTAGACGTACGGCCGCTCGGCCGTGCCGTCCATAATCTCCGTGAGCGAGGTGCCCGTGTTGCCGTCACCAAAGCTGTGCTTGGCGTAATTGCCGCAAACGGCGGCTGCCGCGACGAGCAGGTAGGTGCACAGAAGCATCACGCTGCGCGTAATGTGCGCTCCGAGGCGCTGCTGCCGATACATGGGACACTCCTAAGTCAGGAAGCGCGGGGCCGCACGTTCGCACGTTCGCACGTTCGCACGTTCGCACGTTCGCACGGTCCCGCGGGCTCGCGTCAGGGCTTGGGATAGTCCGATCCGGACATGTCGGTGGTGTACGTGTAGGCATACGCGTAGTCATAGTGGCCGTAGCGGGCCCCACGCTTGAGTTCCACGGCATTGAGCACGCCGCCTATCACCCGGGCGCGCGCTCGTTGCAGTTTCTTGAGCGAAGCGCCGATCTCGCGTTCGGTGTGCGCACCGGCGCGGATCACGAGAACCGTTGCGCCGGCGATGTTCGCGACGATCGAGGAGTCGGCCACGGCGAGCAGCGGCGGCGTGTCGATGATCACGAGGTCGAATTCTTCGGAGAAGCGGCGCAGCATCTCCGTGAAGCGGCTCGACGTCAGGATCTCGGAAGGATTCGGCGGGTAGGCACCCGACGCGATGAAGTGCAGCCCCGAGACGCCGGTTGCGCGCGCGGCGATATCGAAGTCGACCTGACCCGTGAGCAGCTCGGTCAGGCCGCCTTGCGGCGAGCGGCCGAAGTACTGCGCGAGGCGGCCGCGGCGCAGGTCCGCGTCGATCAGCAGCACGCGCTTGCCCGACTCGGCGAACAGGGCGGCGAGATTCGCGCAAAGGAAGCTCTTGCCGTCGGCGGGCGTCGGGCTCGTGAACGCGATGATGCGGTTGGGCGTGTCGACGAGGCCGAACTGGAGCGTCGCACGCAAGCCCCGCAAACCCTCGACCGAAACGTCGAACGGATGCGTCTTGGCGAGCAGCGCGCGGGTGGGCGCATGGGGCGCGGGAACCGGCACCATGTCCGACTGCGCCATGTGGCCACGCTCGCTCGGGCGGGCTGCACGCGGGCGGATCAGGCGCGCGACACCCGAAGGCACCGCACGCATCACGCCGTTTCGCTCGGGCGCGGGCAGGGCGGCCTGCTTGCTGTTGGCGATCTTCAGGTCGCTGCGCGTTTGCTCGGCGGAGAGCGGAATCGAGCCGAAGATCGGCAACGAGAAGCGCCGCTCGATCGTTTCGGGGTCCGATATGCCCGTGATGAACATGTGGCGGCAGAACGCGAACGCGATCCCCGCGAGCACGCCGAGGAGCGCCCCCGCGGAGATGATGAGGCCGGCTTTGGGCGCGACCGGCACGGTCGGCACGAGCGCCTCGTCAATGATGTGCACGTTGCCGACCGTGCCGGCTTTCTGGATCGACAGTTCCTGGGTTCGGTTGAGCAGTGCGACGTAGATGTCGTTGGCGACCTTCGCGTCGCGTTGCAGCGAGACGGCTTCGCGCTCCGATCCCGGCAGGTCCTTGAAGTGGTCTTCGAAGCGCGCGCGTTCGGCGGAAAGCGCCGCGATCTGCGCGTCGGTCTGCTGGACTTCGGGGCTGTCGATCGTGAAGCGCGTGAGCAGTTGCGCGCGCGCGATGCGCAGCGCGGCGATCTGCTTTTCATAGTCGAGGCCGCCTTGCAGATACACCGAGGCCTCGGCCGTCGGCTGGAACGTGCCCGCCCGCGCCTGGTATTCGGAGAGCGCGTGCTCCGCGCGCTGGAGATCCTGGCGCAGCCGCGGCAGTTCGCTGTTCAGGAAGTCGAGCATCTTGCTCGCTTCCTCCTGCGCGCGCGTGGTGCGCTGCGCGAGGTACGACTGAGCGACGGCGTTCGTGATCGCCGTGATCGCCTTCGGGTCCGTGCCCATGAACGAAAGCTGCACGATGCCGGTGTCGTGACCGCGCTCCATGACTTGCAGGCCGCCCACGAGGCCCATCACGGCGTCGAGCTGGTTGGCGCGCGTGATGAAGAACTCGGTGTCGGGGCGCGCGACGAGCTGCGTCACCTTGATGGTGACGCCGTTGCCCTCGGCCTGCGTGCCGGCCTTTCCTGACAGCAGCAGTCGGCCCGCCGGATCGAGGAGATCGAAGCGGCTCTCGCCGCGCGCGCGCAGTGTGAGCTGCACGCCTTCGAGCGCCTTCGGCACCGTGATCGAATCGACGGCGAATTGCTCGCCACCCCAGGCGTACGAGCGCATGCCGAACCAGGCCGGCATCGGATGGCCCGGACGCGCGAACAACTGGGAGATGCGCGAGAGGTACGGCAGCATCTTCGGGCCCGCGCCGAAGTTGAGCCTGAACTGCTCGACCACGGGCTCGACCACGCTGCGGCTCTTGATGATCTCGATTTCCGCGTCGGTGTGGATCATGCCGCTGCCGGCGCTGGACAGTGAGCCGATCGCAGCGGCGGTTGCCGACCCCTGCTGCGACGGGTCGATCTGAAGCATGGCGTCGGCCGAGTAGATCCGCGTTGCGGTCTGGGCGTAGAAGATCGCCGCTCCCAGCACCAGCGCCGCGATGCCGATCACCCACCAGATCTGGTCGACGACCATGCGCACCAGATCGCGCATCACTTCGTCCTCGTCACCCCCGCGGGCTGGCGAGATGTCTTCAATGTCATAGGTACTCATTGTCAGCTCTCTCGGTCGCGGATATCAGGGGTTCACAAGTTCTTTCGTGAAGAAGATGGTCTGCAACGACGGCGTAATCAGGTCGAGCAAGCGGTTAAAGCGCGCCGACTGGGCAATCTGCACGTACACGACATCGCGCGGCGCCAGTTCGAACCGGGTCATCAGCATGATGGAGTCGACCTGCGTCATGTCGAGGCGGAACACCTGCGGCGTGGCGAGCTTCGTCTTGACCGTGTGGTTCGGGCCCGGCTGCGGGTCGATGCCGCGAATCACGTAAATGGCGTGCGGATTCGACGTGCGGTTGTCGATGCTGTTGGCGTTCGCGATGGCGTCGGCGAGCGTGAGCTTGCCGCGGTTCATCGGCACGATCGACGGATGCGCGATTTCGCCGAGCACGAACACGCGACTGTTGCTGCGATCGGGCACGTCAACGATGTCGCCGTCGCGAAGTAGTACGTTCTGCTGAATGTTGCCCGTCGAGACCAGCGAATCGACATCGATCTGATGCCGTACGCCATCGCGCGTCACGCCGACGTTTTGCAGGTCGGCGTCCTGCTGCGCGCCGCCCGCGCGGTTGAGCGCGTCGACGATCGACATTGGCATGTCGGTGATCGCCTGCCCCTGGGGCACGCGCACGTCGCCGAGCACCTGGATCTGCTTGCTGTTGAAGCCCGTGACGCGCACGTCGAGCTGCGGATTGCGGATCGTGCGGCTCAAGCCTTGCGTGAGCTTTTGCTGGACCTCTTCGGCGGTCAGGCCGACCACCTTTACGCGGCCTACGCGCGGAAAGAAGATGGTGCCGTCGGCCGCCACGCGCAGTTCGAGCCCGCCGATCTGGCCGCCGCCCGACACGCCGCCCAGGGTGCCGCCGCCGCCCGTCGCGCCGCCCGCCGAGCCTGCTGCGCCGCCCGCGGCCGCGCCACCCGTCACGCCGCCCGCCGTGCCGCCTGGCAGCGGAGGCGTGCCGGTGCCCGCGCCGCCTTGCGAGGTCAGCTCGGGGTGATCCCAAACGATCACCTGAAGCGAATCGTTGATGCCGATATGGTAGACGTACGCCGCGCGCGTGGCGGGCGTGAGGCACGTCAGCGGGCACGTGAGCAACGCCGCGTTGTCGTCAGGGTGCTGAATGAAGTATTGCGCGTTGATGGGCAGCACGTCGTAGACCGGCGGCGCCGTCTGCTGCGCGGGAGGCGCGGGTTCGCGCAAATTGCTTTCGTCAAAGAAGCCGCCGGGCGTCAAGCTGCACGCGCCGAGCGACAACACTGCCAACCCCGCGATGATGTTTTTTGTCTGCATGGTCAGTTTCCCCGCGTTACACGTGCGCGCCGATCCTTTCAGCGTCTGTCCTGCTGCCAGGCGCCAAAAAGAGCGCGTACACCAATCCACCACTGCTGCATGGCGACTGTCGGCCCGGTCCGGCCGAATGCCAGCGTGAGCGCACGGCCAAGCCCCGGGTCCGCGCGCGTGCCAATCAACGTGGCGTAAAAGATGAAAGCCCAGCGACCTGCCGGTGAGAGGTGGTCGCGCATGATGAGTCGCAGATTAAACGAAGCGTTGTAAAACGCCGTGCGGTTGAACACATAACGCTGATCTTCGTCCGCGCGCTGTGCCGGGAAGTGATCGACGAGAATAGTGGGGTCGTACATCAGCGTCCACGCGCGGCGCACGACGTCGAGGCTGAACTGCATTTCGCAGTGCACCTGCGCGCCGCTGCCGAGCAGCCGTTCGTCGAAGCGTATGCCCGTCACGGCCGCGCGCCGGAACGCCATGTTCACGGCCTTGAGCACCTGCACGCGGCGGCGCGGCCCCGCGCCGATGTGATGATTGCCGATCGCGCGGCCGTACCAGCGTACGAGCCCCACGTTGGGCGCGGCGCCCGTGAGCACGGTGCCGCGTTCGTGCACGATGTCGCGCCCGCCGATGCCGCCGAGTGTGTCGTCGTCGATGAAGGCTTCTTCCAGGCGCCTCGTCCAGTCGGGATGCGGCGCGGCGTCGTCGTCGGTGAAGCAGACGAGTTCGCCGCGCGAGGTTTCGAGGCCCATGTTGTAAGCGGCGACTACGCCCGGCTGCGTGACGGGCGCGACGCGCAGATTGCGCGTGCCGGGCCCGCTCACGCGCGTGCGCAACAGGTCGTGCGTGGCGTGGTCGTCGGCGCGCGCCACGACGATCACCTCGTCGGCGGGGCGCTCCTGTGCGTCGAGCGCTGCGAGACAGCGTGCGAGATCGGCGGGCCGCCGATAGGTCGGCACGACCACGGAAAGGCTGAATGCCTGGCTCACGTCCTTGACTCCCCCGGGTGAAGCTTGGTCAGTAGGCGTTGCGGCCGACAAATCCCTTCACGAGCGTGATGAGCACGATCTTGATGTCGAACCAGAACGACCAGTTGTGGATATAGAAAAGGTCGAACTTCACGCGCGTTTCCATTTTTTCGACTTTGCGCGTGGCGCCCCGGTAGCCGTTCACCTGGGCCCAGCCCGTGATGCCGGGCTTGATGCGGTAGCGATGCATGTAGCCGTACACGAGGTTCTTGTAGAGATCGTCGTGTTCGAGCGCGTGCGGGCGCGGCCCCACCACGGACATCTGTCCGAGCAGCACGTTGTAGAACTGCGGCAGCTCGTCGAGGCTCGTGCGGCGCAGGAACGCGCCCACCCTGGTCACGCGCGCGTCGTGCTCGGTGGCTTGCGTCACGACGCCTTCCTCCTCGCGGTGCACGGTCATCGAGCGGAACTTGTAGATGCCGAACGGACGGCCGTCGATCCCCTTGCGCATTTGCCTGAAGAACACGGGCCCCGGCGAACTCAGCTTGATCGCCACGGCGATCGCGGCGAACAGCGGCAGCGTGAGCACGAGCACGGCCAGCGAGAACACGCGGTCGAACACGAGCTTCGGCCACATCTGCGGCGCCGGAATCGGCATGCCGGTGAGGCTGATGGTGGGCAGCCCGAGCACGTCGACGAGCGAGTGATTAAAGAGCGCGAGGCTGCGCGTGTCGGGCACGAAGCGCAGATTCACGAAGTCGTTCTGGAACGCGCGCGTGAAGCGGTAGATCGTGTGCTCTTCGGAAAGCGGCAGCGCGAGCCAGACTTCGTTGATGTGCTCCTCGCGCACCTTCTGCACGAACGCGTTCATGTCGGTGAGCGTGGGCAGGCCGTTGATGCGCGCGTGCGACTCGGCGAACATGTCGGCGAACTGCGTCGTGTCGAACACGCACACGGGCTTGAAGCCCGCGTGCGCGCGCTGCTCCAGGTGCGCGAGCAGCGTGCGCGTGAAGCCCGGCGTGCCGACGAGCGCGACCGAGCGATAGTTCAGGCCGCGCCGCCGCGCCACACGCAGCGCCAGGTGCACGATCAGCTTGGTGGAAAGGATCAGCGCGCCCGAAATGAGCGTCGCGTAGCCGAACCACAGCCGCGAGATCGCCTCCGTGCGGTGCAGCGTGAAGCTGAGCATGAGGCCGGCCACCACGATCAGCAGCCAGGCGGCGGCCACGCGCGAGAGCATCGCCGGCAGCGACTTGCCGCGCCACGTCTCGTAGATGCCGAACACGGGGAACAGCAGCAGCACGAGCGCGCAGTTGAACGCGATCAGAAGCCGCTGCGTGTCTTCGAGCCCGATTGGCGACGAGTAGCGCATCCGGTGGGCGAGCAGAGCGCCTGCGATCACGAAGAACGCGTCGAAGGCCCTTGCGGTATTGCGAAACATGACAGCTCCCCGGCTGTTGCGGATGCGCTCAGGCGACGGTCTCGGCCTGGTGCAGGCGCGGCAGCAGGCGGTCGAACTCGCGGCGTACGAGCCGGTAGCATTCGCACGCGCGGGCTTCGAGCCCTTCGCGGTCCACCACCTCGATGCGGCCGCGATGATGGTGAATGAGGCCCTGGTCGTGCAGCTTGCCCGCCGCTTCGGTAATGCCCTCGCGGCGCACGCCGAGCATGTCGGCGATGCGTTGCTGCGTGACGGCCAGCTCGTTCGACGCGACGCGGTCCGTCTCGCTGAGCAGCCAGCGGCACAACTGGCTGGAGAGCGAGTGATGGCGGTTGCACGCGGCGGTTTGCGCGATCTGCGTGAGCAGGGCGTGCATGTAGAGCATCATCAGGCGGCGTAGCATGTCCGAGCGCGCGAAGTGCTGGCGCAGCGCCTGTGCGCTCATGCGGTAGGCGAAGCCCGCGTGCTGCACCTGCACGCGGCTCGGCATGGTTTCGCCGCCGGTGAGGATCGGCACGCCGGTCATGCCTTCGCGGCCGACGGCGGTCAGTTCGACGGAGCCGCCGTCTTCCATCGTCGAGAGCAGCGAAATGACCGCCGTGGTGGGAAAGTAGACGTGGTGAATGCGTTGGCCGGAGTCGCAGATCAACTGCTCGGTGCGCAGATGAACGAGTTCGAGATCGGGCGCAAGCGCCTGCCACTCATGCGTGGGCAGTGCACCGAGCAAATGATTGCCGTGCAGATCGGATTGAAGGGTGAGCATGATTGGTCCTCGCACGAAGCCGCGTGAAACACGGCATTCTGTTTTTTCCCCCGTCACCGCATCTCATGAGTCTCTGCACGCGCGGCGTGCCATGAGTGCGTTGTGTGGGCCCCGTAAACCCCCTGACGCGCCGGCCTTCGTTCGCGAAGTGCCTGTGTCATGCGTCGGTGCCTTCATTTAGCGAGGAGCGTGCCAGCGCACGGCAAAGCGAGCGCTGGCGCGATGCAGCATTGTTCGCGCGGCTCGCGCCGAGAAAAAGTCCGGCTTTTTGTTTCAAATCTGTACAGCGAGAAGGCGTGCGCCGCGCGTCCTTCCAGCCGTTGCCGCGCTCGCGAAGCCTTGCTGCGGCGGGGTTCCCGCGCGTTCCGGCATGCTGCTGCAAGGGGCTTTGCGCTTGAAACAAGCGGTGTTCGAAGCGGATTCGCCACCCGTCGCGCGCATGCCGAATTGATTCAGATGTGTTCCACGGCTTGCGTGCGTCGTCGCACATACGGTTATTTTGTGGTGGGACGCGCCCTGCACGCAGCACGCCTGCACGGCCCGGAGAACAAGCACGGGTGCGGGTCTTTGCGGCGCTCGCCGATTGCGTGCGGGTGCAGCCGGTGTGAACGGGGGCGCAGGCGTTCGATCCATGAGTCGGTCCCGGGATGCTGCACTTGTTTCGTTGTTGTTACATGAGGCGCTATGGTCTGCGGTAATAGCGGGGGGCGCGGCGCGCGGGCAGCGGCGTGCCTGCGCGCGCAAGGCGTCTCACACTATGGATAGAACACCGTGGCGACGGCATTGATCGCACGGATTTCACCTTCGGGCGGGGCGTCGCGATGGGGGCGGCCCGCGGCGCCGCTCGCGGGTGTGAGCGCGATGGTGCGCGCTCGGCCCGGCACGAGGTGGAACCAGTTAGGCGTGGCGACGTAATGCGCGTCGGCCACGTAGACGTAGCGCGCGAAGCGCTGTGCTTGCAGCACGAGCTGCCATCCCGCAGACGATTGTTCGAGCGTCGCGGTGATGCCCAGGTCGTGACGTTCGAGCGCGCGCTTCTCGGGCAGATGAAACGCTTCGGCGAGGATGTCGCCGCTCGCGCGCTCGCGCAGCGTCGCGATTGTCACGTCGTGCGGGCGCGGGCCGAAGCGGTACGCATGCGTGAAATCGAAGAAGCGCCCGAGCAGGTCCGCGGCGCTCACGCTGTGCGCGCCGCGCGGCCCGAGGTCGACGTCGCGGCTCGCCTCGGCCACCTTCACCGCGCCGTCGCGCAGGCACAGCAGTTCGAGCGTCGCCGCGAGCGGCTTTGCCGTTTCGTTGACGATGTGCAGGTCGAGCCCGTTGAGCCCTTCGTCGGTGATGCCGATGTGCACGGGCTTGAGCGCCTGGGCGAGCGCATGCCACGCGCTCTTCGGACGCCGAAGCGAATCCACCACGCCCCAGCCCGCGCCCGGGCGCAGGTCCTGAAACTGCCAGACGAGCGCGCCGCCGCAGCGCGATCCCGCGCGCCGCCATTCGGCGAACACCTCGGTCATCAGTTCGGCCACCACGGCGCGCCCGAGGTCGAGAAAGCGCTGCGGGTCTTCGTAGCGCAGCCGCGCGCTCTCGTGGCCGTACACCGCGTGCACGTAGTGGTCGCGCACGTCGTCGAAGTCCCAGCCCGAGCCGGGGTCGCGCGGCACGGCGGCCTTCCAGCGCGGATCGTGGCAGTGAATCGTGCCGAGGCCGTCGTGCAGCGTGGCGTCGTCGGGAATGTTGGCGAACGCGAGACATTCGGCGGCGAAGCGCACGTCCGAGCGCCGCACGTCGCTCATGGGCCGCTGGTACGCGCTCACGCCGTAGTAATGGGTGATGCCCGCGCGCGTGCCGAACGGCCAGACGCCGCCCGAGGGCGAATTCGTGACGTACCGGATGTCGGGCCGCTCGCGCGCGACGAGTGCGGGCAACTGTTGCGTGAAAAGCGGCTGCTCGCGCTGCTCGGGCGTCAAGCCGAACATCGCGGCCTGCTGGTCGATCTCGCTGCCGCCGCAGGTCACGGCGAGCGAGACGTGGCGGCGCGTGCGCGCGAGAAACTGCGTGGCTTCGCGCGTGACGGAGGCGATGAAGGCTTCGTCGGCGGGGTAGTCGAAGTTGGCGAACGCAAAGTCCTGCCAGATGAGGATGCCGTGCTCGTCCGCGAGGCGGTAGAAGGCATCCGATTCGTAGACCATCGTGCCGCCCACGCGCAGCATGTTCATGCCCGCGTCGCGCGCGAGCGCGAACCACTGCGCGAGTTCGTCGGGCTTGCCGGCGAGCGTCACGAGGTCGGCGCTCGTCCAGCACGCGCCCCGGCAAAACACGGGCGTGCCGTTGATGCGCAGGGCGAAGCCGTTGCCGTCGTCGCCGTGGTCGGCTTCGATCGTACGAAAGCCCACGCGGCCCAGGTCGAAGGTTTCGTCGCCCAGTTGCAGGGTGAGCGCGTGCAGCGTGGGCGCGCCGTGCGTGTGCGGCCACCAGCGCTCGGCGCCGGGCACCCGCAGGCGGCCCGCGAGCGTGCGCGCGTCGCGCCAGGCGAGCGCGCCCTGGGCGCCGCCGCACGCGAGTTGCGCGCGGGCGGCGGCCGCCTGCTCGTGCACGAACGTGAGCGTGAGGGAGACGACGCCGTCGTCGCCTTCCACGGCGGTGGCGACGTCGACCGTATCGAATGCATGGGGCGCGTCGCCCAGCCATTCGACGGGCCGCCACGGGCCCACGGCTTCGACGCTCGGGCACCAGCCCGGCATGTGGCCGAGCAGGGTGGTGCGAACGTTACGTAACGTCGGCGGATTGACGAGGCGCGGACGCCAGCGCGCGCGGCCCCGCCGCGCGGCCAGCAGCGGCGCGAGCGAGCGAAAGCACAGCGCGAGCGTGGCGCGGCCTTCGAGCGCGATGTCGAGGTCGTGCGCGACGAACATCGAGTCGGAGTCGAGCCGCTTCACGCCGTCGAGCCAGACTTCGGCGAGCGTGGCGAGGCCGTGCAGGCGCAGGCGCCGCACGCCGCCGTTTTCGCGATCGCCTTCGATGGTGACGCGATACCAGTGATCGTCCTGCTGGAGCGGCGGCGGGTGGCCGATGTCGAGCCGCCCGGCGTCGCGCCACGCGGCCGCCACGGTGCCCGGCACGGTGGCCGCGAGCCAGCCCTCGGCAGGCCAGTCGGCGGGCGACGCGCAGGCGCCCGCGCGCGTGCTGAGGCATTGCCAGCCGGTGTCGAGCGCGCGCGGCCAGACGGAGGCCTCGCGCGGGCGCGCGTGAGGCGCTTGCTCCGCTTCGGCCGGGCCGCCGCGAGAGTCGATGGAATCGGTTGGCAACGCCCGCACGGCGGCTCCTTTCGTGGTACGTGGGGTTCCGGCCGTGGGGCGGCCTGCTTGGGTGCGGCTTGGGTGCCCGCTTAGGCGCGGCTGGCGTGAGCCGTCAGCCCATCAGCCTCGCGAGCGCAGGCAGCGTGTTCTCGTAGGCGGCCTCCAGGGTGTCGAAGCATTCCGCGCAGAGGTCGGGGCGCTTGCGCGCCATCGCCCGCACGAGGCGGAACTGCATCACCATCGACTCGGACGCGATGGTCTGCGCCCCCGCCACGATCGCCTCGGGCACGTCGTAGCCGTGCTCGTTGAGCCACAGCAGGTACTTGGACAGGAACTCGAAATTCGCGCCCAGTTGCCGCATGAGGTTGAACGAGTACAGGTGGAAGTACCGCTCGCCGCGCGCGAGCACGGCGTCGAGCTGCTCGGGAAACGCCGCGCGCCACTGTGCGATGGGGTTGTGCGCTGGCCGCCGCGCGAGATGGCCGCGCAGCAGTTCGGCCGACGCCTGCGCGAGCGCGAGTCCCTGGAGCGGCGCGCGCGCCTGCTTGCAGAACTCAACGTACGGGAACAGCAGGTCGGGCTGCTCGAAGAACTGCGGCAGCTTGCGGAACACGCCGTCGTAGTCGTCGCCTTCCAGCCGGTGGTAGCCCGTGTTGTGGAAATAGCCGAGTCGCTTGCCCACGGGATCGATGAAATCGATGCCCACCGTGGTTTTCGGGTGCTCGCGCCGGTACGAGGTGGCGCGCGTGTTGGGCAGGTAGTAGCCGTCCACTTCCACGAGCACCGTGTGGCCGCGCAGCGTCTGCGCGCGCACGCGGTCTTCGAGCGAGTCGTAGATCGCCAGTTCCTGCACCTGGGTGCCGTAGAGCGTTTCGAGGTCTTCGAGCGGAAACTTGAAAAACGTGAACTGGTCGCCCTCGAAGTCCTGCGTCACCGTGAACGCGAAGCCCGCGCGCGGGTCGAGGCCGAAGCCGTGCAGCACCTCGATCCACAGGTCCACGTAGCAGTTGGTCTCCACCCACACGCGCTCGCCCTGATGCAGCGCGTGCGAGGCGTGCTCGCCGCGCGGCGGGCGCAGCGGCACGACCACGGCGGGCGCGGGAGCGGCTGCGGGCGCGAGCGACCCGGCAGTCGAGAGCGGCGTGCTCATACGTGGCCCTCCAGCGCGTGCGCGATGCGCGCGCGCGTGTCGCCCCAGAGCAGCGCGCGCACCTCGTCGGGCCAGGTGTTCACGTCGAGGCCGTGGTGGCGGAAGAGGGCGAGCGTGATGCGCTCCATGCCGAAGCCCACGCAGCCCGTGTGCGCCACCGACCCGTCGGCGCAGGCGATCTTCCAGATCGCGCCGAAGTGGTCCATGTGGTAGTTGAACGAGAGGCACGCGGTCTTGCTTTCGGGGTTCGCCACCGGAATCAGCAGCTCGAACTTGAGCGCGAGCGTGCGCTGGCTGTCCGCCACGATCTTGCCGCCGCGCCCGAAGAACGGGTCGTTGGCGAGATCGACGTCGAGCGGCAGCTTCAAGAGGCGCACGAGCGCCGAGCCGCGGTCGATCCACATCTGCCGGAACGTCATGACCTCCTCGGCGCTGCCGAGGCGCACGTATTCGCGCTGGCGGAACATCTGCATGCGCGCGGGGTCGAGCGAGGGCTCGTGGCGAAAGCAGTACGACAGCACGTCGATGGTCGCGCCGCCTTCGGGCAGCGGGCCGCGCTTCGCGATCACCGGGTAGATCGGGTAGCACGCCGCGGGCGTGAGCACCACGCGCGTGGGCTTTTGCTGGCCGAGCCAGGTGTCGTCGCGGTCGTCGTCGCGCTCGGCCATGGCGTCGTCGAGCGCGCGCAGCAGGCGCCGGTGGCCGCCGTCGTCGCCGCAGAACGAGTGGATCGTGCCGGCCAGATGCGGGAAGTTCTTGAGGTACTCGCTGTCCTCGAAGTCCGTGCGCCGCATGGCGGGCGGAAAGCGCAGCAGCTCGGGCTGCTGGTCCGCGCCGAGGTGCGAGATGGCCGCGTTCAGGCGGTCCACGATGTCCTCGAAAACGGCGCTGCGGCCGTACAGGCCGTTTTCGCCCGTGTCGATCAGGATGCCCTTTTCGAGCAGGCGCTCGCGCAGGGTCGGGTCGGCTTCGAGTTCGGCGGCCGCTTCATGGGCGGCCGCTTCCTGCGCGGTGGCCGCGCGCGTGTCGGTGATCGTGCTCATTTCAGACTCCCCCAGGAGCGGCCGGCCGTTGCGCCAGCAGCAGGCTCGCCGTGTTCTGCGCAATACGGTCGTTGTTGATCATCAGCGGCGCGGAGTACAGGTCGCGCAAATGGCGGCCCACGCTGTATTCCGTGCCGTTCTTGTAGCCCGCCATGCCAACGATCATCAGCACTTCCTGGACCACCTGGAGCGCGGTCGAGGAGATGCTCGTCTTGAGCGTGTTCATGTCGGAGGCAAAGCCGAGCAGCGCGGAAAGCGGCAGGTCCGCCTGGTTCGCGCCGTGCTTGGCGTTGTGCGCGGTGCGCGCGGCGTCGAGCGCGACGGCGAGGCGCGCCTGCATCATCTGCAACAGGCCCGTGGCTTGAGCGAGGCGCATGCCGGCCGGCGGCACGGAGCCGGGCTTGGCGCGCGCCTGGGCGCGGAAGAACGCCTTCGCGCGGTTCACGGCGTCGCCCGCCACGCCGGTCCAAACGGCCGCCCACAGCGTGTGCGAGACGGGCAGCATGGTCTGGTCGGCGATCTCGCTGAACGGCGTCGACAGGATCTGCGTGGCGTCGCCGCCGGCGACAAGCCGAAAGCCTTCGCTACAGGTGCCGCGCATGCCCATCGAGTCCCACACGCCGCGTTTTTCCAGCGTGGTCTGCTCGCGCAGCGTGACGATCATGACCTGATCGGAGGCCGCGGCTTCGGCATTGCGGCGCGCGGTCACGAGAATGCCGTCGGCCTGCGCGCCATACGAAATGGTCGGCGCGAGCTTCTCGATGCGAAAGCGCTCGCCCTCGACTTCCACCGCGCACGCGCTGGTGCGCATGGCCCCGCCGATGGTTTCCTCAGACGTAGCCGAAGCGAGCAGCAGTTGCTCGCCAACGAGCCGCTCGAGCAGCGCCGCGTGCCACGCCGTACCGCTGCCGTGCTCCTCGATGCAGGCCACCTGGATCTGGTGCATGGCGTAGACCATGGCGGTCGAGGCGCAGCCTTGCGCGAGCGTCTCGCAGATCGTGGCGACGTCGGCGAGCGAGAGGCCCGCGCCGCCGAAGCGCGCCGGCACCATCGCGGAGAGCAGGCGTTCGCGGCGCAGGGCGTCGAAAGCCTCGGTCGGGAAGCGCGCTTCGCGGTCCACGGCGTCCGCGTGCTGCGCGGCGACCTGCATGGCGCGCTGCGCGGCGGCGCGCCAGCTCGCGGCCGGCTCGATCGCGGCGAGCGGCGCGGGCGGCGCCTCGCCCGCGGCGAGCGCGGCGTCTTGCTTCAGGGGCGCGTTCATACGGCCGCCTTTGCCTGCTGAAGCTCGGTCACGGCCGCGGCAAGCGAATCGATGCTGGAAAAGAGCCGGCGGGTGAGCATCCGGTCGGGAATCTCGATGCCGAATTCGTCTTCGATCGCGAGCATCAGATGCACGGTCGCGAGCGACGAGAGCCCGGCGGCGTAGAGGTCGGCGTCGTCCGCCAGGGAGTCGGGCGGCACGTCGAGACGGGCGGACTCGGACAGGATGCGGCGCAGTGCTGTTTTCATGAAATTGCCCCCTTCAAAGGAAAGGTCGCGTGGACGCTTGGGGTGGGTTCTTCACGGGTCGGTCCCGGTCTGCCGTTGCGCGGCGCTGCGGCGGCGCTGCTTTCGCGCGGGCAGACGGGCGTGCCGGTTGTTCGTATTAAACGGATCGCGATGCAGCATCGTCGGTACGCTTCCGCACGGAGATCGAAGGGTCGCGAGGCGTAACGTGTGGCCATGGCGACACCGCGTGTCGCGACGGAACAAAAGCTTGAGGAGGATCAATGAACTGGAAAACGCTCGAATTCGATCAGTTCACGGCACGCGAGCTGTATCTGATCATGCGGGCGCGCAGCGCGGTGTTCGTGGTCGAACAGTCCCATGTCTGTCTCGACGCCGACGGCCACGACGAGCGCTCGCTCCACGTTTTCGCCGTGGAGGACATGGGCAAACCCATGCCGGTGGTGGCCTACGCGCGCATCCGGCCCGGCGACGCCGAAGACCCGGAAATCATCATCGACAAGGTGCTCACGAGCCCCGCGCGGCGCGGCGACGGCACGGCCGAACTGCTGATCGAGCGCGCGCTCGCGGCGATTGTCGAGCGCTGGCCGGGCCGCGCGGTGCGCGTGAGCGCGCCGGCCACGCTGCGCGGCTTTTACGAGCAGTTCGGCTTTCGCAAGGCCGAGGGGCCGTTTCTGGAGCACGGCGTGCCGTTCATCGGGCTCGTGCGGCACATGCGCGGCGAGCATGGCGTGTTCACCGCGCGGCGGCGCGAGCGTGGCGCGCTTGCCGCCGCGAGCACGTTCGAGCTGCTCTGAGGGCGCGCGATGAGCGAGGCCCCGTTTCTTGCCGCTCCCCAGCCGACGCGCCTGCCGATACGCGCGCGCGCGCGTCGCCGTTCGCGCTCGCGCATGTCGTTCCTGATCGGCCCCCTCGCGACGCCGGTGTCGGTTTTCGTCGTGACGCTCATCCTGATCGTGGCGCACCAGGGCAAGCTGCTCGAAGTGACCTTCATGCCGATGGCCGTCGCGGTCTCGTACTGGCTGTACCGGCGCTATCCGGTCCATTACGTTTCGATGGTGTGCTGGCTCATTTTCCTCACGCCGGAAGTGCGACGGTTCGCAGACTTCTATAACGGCGTGTTCAACCAGACCAGCATCATCATGATGACGCCGTTTTTCGCGGCGAGTCTCGCGGGCCTCTCGATACTGAACAAATATCGCTATCTCGGCCAGCGTCGCGCACTGCCGCTGATCATGATGCTGATCGCCATTGTTTATGGCTATGTGCTGGGCGTGGCGCAGTTCGGCATCATGGCCGCGACTTACGGGCTGATCAACTGGCTGCAACCGATCTTCATCGCCTGGCATCTCATCGTCACCTGGCGCGAATATCCCACTTATCGGCGCGTCTTGACCAAGACCTATGTGTACGGCGCCATCGTGATGGGCGCGTACGGCATCTACCAGTATGTGGCGCCGCCGCCCTGGATCGCTTTCTGGATGGCGCAGTCCGGCATGGAGTCGTCGTCGGGCAGCGCCGTGCCGTTCGGCATGCGCATTTGCAGCACGATGAACTCGACGGGCCCGTTCGCGCTCACGATGATGGTCGCGCTCCTCATGCTCGTCAGCGCGCCGGGCAAGGCGAAGTTCTTTGCCGGCATCGTGGGGCTTCCCTCACTCATGTTCACGCTCGTGCGCACGTCGTGGGGCGGACTGGTCATCGGTCTCGTCTACCCGCTCGCCATGCTCGACAGCAAGAGCCGGCTGCGTTTGATCATGGTCGGCGTTTGTGTCGTGGGGCTCTGCGCGCCGGCCGTCATGATCGACCAGGTGGCCGCACCGTTGCTCAAGCGCCTCCAGACCATTCAGGACATCCAGAACGACAGCAGCTTCCAGGCGCGCTCGGGTTTCTACACGAACTTCTCGGAGATCGCGTCGCGCAGCTTCGCCGGTCACGGAATCGGTTCGACCGGAATTGGCGCGAAGCTCGCCGCCGATCCGTCCCAGGTGCTCTCGGTGGTGGACAGCGGCGTGGTCGACGTGGTGTGGGTGCTCGGCTGGCCCGGCACACTGCTCTATATCGGCGGCGTGCTCATGCTGCTATGGCGCGCGTTTGTCGCGAGCCTGCTGCGCTCGGACGACCGGTTCGCGGTTTCCGGCGTGGGGGCGTCGATCGCGATCCTTGCGATCATGGTCATGGTGGATACGCTACAGGGCTCGTCGGGCATGCTTTTCATGATCGGCACGGTGATCCCGGTGATCGGCTTGCGCTACGTGCGGCACATGCAACGTCTGAACGCCTTGAGCGGCGCCGCGCGTGCAGGGCGGCCCTCATGAGCGCCGAGCGCCGATTGCGCGTACTGGTCGTGACTCACGTGGTGCGCGAGAACGACGGGCAGGGGCGCGTGAATTACGAAATCGCGCGGGCGTTGCTTGCCGCGGGGCATCAGGTCACGCTTCTGGCCTCGATGGTCGCACCGGAGCTGCTTGCCCATCCGGCGCTGCGCCATGTGGAGATTCCGGTCAGCCGCGTGCCGAGCCGCTTGCTGCAATACCAGCTGTTTGCGCTGCGCACCGGCGCGTGGATCCGGGCGCATCGCGAGGAATACGACGTCGTGCACGTGAACGGCTTTATCAGCTGGGCTCGCGCGGATGTCAACGCCGTGCACTTCGTGCACGATGGCTGGTATCGCTGCGGCTTTTATCCGTACCGCTTTTTCGACGGCTGGTACGGCGCCTATCAGGTCATCTATACGCGGGTGAACGCATGGTGCGAGCGCTGGGCGTTTCGCCGCTCGCGCGTCATCGTGCCGGTGTCCCACAAGGTCGGCGAAGAGGTTCGCGCGCTAGGGCTCGACGCGAGTGCACTACGCGTGATCCACAATGGCGTCGACACGGACCAGTTCGCGCCGGGGCCATCGGAGCGGGAACGATTCGGCTTGCCACGCGATGTGTTCATGCTGCTGTTCGCGGGCGACCTGCGCTTGTCGCGCAAGAATCTCGACGCCGTGCTGCGCGCCCTGGCGCTCACGCCGCCGCATGTCCATGTGGCCGTGGCAGGCGGCCTGCGCAACAGCACGTATCCCGCGCTCGCCCGCGAGCTGGGCGTTGCCGACCGGGTGCATTTTCTCGATTTCGTGACGGACATGCCCGCGCTGATGCGCTCGACCGACGCGTTCGTGTTTCCTTCGCGCTACGAAGCAATGAGCCTCGTTTTGCTCGAGGCGCTTTCGGTCGGGCTGCCGGTCATCACGGTGGCGACGGCCGGCGGCTCCGAGGTGATCGACAGCCGGTGCGGCGTCGTGCTGGACAGTCCGGAAGACACGCCAGGCCTCGCGCGCGCGATCGAGCGGGTCGCCGGGAACGCGCAATACGCGCGCGAGATGGGCCAGGCGGCACGCGAGCTGGCAAGAACCCTCACGTGGCCGACGATGGCGGAGCGCTATCTCTCGTTGTACGAGGAGCTCGCGCGGGGCAATGATGCGGTGAGGCTGGAACTCGCGGGTGAAGTGCTGCCGGGGCGGTCATGAGCGAACGCATTGACTCGTTGCAGATCGGCATGCATTGGTTCGGCGAGCGCCAGGGGGGCCTCGACCGTGTGTTCATGGCGCTCATCGAATCCTTGCCGGCGCAGGGCGTGGATGTGCGAGGGCTCGTGGCCGGCAGTGAGAACGTGCACCGCGCCACGAACGGCATGGTTCAGTCGTTTGCAGGCCAGCACGATGGCCTCGGCACCCGGCTGCGCCGTGCACGCATGCACTCGATCCAGCTCAAGCGTGTGCGCCAGCCCGACATCGTCGCCTCCCACTTCGCGCTGTACGCCGCGCCCACGCTCGGCGTGTTCGGGCGGGTGCCGCGCGTCGTGCATTTTCACGGACCGTGGGCAGCGGAATCGTCCGTGACCGGCCACAGCCGGTTCTCGCATGCCGTGCGTCATGCGGTCGAGCGAACGGTGTACCGCAACGCGCAGCGCCACATCGTATTGTCGAATGCGTTCGGCCGCGTGCTGCAAACCGAATATGGCATCCCGGAGGAGTCGATTCGCGTCGTACCGGGGTGTGTCGACATCGAGCGTTTCGACACGGGGCACACAAAGGCCCGAGCGCGCGAGTTGCTCGGTGTCGCGCAGGACCGTCCGCAGATATTCTGCATCCGGCGTCTCGTGACGCGCATGGGGCTCGAGGATCTGATCGACGCCATGTTCATCGTCAAGCAGGCGATTCCCGAGGCCCATCTGACGATCGCGGGCAAAGGGGCGCTGGACGCCGCGTTGCGCGCCCGCATCGCGGCGCGTGGACTGGAAGCTCACGTGACGCTCGCCGGCTTCGTGTCCGACGACGATTTGCCATTGTGGTATCGCGCGGCGGATCTGAGCATCGTGCCTACGGTAGCGCTCGAGGGCTTCGGCCTCACCACGGTCGAGTCGCTGGCGGCCGGCACGCCGGTGCTCGTGACGCCCGTAGGCGGCCTTCCCGAGGCGGTGGCGCCGCTCTCCGAAGGGCTGGTGTTGCCTTCGATCGGCTTCCATGCGATCGGCTGCGGGATCGTCGATGCCTTGCTGGGCCGCCACCCGCTGCCCGACGAGCAAACCTGCCGGGACTACGCACGCAGCCGCTTCGACCGCGCCGCCGTGGCGTCGCAGGTGGCGGCGGTCTATCGCGAAGTGGTGGGCGAGCGCTAAAAACGCGCTAGCCAGGCGATGATTGGGAGTGCTCCCGAATTTTGCCGCCGATATGCGGGAAAGCCAGCAGAATGCGCCGGCCACACATCTAGACTCTAGGGATGAGTTTCCCGTCATTCAACCTGCATCCGTCGGTTCCTGCGCATATGAAACAATTCTGGAGAGTAAGGCCCACTCTCGTATTGGCCGTCATCGTGGTGCTGGCGTTTGCCTGGCGCGCGGTTTTCATTTATCGGCCAATCGACTGGATCACCAACTTCTGGCTGTTCGAGGACTTCGGCTATTCACTGAAGATCGCCCGCAACATTGCGCTGGGCGCTGGAGAAACGTTCGATGGCGTTGTATTTACGAGTGGCTATCAGCCGCTATACGTCTGGCTGATGGTGCCGGTGTTCCGGCTTTTCCCGAACAATCTCATCACGCCCGTTTATATCGCCGAGACGCTGCTGGCAATATGCAATTGCGCGACGGCGATCTTTGCCTACCTCATTGTTTCCCGCGTGACGAAGCGGCCGTGGCGCGGCGTCGTCGTCGCCGCGCTGTGGGCGTTCAATCTTGCCGTCGCGCGCAATGGCAGCCTGGGTCTGGAAACAGGCCTGTCGACGATGATGGTTGCCGCGACGATGACGTATGTGGTTTCGATCGATTCCCGCCGCCTGGCGGCGCGCAATGCATTCGTGCTCGGCGCGTTGCTGGGTTTGAGCTTTCTTGCACGCGTGGATGCGGCCTTTCTCGTTGCCGCGACCACGCTCTACTTTGCATTTTTCAGTATGGCGAAGCGAGCGGTGACGGCGAAATTCCTCGCCCGCGCGCTCGCCACGTTCGTTGTCGTGGTCGCGCCGTACTGCATTCACAACGTCATTCACTACGGCGCCATGCTGCCTACGAGCGGGCAGGTCATGACCGGCAAGGGAAGCCTCCTTTCCCCATCAGTTCTCCTGCACTCGCTCGCCGAGTTCCGTCATCATGCGGAGTCCAGCCTGTACATCATCGGCCGGATGCTGGTTGGCGTGACGTCGGTGAACGGGTATGTCGTCTTTTCCGATGACTGGTCCATGCCGATTGCGGTGTTGACCAGCGTCGCACTCGTCGCGTGTGTCCTGTTCAGCTATAGGCGCTACACGCAGAGCCGCCGTGAGATCTTCTATCTGGCGCTGGTTGGCGCGATGTTCACCGGGGCGTATGTGTTCTACCAGATGATGCCCTACGAGCGCTATTTCCTGCCCGCGGTCTTTGCATGGACGCTGTTCGTCGCGCTCGCGGGGACTGAGTTTGTCGATCTCGCGAGGCGTCACTTGCGCTTTCCGAATCTCGTCACCGCGTTGGCGGTCGCCGTGCCGCTGGTGTCGTTCAGTATCGGGTCGAGAGCGAAGCTGCTGTCGGAGGAGGGGCATATCTACGGCTGGTACCACGGGGTGCAGGCGTTGAACCGGATTGCCGGCCCCGGCGACGTGATCGGCGCCCTGCAAACCGGAAACACAGGGTACTTCTACCAGCAGGGCCGCGCGATCAATCTGGACGGCGTGGTCAACATGAGCGCGTATCGCGCGCATCAGGCGGGCGTGATCGACCGATATCTCGCTGACAATCACGTGAAGTTCATCGCCGACGAAGGTTCGTTCCCGCTCTACATCTCCAACGACATCGAGTCCGACCACGATCGGGCGAATTTTCTTGCGAGTCTTTCGCAGGTCTACGCCAACCCGTCTGACCTGTACCGGATCTATCGGATCGATGCGCAGCCGTACGCGGCGATTGTCCAGCCGAGCGCCGCTGCGGGCTGGCACGAAAGCGTGCAGAGTTTCTCCATCTTCCGCCGCGCACTGGTGAGCAACGTGCCTGGCGCGAAAACCGGCTTTGCCACGGATCGGCCGGTCGACTTGCGGTTCGTGCGCGCGAGTTCCGCCGGCATGGTGAACGTGTACGAGGACGGAATCTTGCTGGCGAAGGTCGATCTCTACGCGGCCGTTCCCGACCCGACCTACAAGTTCCGTGTTCAAGGTGACGGACGCATGCATCATTACTCGGTGGAAGTCGCCAACGAGGCGAATGCCGATTCCACCGGTCACTGGGTCACGTTCGACGCCATCCTCGAGCGCAACGTCCAGTGAATCGCGGCAGGCCGCCGCTCGATGCGGTGTTTGCGCCGCTGCATGTCCGCGCCGTCATGCCCCCGCGCGCCGCTCACGTTGTCCGTAATCCTTGACGACATCGAGCGGCGCGCTCGTTTTTTGTGCTCGTTTTGTGCTCGTTTCGTGTTTGTTTCGCGCTCGTTTTGTGCTCGTCTCGTACGCTCCGCCCCATGTCGTCACGGGGCGCGGGGCGGGCAGGTAAAGCGCTTATCCCCGGGCGATGCTGGTGCGTGCGAGGAACTGGCGCAAGATCTTGCGCAGCGTGGCCGATTGATGCAACGAGAGGGCGAGGTTTGCCGCCGCCGTTGCCAGCGCGGCCGCCGCCGCAGCAGGCATGCTGAGGGGCATGTTGGCGACGCCGAACGCCACGACGATGAACGACAGATGCGCGAGCATGTTGCCGACGATGCTGCGCACGTGAACGCGTGCGAAGTAGAGGAACACCGCGTAGTCGCACAAGGACTTCGCCACGACCACCGCCCCGGTGCCCATGAGGCCGAAGGTGTGCGTCGCGGCCCATAGCGCGGCGCCGAGCAGCGGCAATTGCAGCCAGCTCACGCGCGCGACGCTCGCAGGATTCGCCTGCGCCTGGATCAGGATCCCGAGAATGCTGGACTGGCCGGCGAGCCACACGCCGATGACGAGCAGCCGCCCGACCGGTGCCGCGGATTCGGCGATGGACGCCCCGAGCCAGATCACCAGAAACGGCTTGAGCGCAAACAGCGCGACGATCATGCAGGGCGTGAACACGCCGTTCAGGAACGCCAGCGCGTCGCGCGCGAGATCGTGCGCGTCTTCACGCGAGGCGGCGGAAAGACGCGGGAAGAGCGTGCGCAGCATGGCCGAGGGCAGCATGTTCAGGCGCGTGACGAGGTTCTGCGGCGTCGTGTAGTAGGTCACGTAGCGCGCGCCGAGAATCGCGCCGACGATCACGCGGTCGAGCGTGGCCGCGATCGCCCCTGCGCCCGAGAACAGCAGCGTCCATTTGCCGTAGGCGAACAGCTCGGCGATGACCTCGCGCTCGGGCATGCGCAGCCGCTTGATGCCGAGTGCCCGAAAGGTCGCGAAGCCGAGAAGCACACCCGCGATCAGGCGGGCGAGCACGGCGGCGGGAAGCGCCACCGCGAGCGAAGGCGAAAGCCAGTAGATGGCGGCGAGCGGTAGCAACTGGAAGAGAAACGTGCCGAGCGTCTGATTCGCGTTGTAGCTGCCGAAGCGCTCCACCGCCGTAATCGCGCCCGCGAAGACCCAGGTGACGTTTGCGAGCGGCACGGCGACGGCGACCCACGGCAGCGCGCTCATGAGTTCGCTGCGAAACGCCGGATCGACGTGCATGCCATAGGCGAGCCAGGCCGACGCGCCCAGCCAGACGATCAGGCCGCCCGCAATCCCCGTGCACAGGTTCAGAAAACATGCGCCGAAGAAGATGCGCTCGACGGCGTCGCCGGGCGCGTTGCGCACTTTGGCGATCTGGTTCTCGGTGGCGAGGCTCGTGCCCAGATCGAGCAGGCTGAAATAGCCGATGAGCGCCCACACGAGGTTGATTACGCCATAACGCTCGACACCCATTAGCCGGATGTAGGCGGGAACCGTCATGAGCGAGACGAGCGTGGGCGCGGCAAGTCCAAAGAAGTTGATGATGATGTTGCGGACGACGGCTTTTTCCATGGCGGTGCGGGTCGGGGAGTCACATGGTGTCGAAGATGGCTTGCTTGAACAGGAGGGCGCCTTGCGCGCTCATGTGGTTGTCGTCTTCGTAAAGGGGCACACCGTCGATGACGGCCTGGCACACCGGCCCGCTGCACAGCCGCGGGATGGGATCGAAGACGCGCACGTTCGGTAGCGAAGCCGCCTGCGCGACGAGATCCCGCTCGAACGCTTCGTTGCGCAGATGGTCCGCCGTCAACGGTTCGACGCGCTCCGGATGCGCGTAAAAACGCGGCAGCAGGTCGTGCTTGAGTTCGGGCGGGTTCTGGAAGACGACGAGTCGCCGCGTGCTGGCCGCGAGTGCCTTGACCGTGAGCGGGAACTGGCTCGACAACGCCGCGCGCGCGCTTGCCAGCGTGGCGTCGCTGTCGGGCGAGGTCGTGATGAAATGCGTTTCCTTCTGGAGTTCGCCGTAGCGCGTCCAGCCATTGCCGTAAAGGCTCCAGCGGCTGATATAGAAGATCACGTCCGGCTTGAGCTGCTGGATCGTCGAGACGATGGGTTCGGCGAGCCCAAGACGGCTGCAATCGCGGCTGCTGACCGCGCCGTCGCTGCGGCGCGTGCCGAGCAGCGGCGGACAGCCGAGATGGACGAAGGCCATCAGGCGCATGTTGTGGTCTTTGGCAATGCTGACGATTGCGGGGAGCCATCCACCGCCGTGCGAGTCGCCCCAGATGACCAGCAGTTTGCCGGTGGCCGAGGTGTTATAGGCGCGGCAGAATTTATCGGCGTTGGGGTTGGCCAGATGACAGGGCGCGGACGGATCCGAATCGCGGATCTGCCCGTCCTGTTCGAGCAGCGCGAGGCCCGCATTGTTGGCAACGGGGCGCGACGGGAGTCCCTCTTGTACAAAGAGCCACGCACCGGCTGCGCCGAGCCCGACGAGCATCGCGCACAGCGTGGCGGTCTGGCGCAGGCTGCTTTTGGTCGCGCGGATCGGCAGTTCGATGTAGCGATACGTGAGGACGGCGAGGACGATGCTCGTGAGCACGAGCGCGAGGCGCGCCTCTACCGGCACGAATCCGCCTTCGAGAATGTTCGCGAACGAGAGCAGCGGCCAGTGCCACAGGTACAGCGGATAGCTGATGAGGCCGATCGAGACGGCCACGCGGCTGCCGAGCACGTGACGGTTGAACCATGCGCGCGGCCCGGCGCAGATGATGAGAAAAGCGCCTGCGGTGGGCAGCAGTGCACGCCAGCCCGGAAACACGTCGTTCTGGCTGATGAAGGCAATCGCGGTGCCGATCAGGAGCACGCCTAGCGCCGACAGCGCGCTTGAGGTGCGCGCTCCGAACTGCACGAGCCCCGGTTTGTTCAGCGTAACCCAGGCGAGGATCGCGCCGATCATGAGTTCCCAGAAGCGGGTGAACGGCGAATAGAACGCCGCGGTCGGATCGGACGCCGAGGTCATCAGGTTCAAGGCGAGCGACGCCGCGGCCACGCCGCCGAGGAGCAGGACAATGGCAGCCCTGCGGCGGTAGACGAAGCTCACGAGGAGCGGCCAGAAGATATAGAACTGCTCCTCGACGCCGAGCGACCACAAATGCAGGAGCGGTTTTGTCGGCGCGGTATTGTCGAAATACCCGGCCTCGCGCCAGAGCATGATGTTCGACAGGAAGGTCGAGCCGCCGAACATGTGTTTGCCGAGTTGCCGGTACTCCGCGGGCATCAGCAGGAACCAGCCGAACACAAAACACGACGTGAGCACGGCAAGCAGCGCGGGGAAAATGCGCCGGATGCGCCGGATGTAGAACTCGATATAGCTGAAGCGGTTTTCCTCGAGGCTTTCGAAGATGATCGTGCTGATCAGGAAGCCGGAGATCACGAAGAAGATGTCGACACCGACAAAGCCGCCGCGCAGTTCGGACGGCAGCGCGTGAAACGCCACGACGGACGTGACGGCGACGGCGCGCAAGCCGTCGATGTCGGGCCGGTACTTCGGCGCCCGCAGGTGTTGCGGGGCCACGCGTGCCGCAGCGCCGACGTCCGGCGCACAGGTCGCGCCGCCGGGTGGGGCGTCTTGCAGGGTGTCGCGATGAAGGCCGGTGGGCGGGAACGTGGCGGATGTGTCGATGCCGGGTGATGAGCCGCCATCGTTGATGGGAAGCGGGGTGATCGGATTTGTCATTCGCATGGCGGACTCGTGCTGTGCGGATCCGGCATCGGGCGACACATGCGGTGCAGCTCCTTGAATCCGCGTGGACCAGTACTCAACGGTTGGACACATTGTGCCGTCGTGCCGCCGCCGCCAGTGTGGGCGGCCGTACAGATACACCGACGCCGGAAAGGTTAAATTTCTCCAACCTGACGAGGGCCTTTCTCACGCTGTCGCCATGCGCCGCAACGCTCGGCAGAGCGCCCCGGCGCCAGTCATTCCCTCCTTTCCTGCAACGGCATCGCATAGGGATTTCCGATGGAACCTGTCGTTTTCGACGGCTGCCTTGGCTGGCTTCATCCGGCGAGCGGCCGGCATGGGGTGGTCCTGTGCAATCCGTTCGGCTATGACGCGCTCTGCACCCATCGTGGCTGGCGGCGTCTGGCGGAGCGCATTGCGGCGAGTGGCATGCCGGTGTTGCGCTTCGACTATCCCGGCGCTGGCGATTCGCTCGGCGAAGAGGAAGATCCGGGCCGCTTCGAGGCATGGATCGACAGCATCGTGGCCGCGGTGCGTCACCTGCGCGAGCGCACGGGCGTACGACAGGTCTCCTTGTGCGGCCTGCGCCTCGGTGCAACGCTCGCGGCGCTCGCCGGCGAACGCATGGGCGACATCGATGGCCTCGTCATGCTGGCGCCTGCGTTATCGGGCCGCAATTATCTGCGCGAATTGCGCGCGCATCGGCAAAGCTGGCTCAATACGCCGGCGGGCATGACGGCCGACCCGATTCCCGAAACGGCGGCTTATGTCGAGGCATTCGGCTTCGGCCTGCATGGCGACGATATTGCCCGGCTGGGCGCAGTCGACCTGCGTGCGGACACGCGGGCACCCGCGCGGCGCGTGTTGCTGCTCGACGCGAGCGATCGTGCGCGCGGCGGCGCACTCGTCGATCACTACGCGGCGAATGGGGTTGCTGTCGAGCGCCAGCCGTTCGACGAGGCGGACCGTTTCATGGTCGAGGCGCTCTACAGCGAGGAGCCGGTCGTTGCGTTCGGCGCGCTCACGCAATGGCTTGCCGATGCGCCGCCTTGCCTTGCGCACGACGGCGAATTCAAAGGCGAGCGGCACGATGGGGATAGTCCGCATCTCACAAGCGAGCGCTTCGTCGAGCAGCCAGTCGTTTTTGGCGACTACTTCGGTGTGCACTGCCAGCCCGCCGCGCCGCGCACCGATGTGCCCGCCGTGCTGTTCCTCAATACGGGGGCGAGCCATCATATCGGCGACGGCCGCATTTTCGTGCTGTTTGCGCGTCGGCTCGCGGCGCTCGGCATTGCATCGCTGAGAATGGATCTGGGCGGTCTTGGCGACAGCACGCCGGCCGCGCGTTCTGTCACACTCGATACGATATATTCGAAGGAATCCTATACAGATGCGATGCAGGGCGCGGACTGGCTGGTCGCGCACGGTTATCCGTCTGTCGTGGTGTTCGGCGTTTGCGGCGGCGCGTTCGTCGGCTTGCATGCGTGCGCGCAGCATCCACGCATCGTGGGCAGCTTCGGCGTGAACCTCCAGAAGTTCATCTGGGACGGCGCCGATCGCACGCCCGGCACGACCGGCCTCGCCTCGAACCGGGTGCTGCGGCGCTCGGCGCTCAGCGTCGGGAAGTGGAAGAAAGTGCTGCGCGGCGAGACCTCGCTCCTGCGCGTGGCGAGCGGACTCGCCCAGCGCTTCGCTCGCAGCCTGACACGCCGCGCGGCGGACTTCGTCGACGCGGCCACGGGCTGGTCGTTCGCGCCCAGCGAGGCAAGGAGCCTGATGCAGCGCATCCACGCGAAGGGCGCCGAGGTGCGGCTCGTGTACGGCGAATACGACCTCGGCCTGGACGAACTGAAGGTTCAATTCGGCGCGAAGGTGAGCGGCCTGCGCGCGTTCACACGCGTGCACGCGGCGACACTGCCGAAGCTCGATCACGCACTCTTTACTCAGGCCGCGCGCGAAGCCGCGATGGCCGACGCCCGGCAGTGGTACTTCGAGCGTTTCTGCCGGCGGCGGGCGCAGGACGAAGCAGCGTGGCACGGACCGGTGCCTGTCGCCCGGTCTCGCGTCGCCGTCGAGCCTGCAAGCCAGGTTACGTGCAGTTCTCATCTTGATGGAGTGCATCAATGAATATTGAGCTTCCGCTTGACCGGATCAACCAGCGCGCGTGGAACTCGCACGATGCGATGCGTGAGTTCACGATGGGCAAGACATGGACGGACCCCGGCGAAGAAGCGGCGTTCGACTGGATCTATGCCGAGTGCGCGGGTGAGCCGATCCTCGACATCGGCATTGGCGCCGGCCGTACGATTCCGCTGATGTTGCGGGTTTCGCAGCGATACACCGGCATCGACTACACCGCGAAGCTGCTCGAACAGGCGCGCGGGCGTTTTCCTGGCCTCGACCTGCGCCACATGGACGCGCGCGACATGGCTGATTTGCCGTCGGATCACTATGCGTTCACCGCGTTCAGCTGGAACGGTATCGATTGTGTCGACTACGAAGACCGCGTGCGCATTCTCAAGGAAATGTACCGCGTGACGCGTCCCGGCGGCCTCGTGCTGTTTTCTACGCATAACCGCGAAGGTCCGGGCTTTCAGGAGAGCGTCTGGAAGCTGCTGCCGCGCTTTTCGCCCAATCCGTTACGCCTCGCCCGGCGCACGCTGCGCTCGATGTGCGTGCTGCCGCTCGCGACGTACAACTACTTGCGCCACGTGCGTTTTCATCGCGACTATCCGGGCTACTCGATCAAGACGGCGGGCGCGCATTACTTCGGCATTGTGATCGTCTACACGACGCTGCCCGAACAGCGCCGGCAACTGGCGTCGCTCGGCTTTGAGATCGATGCGGTGTTCGGCAGTTGCGACGGCCAGCGCATTCCGGCGGAAAAGGACACGAGCGACGCGTTCTGGTTTCATTTCATCGCGCGCAAGCCGAGAGCGCAGTGACACCGTGACAACGCTGGCGGATCTGTGTGCGCACGTACAGATCGACACCTGCGGTGCGCGTTCAATGCACGATGAAATATTGCGGAGCGCCTGGAGACCACAACATGCGGTATGACGATGACCGGTGCCGCATGGGGGAGAGCAACAATGCACGCGAGCGCACTGCGCAAAGCTGACCTGGCCGCGTCGGCCGGAGAACTGGACGAGCGGCGCCTGCGCACCGCGCTGGGCCGCTTTGCCACCGGCGTCGTGGTGATTTCCACGGGCACGGGCGACGAACTGCACGCCATGACGGCCAATGCGTTCATGTCCGGATCGCTGAAGCCGCCGCTTATTGTGGTTTCGGTTGGCCATCGTGCGCGCATGCACGAGTGCTTGATGCGCTCGGATCTCTTCGGTGTCAGTGTGCTGTCCGAAGAGCAGGAGTCGCATAGCCGTCATTTCGCCGGCGAGCCACAGGCGTGGCTCGCGCCGCGCTTCATGGAGGTCGAGGGACTCGCCGGCGTGGTGCTGCTGCATCGCGCGCTGGCCCGATTCGCGGCGCGCGTCGTCGACCGTCATCCGTGCGGCGATCACACGCTCTTTGTCGGCGAGGTGCTTTCGTTCTCGCTCGAGGAGGACGCTCCGCTCGTGTTCTACGGCGGACGCTACGCTTCGGTGGCGCAGGGCCACTGATCTCGCCGGGCCGATCCGGCCCGGTTTCCCGTTCCCGCAGGGCGGTGGGGCGTGCAGGCGCGCGTTCCATGCGCATCTCCAAGGCCGGGAATTCATCGTATACCCTGACCCCACAAGGCGCAGCCTTCATGTTTTCGTCCAATTTAGACGTTAAAGCGGAACTTTGACGCTCTGATAGCGACAAATTGCCGAATTAGCGCAACAAGTCACGCCACTTCCCCCGCTTCGCTCCCCTTCTTGAATTTGTCATTCCTCGTCCATATAATTAGCACTCACTGCACGAGAGTGCTAACAACTCTGGTGCGAACCACATCTCTGGCTGACGGTAGTCGGCAGCCAGGTTTTCTTGAGTCGCTTCAAGTCCTAATCAAGAGAGGATCTATCCATGAACCTTCGTCCTTTGCACGATCGCGTGATCGTCAAGCGCCTGGATCAAGAAACCAAGACCGCTTCGGGCATCGTGATCCCGGACGCAGCGGCAGAAAAGCCGGATCAAGGTGAAGTCCTGGCCACGGGCCCGGGCAAGCGTGACGACAAGGGCTCCCTGATCGCGCTCGACGTCAAGGTCGGCGATCGCGTCCTGTTCGGCAAGTACGCTGGCCAGACCGTCAAGGTCGATGGCAACGAACTGCTCGTGATGCGCGAAGAAGACATCATGGCCGTGGTGCAGAAGTAAGTTCAGCCCACCGCACATTCATCAAGAATTCAAGGAGTTAGAAGATGGCAGCTAAAGACGTCGTGTTCGGCGATTCCGCCCGTTCCAAGATGGTTGAAGGCGTGAACATTCTCGCCAACGCAGTGAAGGTTACGCTGGGTCCGAAGGGCCGCAACGTGGTCCTCGAGCGCTCGTTCGGCGGCCCGACGGTCACCAAGGACGGTGTCTCGGTCGCAAAGGAAATCGAGCTCAAGGACAAGCTCCAGAACATGGGCGCGCAAATGGTCAAGGAAGTCGCTTCCAAGACCAGCGACAACGCCGGTGACGGCACGACGACGGCTACGGTTCTGGCCCAGTCGATCGTCCGCGAAGGCATGAAGTACGTCGCATCGGGCATGAACCCGATGGACCTGAAGCGCGGCATCGACAAGGCCGTCGCAGCAGCAATCGAAGAGCTGCGCAAGGTCAGCAAGCCCTGCACGACCAACAAGGAAATCGCTCAAGTCGGTTCGATCTCGGCAAACAGCGACACGTCGATCGGCGACCGTATCGCTGAAGCGATGGACAAGGTTGGCAAGGAAGGCGTCATCACCGTCGAAGACGGCAAGTCGCTGCAAGACGAGCTGGAAGTCGTCGAAGGTATGCAGTTCGACCGCGGCTACCTCTCGCCGTACTTCATCAACAACCCGGACAAGCAAGTCGCCGTGCTGGAAAGCCCGTTCGTCCTGCTGTTCGACAAGAAGATCTCGAACATCCGTGATCTGCTGCCGGTTCTGGAACAAGTCGCGAAGGCTGGCCGTCCGCTGCTGATCATCGCTGAAGACGTCGAAGGCGAGGCACTGGCCACGCTGGTCGTCAACAACATCCGTGGCATCCTGAAGACCGTCGCCGTCAAGGCTCCGGGCTTCGGCGACCGCCGCAAGGCCATGCTGGAAGACATCGCGATCCTGACCGGCGGCCAGGTCATCGCTGAAGAAACCGGCCTCACGCTCGAAAAGGCAACGCTGGCCGAACTGGGTCAAGCGAAGCGCATCGAAGTGGGCAAGGAAAACACGACGATCATCGACGGCGCAGGCGAAGCTTCGACCATCGAAGCCCGCGTGAAGCAAATCCGCACGCAGATCGAAGAAGCGACGTCGGACTATGACCGTGAAAAGCTGCAAGAGCGCGTTGCCAAGCTGGCAGGCGGCGTGGCAGTGATCAAGGTCGGCGCTGCGACCGAAATCGAAATGAAGGAAAAGAAGGCACGCGTGGAAGACGCGCTGCACGCAACCCGCGCTGCCGTTGAAGAAGGCATCGTCCCGGGCGGCGGCGTTGCGCTGATCCGTGCACGTACGGCTATCGCCGGCGTGAAGGGCGCCAACGCAGACCAGGACGCCGGTATCAAGATCGTCCTGCGCGCCATGGAAGAGCCGCTGCGCCAGATCGTCACGAACGGCGGCGAAGAAGCGTCGGTCGTCGTGGCAGCGGTTGCCGCTGGTCAAGGCAACTACGGCTACAACGCAGCGACGGGTGAATACGTCGACATGGTTGAAGCTGGCGTGGTCGACCCGACGAAGGTCACGCGCACCGCGCTGCAAAACGCAGCTTCGGTCGCAGGCCTGCTGCTGACGACGGACGCAGCCGTTGCTGAAGTGCCGAAGGAAGATGCTCCGATGGCTGGCGGCATGCCCGGCGGCATGGGCGGCATGGGCATGGACATGTAATTACGGCTTAGGCCGCGATTACTTTGAAGTGCAGGGGAACGCGCCGCGAGGCGTGTTTCCCGCCCAAAAAGAAAAAACCCGCAGCGATGCGGGTTTTTTTTCGTCTGTGCGGTTCGCACAGACTTCGTCCGTTCCGCGCGGCCGGCCTTCGGCGCCGACCCGCGCGCGGCGATCGTTATGGCTTCGCCTCGCCGGGCGAGGCTTCATCCGTGTCGGCGTCATTGCTGCGCGCCCAGAAAAACCGGTCCGGCAGCCACGACCCCATGCCCGGCCGGAACGCGCTCTGCACCGCCTGGTACAGATACTCCTGCGCCTCGCGCACGGCCTCCGGCGGCTCCTGGCCGTTCGCGAGCAGCGCGGCGATGGCCGTGCCGAGCGTGTCGGTCAGGCCCATCATCGGCTGCGTGGCGCGGTCCCAGAGATCCTGGCGCAACTGGCCGTCTTCGCAGTAGAGCGTGTTGATCACGCGGTGCGTGCCGGTTTCCATCGCGAGGATGTACTCGCAGCCCGTGGCGAGCAGGTGGGCGATGGCGGCGTCCACGCTCGGCGCCTCGGCGTCGCCGTCGGGCTGCGCGAGCGCGATCAGCACCGAGGCGTCGGCGACGAGCAGCGTGGTCTGCGGCACGAGCAGGTCGGCCATCGCTTCGCGCAATTCGTCGGCGGCGAGCACGTGTTCGTCGTCGAGCGTGAAGTCGGGCGCGAGGATGAGCGGCACATCGTCGTAATCGGCCACCACTTCGGCGATCGCGCTCACGACTTCGGCGCGCGCGCATGCGCCCACCTTGAATGCGGCGATCGGCATGTCTTCGAGCAGCATGCGCGCCTGGGTGGCGACGGTTTCGGGATCGAGGCCGGTCACTTCGTCGCAGCCCGCGGAGTCGCGTACGGTATAGCCGGTCAGCGCGGAGACGCCGTGGCAGCCCATGCTGGCGAGCGTGAGCAGGTCGGCTTGCAGTCCGCCGCCGCCCGTCGGGTCGGAAAGGCCGAAGGTCAGGACGATGGGAGGGGTGTCGCTAGGCATGAACGTGGCGAGATGAAGTGGACTTCGGCCGCGGCGTGCCGCGCCGTCATATGAGAATGGTTCAATTATGCGGCCTATCCGCGCATCCGGGGGACGGATGACGCCGGTAGCGAGGGATTTTTGCGCACCGCACCAGGCACTGCATCAGGTTAAGGGGCGAGCAGGGGATGCGCAGGGGACGCGCAGGGGACGATAAGCGGGCGAATTTTCCCCGAAACCGTGCCGGGCACAGTCCCTCCTTGCTAGGCATGGAAACGGCAACAAGGTACCATCATGGCTCTCGTTTCCCTGATTTTTTTCCGATTGGTTTCGGATTTTTCGACGCGGCATAAGAATGGAATATAGAAGCTGGATGTGCCTGATCTGCGGCTGGATTTATGACGAAGAAGCCGGTTTGCCAGACGAAGGCATCGCGCCCGGCACGCGCTGGGAGGATGTCCCGATCAACTGGACCTGTCCCGAGTGCGGCGCACGCAAGGAAGACTTCGAGATGGTCCAGATCTGAGGCCTCGCTCGCGCCCCGGCTGGCTGGCGCGGGCACTGCATTTGCTCTCGCCGGTGGTCTTGATGAGTTCGCGCTGGCTTGCCCGATGAATTTGCGGGATCGGCGCATCGCGATGTTTTGCCCCGCCTGTCGTCACCGTCGTCGGTCATGCCGGTCTGGTCGGCCCGCAATCCTTCTCGGCGCTGCCCCATGAGTCTTCGTTCAACCGCTGTTGCCCGATTCGAAGCGTTGCCCAATCCGCGTGGCGGCCAGGTGCCGTTCGCGCACGGCGCGCTCGCGCATGCGCTCGCTTCGCTCGACGAGCAGCGCGACGTCGCCCGGCCGCTGCGTCAGGCGGCCCGCACGCTGCGCGACGCAGGCTGGCTCGCGGCCGCGCGTTTCGCCGACACGTTGTTGCTCGCTTCGCCGCTCGCGCTCGCGGCGCCCGTTGCCGTGGCGCCGCCACCTGGCTTGCCGGCGCGTCCGCTGCACGCGCCCGAGGAACTGGAGGGCGTCGAGGTGCGTGTGCAGTTTCGCGAGGCGCTGGAAGACCTCGCCGCCGCACTCGAGCGCCGCAACCTGCGCGAGCTTGCGTGCTCGCCCGCGCTTTTCGCGCGGCAACACGCGCTCGTCGCGGCGCTCGCGGAGCACGTGCCGGGCGTGACGCTCGCGTATGAGGATGTGGCGCTGCATGGCCGGCCGCTTGCGCCGGCCACGCTCCACCCGCAACCGGCGCAGCGCTTCGGCCAGGTGCGCGCACGCTACGAGGCGGCGCTGCTGCACGTGCTCAAGTCGCGTCTTGGCAACGGCAGCCGCGCGGCCAACGCGCTTGCGCTCGCGGCGTTCGACGAAATGGACACCTGCATGGTCGAGCTGACGAGCGCCGATCCCTACGACTTCTGGCGTCTTGCTGCGGCCTGTGGCCGCGCGCTGCGGCGCGGCGAGGGGGCGTGGGGCGACGAAGGCGCGCGACGGCTTTACGCGCGCTGCAATCTGCTGATCGGCGAGCATGCGCGCGGGCTTCGCTTCGCGCCGCAAACGCTCGTGCGCGCCACGCTCGCGCAGTTGTGGCGCGATTACGCGCTCTTTGGCGCCGCGGCGGAAGACACCGCCGACGTCGAACTGCTGCACGACTACGGCCTAACCGTGGACTGGCACATTGCCGGCACGCAGGCCTCGGAGGCGCTCTGGGAGGCGGGGAGCACGCAGGCCGGTGTGCTGGCGGCGCGTGTCGCGCCCACGCGCGAGCTGGGTGCGCTGGTCGTCAACGGCAATGCCTATGAAGATTTCCTGCAAACCGCCGACGCTTCGATGATCGCGCTCGGCACGCACTCGCGTACGCTGAAATTGCGCGGCGAGGGGGCGATCGCCGAGTCCGCCGACGCGCTGATCGCGGCCGAGGCGGCATACCGCATCGGCGCGGCCGCGTGGGCGCTCGGGCTCGGCCATGTGGGGTTGCTCGCTGACGCGCTGGGCCTTGCGTGGCGGCGCACCGCGCACGCGGCGTCGCTTGCCGGGCAGCCGTCGCGCGGCGCACCCTTCGTCGCCGCGCCCGGCGCCGAGGCGATCGAGCACGCGAGCGAAGCGTTGCGCGCGATGCTGCACAAGGTCGCGGCGGGCGTCGCGCAGCCCGACGCCGTGGCCGCCGTGCGCGCGCTCGGCGTGGCGATCGTCGGGGGAGCGGCGCAGGGCGCGCTGCACTGAGCCCAAGGATTCGCGCGCCCGCGCGTGGTTGGCAGGGCGCGCGCCGCGCCGGGCATTGCGCTTGCGCCGGTTGCGCCACTTGCGCCCGCCGATTGCCTTGCAAGGGCAGAGCGCGCGCATGTTAGAGTGACTCATTCCCTGCAATGCGGAAAAGCGCAGCGGTTGGCGGGTCGCGTGGCGACGTTCGGCCGCCGCCCGGGCCGGCAGCGTGCCGCCATTCCGCATCGTCTTTGCTAGAATTCAAACCATGTCCAAGAGTACCGATCGCATCAATCTCACCAACCAGTTCCTGATCGCCATGCCCAACATGGCGGACCCCACGTTTTCAGGAACGGTGGTCTACCTTTGCGATCATTCTGAGCGCGGCGCGCTCGGTCTCGTTATCAATCGTCCCACCGACATCGATCTCGAGGCGCTTTTTTCCCGCATCGACCTCAAGCTCGAAATCGAGCCGCTGCTGCACGTGCCCGTGTATTTCGGCGGTCCCGTGCAGACCGAGCGCGGCTTCGTGCTGCACGCGCCCGCCGAGGGCACGAGCTACACGTCGTCGATGTCCGTGCCGGGCGGCCTCGAAATGACCACCTCCAAGGACGTGCTCGAAGCCGTGGCCAACGGCAGCGGCCCCGAGCGCTTCCTGCTCACGCTCGGCCATGCCGGCTGGGGCGCGGGGCAGCTCGAGGACGAAATCTCGCGCAACGGCTGGCTCACGGTCGAAGCCGATCCGAAGATCGTGTTCGACGTGCCCGCCGAAGAGCGTTTCGAGGCGGCGCTCGCGCTGCTCGGCATCTCGTCCACCATGCTCTCGGGCGAAGCGGGCCACGCATGAGCGTGGCAGCCGGGCGAGGGGCCGGCGAGGCCACCTTGCTTGCATTCGATTACGGTGAAAAGCGTATCGGCGTGGCGCTCGGCAATGCGCTCACGCGCAGCGCCCGCGCGCTCACCGTCATTGCGAACAAGAGCCGTGACTACCGTTTCCAGGCAATCGGCGAGTTGCTGCGCGAGTGGCAGCCCGATCTGCTCGTGGTCGGCCTGCCGTGCCATCCCGACGGCACGCCGCATATCATGACGCAGCACGCGAAGCGCTTTGGCAACCAGCTCAACGGACGCTTCAATCTGCCCGTGGTGTGGGTGGACGAGCGCTATTCGTCAGTCGATGCCGAAGCGCGCCTGCGCGAGCGCGGCGAACGCGTCGAGCATGTGGACGCCGAAGCCGCCTCCGTGATCCTCCAGCAATACCTCGACGAACTCGCGCCTTGAGGTGCCCGATGAGCCTACCCACGAGCCATCCTCCAAGCTACGCAATGCGTCACGCGGCCGGCATGCCCGACGCCGAAGCGCTATATGGCGCGGTTCTCGACGAGATCCGCGCGGCCTGGCCCGCCGATGCGTTCAGCGCGTCCGGCGGCGTTGCGATCGTCGGCATTCATAGCGGCGGCGCGTGGGTGGCCCAGCGCCTCGCTCACGATCTCGGCGCGGTGGAGTGCGGCGTGGTGAACGTCGCGCTGCATCGCGACGACTACGCGAAAAAGGGCCTGCACAGCAAGGCGAGCCCGACGGCGCTGCCGTTCGAGGTCGAAGGGCGGCGCATCCTGCTCGTCGACGACGTGCTGTACACGGGCCGCACCGTGCGCGCCGCGCTCAACGAGCTCTATGACTACGGCCGTCCGGCCGCCGTGGAACTGGCGGTGCTCGCCGACCGCGGCGGACGCGAGCTGCCGGTGGCGGCGCGCTATGTCGGCGGCTTCGTGAGCGCTGACGCGGGCGCCACGCTCGTGCTCGCACACGGCGACGACGGTCGCTTCACCTTCCACGTCGAGCCGCGCGGCGGCGCCTGACGCGGCGCCGGCGTGCGCATCGAGCGCAGCCCGCGCGGCGAGTCCGTTGCGGCGCGCCGCCCGCCCGGCGGGTGCGCGAAGCATGCACGCCGGCCGCGCCCACTCCGTTCCAACCGGTCATCACATCCAGGATTCACGCGATGAACACACAGCCCACGCCCGAAGCGTCCGCAGCGGACGACAAGCGTTTTCGCTACGGCTTCCTGAAGGGCAATCCGCAGCTCACGAAGAACGGCGAGCTCAAGCACCTGCTGTCGATCGAAGGCCTTTCGCGCGCGATCCTCACGCATATTCTCGACACGGCCACGCAGTTCGTGAGCGTGACCGACCGCGACGTGAAGAAGGTGCCGCTCCTGCGCGGCAAGTCGGTGTTCAACCTGTTCTTCGAGAACTCCACGCGCACGCGCACGACGTTCGAGATCGCGGCCAAGCGTCTTTCGGCGGACGTGCTCAACCTGAACATCAACGCCTCGTCGACGAGCAAGGGCGAGTCGCTGCTCGACACCATCGGCAATCTTTCGGCGATGCACGCCGACATGTTCGTCGTGCGCCACGCGTCGAGCGGCGCGCCGTACCTGATCGCCGAGCACTGCGCGCCGCACGTGCACGTGATCAACGCCGGTGACGGCCGCCACGCGCACCCGACGCAAGGCCTGCTCGACATGTACACGATCCGCCACTACAAGCGCGACTTCACGAACCTGCGCGTGGCGATCGTGGGCGACATCCTGCATTCGCGCGTGGCGCGCTCGGACATCCACGCGCTCACCACGCTCGGCGTGCCCGAAGTGCGCGCCATCGGCCCGCGCACGCTGCTGCCGGGCGGCCTCGAGCAGATGGGCGTGCGCGTGTTTCACAACCTCGACGAAGGCTTGAAGGACGTCGACGTGATCATCATGCTGCGCCTGCAAAACGAGCGCATGAGCGGCGCGCTGCTGCCTTCGGCACAGGAGTATTTCAAGAGCTGGGGCCTGACGCCCGAGCGCCTCGCGCTCGCCGCGCCCGACGCGATCGTCATGCATCCGGGGCCGATGAATCGCGGCGTCGAGATCGATTCGCAGGTCGCGGACGGCCCGCAGTCGGTGATCCTCGACCAGGTGAGCTTCGGCATTGCGGTGCGCATGGCGGTGATGGGCATTGTCGCCGGCAATCACGACTAACGCGCAAACGCGGCGAGAACGAAAAGGGCAAAAGGGCAAAAGGGCAGCACATGAAGATCCATATTCAAGGCGGCACGCTGATCGATCCGGCGGCCGGCGCCGAACGGCAGCAGGACATCTATATCGAAGCGGGCAGGATCGCGGCCATTGGCGCGGCGCCCGCGGGCTTCCACGCCGAGCGAACGATCGACGCACGCGGCCTCATGGTCGCGCCGGGTCTCGTCGATCTGAGCGCGCGTCTGCGCGAGCCGGGCTACGAGCATAAGGCCACGCTCGACTCGGAGATGAACGCGGCGCTCGCGGGCGGCGTGACGAGCCTCGTGTGCCCGCCCGACACCGATCCCGTGCTCGACGAAGCGGGCCTCGTCGAGATGCTCAAATACCGCGCGGGCAAGCTCGCGCGTGCGCACGTGCATCCGCTCGGGGCGCTCACGGTGGGCCTCAAGGGGCAGGTGATCACGGAGATGGTATCGCTCACCGAGGCCGGCTGCATCGGCTTCACGCAGGCCGACGCGCCGATTGCCGACACCCAGGTCCTGCTGCGCGCGCTCCAGTACGCGAGCACCTATGGCTACGCCGTGTGGCTGCGCCCGCAGGACGCGTATCTCGCGAAGGGCGGCGTGGCCGCGAGCGGCGCGCTGGCGTCACGCCTCGGCCTCTCGGGCGTGCCCGTGAGCGCGGAGACGATCGCGCTCTTCACGCTTTTCGAATTGATGCGCGTGACGGGCGCGCGCGTGCACGTGCAGCATCTGTCGTCGGCGGCGGGTGTGGCGCTCGTGCGCGCCGCGAAGGCCGAGGGGCTCAGCGTCACCTGCGACGCGACGGTGAACCACCTGCATCTGATCGACATGGACATCGGCTATTTCGACGCGCAGTACCGGCTCGATCCGCCCTTGCGCCAGCAGCGCGACCGCGAGGCGATTCGCGCGGCTCTGGCCGACGGCACGATCGACGCGATCTGCTCGCAGCACACGCCCGTGGACGACGACGAAAAGCTCTTGCCGTTCGCCGAGGCCACGCCTGGCGCGACGGGCCTCGAACTGTTCCTCTCGCTCACCGTGAAATGGGCGCAGGAAGCGGGTGTGCCGCTTGCCAAGGCGCTTGCGCTCGTGACGTCGGCGCCGGCGGCGGTGATGCAGCGGGACGCGGGGCGCATCGAGGTGGGCGCACGCGCGGACCTTTGCGTGTTCGATCCGCACGCGCACTGGCGTGTCGAGCCGCGCGCGCTCAAGAGCCAGGGGCACAACACGCCGTTCCTGGGCTACGAACTGCCCGCCGTGGTGCGCGCCACACTCGTGGCGGGCCGGATCGGCTTCGAGCGCGGCGTGCAAGGTGCGTGACAGATTTGTGTCACGCGCTTCTGCTAGGATCGCCCGATTCAGCTAATCGTCAACCATGAGCCTCTTCATCCGCAAGACCCGCCTGCTCGCGCATCTGGTGCGCGGCGCATGCACCGTCGCGCTGCGCTTTCCGCGCGCGAGCGCCGATCAGCGCCACGCCATGAACCGCGCCTGGTCCCTCAAGATGCTCGAACTGTGCGGCCTGAAACTCGTCGTGCACAACGACGCGGCGCGGCTCGATGCGGGTGCGCTCGTCGTGAGCAACCATGTTTCGTGGATCGACATCTACGTGATCAACGCGTGGCGGCCCACGCCGTTCGTCTCGAAGGCCGAGATCCGCCACTGGCCGCTGATCGGCTGGTTCGCGCAGAACCTGGATACGGTGTTCATCGAGCGCGAGAAGCGCAGCGACGCGCGCCGCATCATGCACGAGCTGGCCGAGCGCCTCACGCGCGGCGAGCTGATGTGCGTGTTTCCCGAGGGCACGACGTCGGATGGCCTCGCGCTCAAGCCGTTTCATTCGAACATGTTCCAGGCCGCGGTGTCGGCGGGCCGTCCCGTGCAGCCGCTGTGCATCCGCTATGAGGACGCGCAGGGCCGCCAGTCGGTGGCGCCCGCATATATCGACGACCTCTCGCTGAAGGACTCGCTCGACGCGATGCTCAAGGCCGGGCCGCTCACGGCGCACATCTTCGTGGGCGACGCGATCGAGGCCGGCGAGGACCGCCGCAAGCTCGCGGCGCGCGCCGAGGAGGCGGTGGGGCAGGCGCTCGTGACGATGCGCGAAAGCGCGCCGCACAGCGAGGCGCCGGGCGGGCGCGTCGCGCAGCTTTCGTAGCGCGGTTCAGGGGGGAGTGTGGCGCGGGTCCTGACTCAGGCGCCAATCGCGCGGCACTCCGCGCAGGCGACCTGGGTGAGCGTGCGCTGCGCGGGATCGGCTTCGAGCTGCACCGCGGAAAGGCGATTGCCCCACACGCAACCCGAGTCGAGGCCGATCAGGTTATCGCGCATCATGAGACCGAGCGCGGCCCAGTGGCCGAACACGACGGTGATGTCGCTCGTTTTGCGTCCCGGCACGTCGAACCACGGCATGTAGCCCGCGGGCGCGGAATCGAGGCCGCCGCTCGCGCTGAAATCCATCGCGCCGTCGCGGTTGCAAAAGCGCATGCGCGTGAGCGCGCTGCACGTGATGCGCAGGCGCTCGATCCCCTTGAGATCCTTCGACCAGCGGTTCGGCTCATTGCCGTAAAGCCCCGCGAGCGTTTCCTTCCAGTTCTTGCCGCGCAGCGCGGTTTCGAGTTCGTGCGCAAGCTCCAGCGTGAGCGTCACGTCCCATTGCGGCAGCACGCCCGCGTGCACCATCAACATGCCGCTCTCGTAGTGCGCGATGGGCCGGTGACGCACCCAGTGCAGCAGATCCTGCGCATCGGGCGCGTTCAGGATCGCGTCGATCGTGTCGCCTTTCTTCGCCTTTCTGATGCCCGCCGAAACCGAGAGCAGATGCAGATCGTGATTGCCCAGCACGGCCACGCCCCGATCGCCGAGCGCGATGACCTCGCGCAGCGTTTCGAGCGAGGCCGGGCCGCGATTGATGAGGTCGCCGGCGAACCAGAGCGGCGTGCCGGCGGCCGGCGCCGCCTTGGCGCGCAGCTCGCGAAACGGAGTGAGACACCCCTGAAGATCGCCGAAGGCGAGCGGGGCGGGGCGCAACGAGGATGTGTTCATCGAATCGATTACGGTTGCGGGACAGGCAGAGGCGACCGCAGACGGTACCACAGGTCGCGCAACTGGACGTGACAGGACAAAAGTGCGGAATGCGCGAACCTGACCGGATTGCATTGGCTTGCATTGGCTCGCGCCAGGGTATGTCGCGTTGCGTCAAATTAAGGATGGCAAAACCCGTCTGACACAATTTGTCAAGCTGTTTCAAGATGTTAGCGATGTGGTTTTCGCGCTGGCTGGCCGTATAATTGTGGGTCTAAAAACAGAGCCTGAGCATGCAGGACGAATAATATCGGTATGCCACTGACCGGCTTTGTCTCAAAAATTCCGTTTTTACAGCATTATTTCAAACGTCTGACTGCGGTCGTTTCTCAGCAGATCGGCGTCCATTCTCGCCAATAAAGGAGTCCCATGATCCTGGTAACGGGCGGTGCTGGTTTTATCGGCGCCAACTTTGTGCTTGACTGGTTGCGTCAATCCGACGAAGCCGTTCTCAACGTCGACAAGCTGACCTATGCAGGCAATCTCGGCACCCTGAAATCGCTGCAAGGTGACCCGAAGCACGTTTTCGCCCGTGTGGACATCTGTGACCGCGCCGCGCTCGACGCGCTGTTCGCCGAACACCGTCCGCGCGCGGTGCTGCATTTCGCCGCGGAAAGCCACGTCGACCGTTCGATCCACGGGCCGGCCGATTTTGTTCAGACCAATGTCGTGGGCACCTTCACGCTGCTCGAAGCCACGCGCCAGTACTGGAACACGCTGGGCGAGGCCGACAAGGCCGCGTTCCGCTTCCTGCACGTCTCGACCGACGAGGTGTTCGGCTCGCTTTCCGCGACCGACCCGCAGTTTTCCGAAACCACGCCCTACGCGCCCAACAGCCCGTATTCGGCGACCAAGGCGGGGTCCGATCATCTCGTGCGTGCGTATCACCACACATACGGTCTGCCCACGCTCACGACAAACTGCTCGAACAACTACGGCCCGTACCAGTTTCCCGAGAAGCTGATTCCGCTGATGATTGCCAACGCGCTCGCCGGCAAGCCGCTGCCCGTGTACGGCGACGGCCAGAACGTGCGCGACTGGCTCTACGTGGGCGACCATTGCAGCGCGATTCGCGAAGTGCTCGCGCGCGGCCAGTTGGGCGAGACCTACAACGTGGGCGGCTGGAACGAGAAGAAGAATCTCGAAGTCGTGCACACGCTGTGCGACCTGCTCGACGAGATGCGTCCGAAGGCCGCAGGCTCGTATCGCGACCAGATCACCTACGTGACCGATCGCCCCGGCCACGATCGCCGCTATGCGATCGATGCGCGCAAGCTCGAACGCGAGCTGGGCTGGAAGCCTGCGGAAACCTTTGAAACGGGCCTTGCGAAGACCGTGCGCTGGTATCTCGACAACCAGGCATGGGCGGATGAAGTCGCTTCGGGCGACTATCGCAAGTGGGTCGAAACGAACTACGCGCAGCGCGCGTAAGGGCGAAAGCAATGGCGCGCAAAGGCATTATTCTGGCCGGGGGTTCCGGCACGCGGCTTTACCCGATCACGCACGCAGTGTCGAAGCAACTGCTGCCGGTGTACGACAAGCCGATGATCTACTACCCGCTTTCGACGCTGATGGTGGCGGGCATTCGCGACGTGCTGATCATCTCGACGCCGCAGGACACGCCGCGCTTCGAAGCGATGCTCGGCGACGGCAGCGCGTGGGGCATGAACATCCAGTACGCGGTGCAGCCCTCGCCGGACGGTCTCGCGCAGGCATTCATCATCGGCCGCGACTTCGTGGGCAACGACCCGTCGGCGCTGATTCTCGGCGACAACATCTTCTACGGCCACGATCTCGCGAAGCAGCTCGAGCGCGCGGACGAGCAGGATGCGGGCGCGACGGTATTCGCCTATCACGTGCAGGATCCCGAGCGCTATGGCGTGGTCGAATTCGACAAGGGCTTTCGTGCGCTGTCGATCGAAGAAAAGCCCGAGCAGCCGCGGTCGAACTACGCGGTCACGGGGCTTTACTTCTACGACAATCGCGTGTGCGACATCGCGGCCGACATCAAGCCTTCGCCGCGCGGCGAGCTTGAGATCACGGACGTCAACTCGCGCTATCTGCGTGACGGCGCGCTCAATGTCGAGATCATGGGCCGTGGCTACGCGTGGCTCGACACCGGCACGCACGATTCGCTGATCGACGCGGCCACGTTTATTGCCACGCTGCAAAAACGCCAGGGACTTGTCGTGGCGTGCCCGGAAGAGATCGCGTATCGTCGCCGCTGGATTGATGCAGAGCAACTGCAAAAGCTGGCCAAGCCGCTCGCGAAGAACGGTTACGGCAAGTACCTGTTAAACATTCTTACGGATCAAGTCGCATGGCCATCACGGTAACGGCTACAGCCCTTCCCGAAGTCAAGATCATCGAGCCGAAGGTTTTTGGCGACGCGCGCGGCTACTTCTACGAGAGCTTCAACGGCCGCGAATTTGCGGAGCAGGTCCAGGCGGGCGTCGAGTTCGTTCAGGACAATCATTCGCGTTCCGCGAAGGGCGTGCTGCGTGGGCTGCACTATCAGGTCGAGCATGCGCAGGGCAAGCTCGTGCGCGTGGTCGAGGGCGAGGTGTTCGACGTCGCAGTGGACATTCGCCGCAGCTCGCCGAACTTCGGCAAGTGGGTGGGCGTGACGCTCTCGACGGAGAATCATCGTCAACTCTGGGTGCCGCCGGGCTTTGCGCACGGCTTCGTCGTGCTTTCGGAGTCGGCGCAGTTCCTCTACAAGACGACCGATTACTGGTTCCCCGAGCACGAGCGCAGCATCGTGTGGAACGATCCGGAAATCGGCATCGAGTGGCCGATCGACTTCGAGCCGTTGCTGGCGGCGAAGGATGCGGCGGGCAAGCGCCTCGCCGAAGCCGAAGTTTTTGCGTGAGCGAGTGATGAACGAGCAACCGACGATCCTCGTGACGGGTGTGAACGGCCAGGTGGGCTACGAGCTATTGCGCGGCCTGCAAGGGCTGGGTCGCGTGGTAGGACTCGACCGCGCGGCGCTGGATCTGGCCGATCTCGATCGCGTGCGCGAAGTCGTGCGCGAGGCGAAGCCTGCGATCATCGTGAATCCTGCGGCCTATACGGCTGTCGACAAGGCGGAAAGCGACGAGGCTGCGGCGCGGCGGCTCAACGCCGAGGCGCCGGGCGTGCTGGCCGAGGAAGCGGCGCGTTGCGGCGCGGCGCTGATTCACTACTCGACGGACTACGTGTTCGACGGGACGAAGGATGCGCCATATGCGGAAGACGATGCGACGAATCCGCAGAACGTGTACGGGGCGACCAAGCTCGAAGGCGAGCAGGCGATCGCGGCGAGCGGCTGCGCGCATCTGATTTTGCGTACGAGCTGGGTGTATGGTCGGCGCGGGAAGAACTTCCTGCTGACCATGTTGAAGCTTGGCGCGGAGCGGCCGGAGTTGCGTGTGGTCGCCGATCAGTTTGGGGCGCCGACTTGGTCGCGCTCCATTGCAGCGGCGAGTGCGCACATCGTTGCACAGGGCCTGGCGTCGCAGCGCGGCGGGGATGCTGCGTGGTGGCGCGAGCGTTCCGGCATATACAACCTCACGGCCGGAGGCGCCACGTCGTGGCACGGCTTCACGCAGACCATCCTCGACATTGCAATGGGCGATAAGGCGCCGAACGTGGTGCCGATTCCTGCGTCCGATTATCCGGTGCCGGCCAGGCGGCCGACGAATTCGCGTCTCGCGAGTCAAAAGCTCGCGCAAACCTTCGGCTTGCGCTTGCCGACGTGGGACGAGGCACTCCGTATTTGCCTCGAAGATTGATGGGCGCACGCGTGGTTGGCGATGCCGGGACCGGCACGGTGGTCGTGTTCTACCGTCCCGACGACGGTTGCATTGCGCGGGCGAACCGGCTAGCCAGTTTTGGTCCTTGCGTGGTGGTCGACAACACGGAGCAAGTGCGGGATGCCGCCGCACTCGGACTCGTCCCACATATCGTCTACCTGCCAAATGGGGCGAATCTCGGCATTGCCACCGCGATCAACCAGGGTGTTGGGGCCTTGATTGCGCGCGGCTGTACACAAGCCATTCTTTTCGACCAGGACAGCGAGCCCTCCGACGAATTGCTTCTCACGTTGCCGCGAACCATGGAGAGCGAGCTGGCGCGGGGTGTGAAGGTGGCGCTGATCGGGCCCGCCTACGAAGACGGCAGGCTGGGCGGCGTTGCGCCATTCGTGCGATTCGGGATGTTGCGACTGCAACGGATCGCGCCTGTTGGGACACGTCCGGTGGAAGTCGATTTTCTGATCACATCCGGGTCATGCCTCAATCTTGCAGCATGGCCGGAGATCGGTCCGATGGACGACGCGCTCTTCATCGATTTTGTCGATCTCGAGTGGTGTGTGCGCGCGCGCAAACATGGTTTTTCGGTGTTGGGTGCGCCCGCGCTCAAACTAAAGCACTCTCTGGGCGGCGAGCCGGTGCGGGTGTTCGGCCGTGCCTACCCGGGACACGGCGCCGTGCGTCACTATTACCAGTTTCGCAACGCCATTGCGCTGTTGAGGCGCGGTTATATGCCATGGAGCTGGAAGTCGACCGAACTCGTGAAGTTGCCGGGGCGGCTCGTGATTTATGCCTTGTTCATGTCACCGCGCACCGAACATCTGAAAATGGCCCTGCTCGGTATCTGGCATGGCCTGACCGGCCGATTGGGGGCGTTGTCGCGTGGCTAGCAGCCTGTCTTCGACAATGTCACATTAACTTATCTTTCTGAGACTTCAGACCGAACGCATGTTCTCCTTTGCACTGCTCGATCTAAGAAATAGTATCGCTTCCTGGCGCCTCTGGACGCTGCTTGGGTGGCTTGAAGTGCGGCAGCGCTATGCGCGCTCGCGCGTTGGCCCGTTCTGGTTGACGATCAGCATGGGCGTCATGATCGGGTCGCTCGGCATGGTGTACGGCACGCTGTTCGGCCAGTCGATGAAGGACTACTTGCCGTTTCTGGCGTCCAGCCTCGTGTTGTGGGGGTTGTTTTCGCAGACGGTTCAGGACGGCACGCTCGCCTACATCAGCAGCTCGTCCTATATCCGCCAGATGGCTACGCCGAAATTGATCTACATCCTGCAAGTTGTGTGGCGGAATCTGATCGTGACAGCGCACAACTTCGTCATCGTCATCCTGCTGCTCGTAATTTTCGGTGTGAAGAGCTGGACCGCGCTCCCGGTGTTCATTCTGGGGCTGTTGGTGTTTGTGCTGAACACAATGTGGATCGCGATGCTGGCGGCGCTCCTGTCGGCCCGTTTCCGGGATTTGCCGCAGATCATCGGTGCGTTGCTCCAGGTCGCTTTTTACGTGACACCGATTATTTTCCGTCCGAACGCGTTGAATCGTTTCGCGTTTATCGTCGAATGGAATCCGCTTGCATATCTGATCGGCGTCGTGCGAGAGCCATTGATCGGCCAGATGCCGAGCGCGCTGACCTGGGAAGTGACGATCGGGATGCTCGTGATCGGCTGGCCACTGGCGCTGCTGATAACCGGCCGCTTTCTGAAGCGCATTCCGTACTGGGTGTGAGGAGCAAGACGTGGCGTATATCGAACTAAAGAACGTGACCCTCGACTTGCCGATCTTCGACGTTCAGGGACGTTCGCTGAAAAAGCAGGTGTTGCGCGTGGGGCGGCGTAACCGGATTGCTGAGGGCAACGATGGTGTGATCGTTGTGCGTGCTCTCGATGACGTGAGCGTGCGTTTCGAGCGCGGCGACCGAATTGGCCTCATCGGCCACAACGGCGCCGGCAAGTCGACGCTCCTTCGTGCGATGGCAGGTATTTACCCACCGACTGCCGGGGAGGTGGCCCGCGAAGGGAAGGTCGTACCGCTGCTGGATATCAGCCTCGGGATGGATGAGAACTCGACCGGTATGCAGAATATCCGACTGCGCGGGCTGTTGCTCGGAATGTCGGATGCGGAGGTGCGGGCGAAACAGCAGGAAATAGCGGACTTCTGCGAGCTTGGCGATTATCTGGATTTGCCGATTCGCACGTACTCAAGCGGGATGCGCGTACGCCTTGCGTTTGCGGTGTCGACCGCAGTCGACGCGGAAATTCTGTTGCTCGACGAAGTGATGGGTGTCGGCGACGCGTCGTTCATGCACAAGGCAGAGGTGCGGCTCGCGGATCTCCATGGTCGCGCCGAGATCGTCGTACTCGCCATGCACTCGAATGCGGAGATCCGCAAGGTGTGTAACAAGGTGCTCTGGATGGAGCGCGGACGCGTGCGCGCGTTCGGGCCGACCGAGGAAGTCGTGGCGGCGTATGAGGCGTCTACGGCTTGACGGTGTCGATGTGTGGCGCTCACTTCTGAGATAAGCGTCTGCAATAAGCGCTGCGCCCGGCAGCGGTCTGTCGGGCCGACCGGATAATGAGAGATAGGCAGGAAACGAGGTTCGTTCGGAATGAAGACACTGCAACAGTTATACGACGAGCACCATGGCAAGTTGTCGGATAAATGGTCGATTTATCTGACTGAGTACGATCGCGTGCTCTCTCCGTATCGCACTCGAGCGGTGAGCGTCCTGGAAATCGGCATTCAGAACGGTGGATCGCTTGAGATTTGGGCGCAGGCCTTTCCAGATGCGCGCGCGGTGGTGGGCTGTGATATCAACCCGGCGTGCGCTGCCCTCACGTATACGGATCCCCGTATCTCCGTCGTGACGGGCGATGCGAACCTCGACGAGACCGAACGTTTGATCGCGGCACATGCGGAGCGCTTCGATATTGTCATCGACGATGGTTCGCATAAGTCCGGTGATATCGTCAAATCGTTCCTGCGGTATTTCGCCCGGATCGAAGACGGCGGCGTGTTCATTGCCGAGGATTTGCATTGCAGCTATTCAAAGGACTTTGACGGCGGCTTGTATCACCCGTACTCCTCGATTTCCTTTTTCAAACACCTTGCCGATGTGATCAATCACGAGCACTGGGGGATCGACAGACGGGCGGCGGCGCTGCTCGACGGGTTTGTTCGCGAGTATGGTGTCAGTGTGTCCGAAGACGTACTCGGAATGATCCATTCGGTGCAATTCGCCAATTCGCTCTGCATTATCCGGAAGGCGACGGCACAGAAGAATGTTCTTGGGCAGCGTGTCGTCGTAGGTGAGGATGGTGCGGTGGTTGGCGCCGTAACGGCGCTCAACGCGCAATCGGGCGCGTCGATAGTCCCGCCTCAAACAGAGAATCAATGGTCGATCCTCGAACGATCGCCCGCAGAATCCTGGCAACAGATCACCGACGAGTCGGCGCGCTTGCGCCAGCGCGTCGACGAGCAACTCTCGCAAATTGACGCGTTGCGCAACGAAGTAATAGCTCGCGAGACGCAGCTTGCCGCCGCACAGCAACAGACTGTGTCTCATGATCGTGAGCTAGCAGAATTGCGGCGGACAATGGAGCGCGATGAGCGCAAAGTTCTGGATCTTCAGAAAGAGTCGCGTCAGCAAAGTTCTCAGTTGACGACGCTGCGCGGAGAGCGCAAACAATTGGCATCGCGTGTCGATGATCTGAAACGGGAAGCTTCGGCGCGCGAAGGGCAGATCGACGTCCTGCGTCTGGATATTCACGCACTCGTCAATTCGACTTCCTGGCGTCTGACCGCGCCGTTGCGTTGGCCGAAGATGACGGTGATCAGAACGCGATCCGTGGTGCGTCGGGCAACTGCTGGGGCCGGCGTCAGTGGAGCTTTGCGCAAGGCATACGGGGTGTATCGTCGTGAAGGCCTCGCCGGTGTGCGACAGCGAATCAAATTGCTTGGTACTACGGGTCCAGGTGCGGGGATTCAGGGAGACTACACGGAGTGGGTCCGGCGGTATGACCAGGTCGACGATGCCATGAGGCAGGCGATACGCAAGCGTATTGCAAGTTTCGGCAAGTCTCCTCTGATTTCGGTAGTCATGCCGGTCTACAACCCGAAGCCCGAATGGCTCTCGGAAGCGATCGAGTCGGTACGCAATCAACTTTATCCGAACTGGGAGCTATGCATCGCTGACGACGTATCGCCTGATCCTGCCATTCGTCCCTTGCTGGAGCGTTATGCTCGCGAGGACAAGCGGATCAAGGTGGTATTCCGTGAGAAAAATGGTCATATCTCCGCCGCTTCAAACAGTGCGCTTGGCGTCGCGACGGGCGAGTGGGTTGCGCTGCTCGATCATGACGATTTGTTGCCCGAATACGCACTCTATTGCGTTGCCGATGCGATCAATGACAATCCGGCTGCGCAACTGATCTACTCGGACGAAGACAAGATGGACGAGTCCGGGAGGCGTCACGATCCCTATTTCAAGTGTGCATGGAATCCCGATCTGTTCTATTCGCACAACATGTTCAGTCATCTGGGAGTCTATAAAAAGTCACTGCTGGATGAAGTTGGCGGCTTCCGTGTTGGTCTCGAAGGGTCTCAGGACTACGATCTGGCATTGCGTTGTATTGAGCGTGTGGACGTGAGCGCGATTCATCACATTCCGCGCGTCTTGTACCACTGGCGGGTTCATGCTGAAAGCACCGCTTCTGGTGCGGATGCGAAACCTTATGCCGCTGTTGCGGGTGAACGTGCGCTCAATGAGCATTTTCAGCGGACGAACGTGGCGGGTGTGATCGAGTACACAGGCTTGGGCTATCGTGCTCGATACGAACTACCCAGCGCGGTACCGCTGGTGAGTTTGATCATTCCGACGCGTAACGGGCTGCATTTGATTCGCCAATGCATCGAAAGCATTGTCGAGAAAACGTCTTACGAGAACTACGAAATCATCGTGGTCGATAACGGTTCCGACGATCCGGCTACGCTGCGCTATTTCGATTCGCTTAAAGATGATTCACGTATTCGCATCCTGCGCGACGACAGGCCATTCAACTACTCGGCACTGAACAATGCGGCTGTCGAAGTGGCGAATGGAGAATTTATCGGGCTGATCAACAACGATATCGAGGTGATTTCTCCAGACTGGCTTTCGGAGATGGTTGGAATCGCGCTTCAGCCAGGCGTCGGTGCCGTAGGAGCCAAGCTGTGGTATCCGAACGATACGTTGCAGCATGGCGGCGTCGTCCTGGGTGTTCTGGGTGTCGCTGGGCACGCGCACAAGAACGCGCCGCGAGGGTACCCGGGCTACTTTTGCCGGGCCAGCTTGATTAGCTCGTTCTCGGCCGTCACCGCTGCATGTCTGATCGTACGTAAGTCGATTTACAACGAGGTGGCCGGTCTGAACGAAACAGATCTGACGGTGGCTTTCAATGACATCGACTTCTGCATTCGTGTCCTTGAGGCCGGTTACCGTAACGTTTGGACGCCGTACGCGGAGTTGTATCACCACGAATCGGCGACGCGCGGGTTCGAGGACAATCCGGTGAAGCAGGCGCGCTTCATGGGAGAGATTGAATATATGTTGGGGCGTTGGGGGAAATTGCTGAAGAACGATCCCGCATACAGTCCGAACCTGACGCTCGAATATGACGATTTTGGTTTGGCCTGGCCGCCCAGGGTGAAGCCGCTTGCTTGATGGCGCGGGACGTCCGTAGGCAATGGGTTCGGCCTGCCCACGCGTCGTGATCGTCCGCATTTGTGTAAGACCTGATTTCAAAGCCATGTTAATCTGAGCGGCGGTGTTCACCTGGTTCGAACTGGGGGATGCTACTATAGCTGCGCATCTGTAACTTCCGACGTTGGTCCACAGCAACTCACATTGGGTGTGCCATGGGAAACAGTTCGCTTCAGAGTGCGGTTCGTGATTGGCTTGATCTTAACGATCGACGAATATTCGAGGACGCATCGTTGCGTTCGCGGGTAGCGCCTTTTCCACCGCCGGAGTTGATGCAGGCGGTCTCAGCCACGGACAACGAGCAGCACTTTGCGATGCACGGGACGCATATTTTTGAGGCGATCTCAAAAAGCAGCCCTAAGTCACTGAGCGAGTTCGCAAGTATTCTGGATTTTGGTTGCGGTTGTGGAAGGCTGGGTCGCATGTTCCTTGGCCATCCATCGAAGATAGTCGGATGTGATATCGACACCCGGCACGTGGAATGGATCAACGCGAATCTCACCCACATGTCAGCCGTGAAGAGCGAGCCGAACAAGCCGCTTCCGTTCGACGATGGTTCGTTTGACGCGATTATTTCGGTTTCCGTGTTTTCACATATAACCGAAGTGTCTCAGGAATTCTACCTGACCGAACTGTCGAGGATTGCGAAGCAGGGCGCCTACCTCTTCCTGTCGACGCATGGAGAAACAGCATTTCGGAAGGTGAGGACGAGCGAGCGCATGTTCAGCCTCGTCGGCATTCCAGCTGAAGCACTACCTGATGCGTCGTCACGCATGGATGGCGGGCAATATGCATTCATACGGCAGGGTGCGGGACATCCTACCGAGTCAGACTATGACTATGGCATCACGTTCATTCCAACGACCTACGTCCTGGACAAGTGGAATCGCCACTTTGAGATTGTAGAGATCGTTCCAGGCGCGATCCATGACTGGCAGGACATCGTGGTTTGCCGTAAGCGCTAATTCGTTTAGCCGGCTTGACCAGGTGGCCGAAGTTTCCTGCATCACGTAAATAAAGGTTCGTAGCCCTTACCGGCGCATAGCCTGATACTCTATCTATGCAATAGGCGGGCGGAAGTGCCCGCCCGCCCTCGCAAATTTATTGTGAAAGTGCAACAGGGAATGGCCCGCAGGTTTGCCGTGTATTTCCTCGAGTCATCACTACCGACAAGGAATAGTTGCCATCAGTCAGGGTAGAGAGATCCGCGAGCACACGAAAGCCGGAATTCGTCAATGCAACGGGAAGGTTCAGGGCATGCGGCACGTCTGCGCGAGGATACTGACTCCGCGCCCGAACTGAATATGCAGCGGTGCCGTTAGAGAACTCCAGATGCACTTCTTCGGGCAATGCTTTTACGTCGCCCGACATTATCGACCATCCGCTAATCGTCACAGGATGGGCTCGATGAATTTGCTTGCTTTGCGCAAAGAGAACATCGTTCACAAGGTCAACTGCGCACAACGACGAAGTTTCGCTTGCGGGGCTGTGGAGCGTTATGGAAGTCGCCTTCTGAAGCGACAACGGCTGATACTTATCGCAATCATCTTCTGACTTGCAGGCCGTTTTCAACGGGAATGATACGCCCGTTATTTTTCCGATCAGGTCCTTGCGCGCATAAACGACAAAGAAAATATTTCCCTCGCCGGCAGCCAATCCGCTATCAAAAACACGCACCGCTTCATAGTCATCGCTAAGTTTGGCAGGGCGCTTAGGTGTGGAGTCCTCTGCGTTCTGCATAATGATGATCTCTGGTCGATACTTTTCGATCAGATTTCCGGATTCGTAGTGACGATTCAGAAACGACCAGTCATAGACATAGCGCCCGGAGTACAAGGCAGGGTTGCCCCAGGCCGTGGCAACCTTGAAATACTGAGGCGTGTGCTCGTTGACCCAGCGTCCCGCTTCAGCGCGATCGAACTCCACGGTATTCAACCAGTTTATTCGAGATTCCGTGTCAGCGCGTTCAAATGACCATAGGTGAACGACGATGGCGAGCAATAGCGCGACACCGCATATTCCGGCGAATTGTTCGGGTAGATTTTTTTTCAGCTGAACAATGCTTGCCACTTGCGCCACACCCAGGCTGGCGAGTACGGTCAGCAGCATCAGTGCTGGCATGTAGTACCAATCGTACGGCTCGAACGGATATTTGATCGAATACGCCGCTACATGAACGCACATCGCTCCCAAGGCAAACAAGACAACTGGGAAATGGCGTTTAGAGCACTTCCAGATGCCCAGACATGCCAGAAGAACGTAGATCCAATGACTAAAGCGGAAGAGGAGTGAGTTAGCAAACCAGGTCCACTCAATCGACCGATGGAAATCGTTTTGATGAAATGCTTTGGTGAGGAATGAATTGGGAACTGGGGCGCCGAACCAAAACCGCGCGAAACAGTACCATGTCGCGGCGATAATCAACGCTACAAAAACACCCCTCCATGCCAATTTCCGCAACATCACGAAATGGGCAATGAGAAGCAAACCGGCTACCGGGACCAGATCTAATTTCTGAACTGCCAGCAAGCCCGCTGCCAGGCCCACCATGACATCAGATTTTCTGTAAAGCAGCGCATACAATGCAAACACGAGCATTGCATACGTCAATGGCGACTCCAGGCCAGATCCCGCGAAATACATCAGCCCGGTATCAAGCGAGGAGAGGACCGTGAAGGCTATGCCGGCAAGCAAACCAAATCGTTCAGCCAGCATCAGCGAGCATGCAGTCAGACTGACTACCGAAACGAACGTACTAGTCCAGATGATGGCGGCCGTTGGATCGACGCCTAATTTTAGGGGTAGGATCAGCAGCAGTGGGAACAGTGGAGCACTCGCGCCCCATACAGGAGACTCACCGAGATTCCATACCCAGTACTCGCCGTGCGCCATATTTTCGGCGTAGCGCAAGAAAAACGCAGCATCGTCAGGCAGAGCATTTCCCATTCTGAAGTGAATGGAAAAAACGTAGATGATTGCGCTAATAATCCCTAATGCGCACAATCTCCAGGTCTGTTTTTCTAGCTTCACGTTTTCCTCAAGAGAACATTTAATTCTTAATTTCGTGCAAATGCGTTCTGCATTTGCACGAAGCGGATCATTTCAATATGCCGCGGGGCTGCTCAAAGAACCGATGGCCAGCGCGGAGCAGGCCGATGTGACGTGCTCGTGCCGGGGCATACCGGAGCGGACTCCGATGCATCCTGTGAAAATTGCTCGGCTTCGCGCTACGGCACGTGGATGGTGAAGAATTCCGAGGATTGCCGAGCTGAAGAATTCTATCCCATAGCGTTGCGTGGAAGGCAAACTTCGATGAGTCTGCAACACTCGCGCGGTAATAGTGGGCCAAAAGCGCTGCTCGTGCCCGAAGTTGACGTTCAATCCGATTGATCTCGTCACTCTGCGCTTTCTCAGATTCCCCGACTGCAATCGGCAATATGCTTTGACGTCCCGGACGTGGTTGATTTGGCCAACAACTGGTACCCGGGGAAGTGGAAACCTTGCTCGGGCGCGTAGGCGCCAGAGCTGGTCAGGCAAGTTGCGCTCGCCTCGAATGGCCATAGTGGCTCGTGGACCAGAATATAGTCGGGCGAGTATTTGCCAAGCCATGCGTGGACATCCTTCTTTGCGATGTAGTCCGCGTTGTAAGGATTGGTCAGGCCAAGAATGTCAATAATATAGCGATTGGAATACCATCCAATTGTGCCAATTTCAGCGGCTGCAACAACCGAGTTTTTCGGAGTGTTATTGTCAATCCAGTCTCCAATATTCTTGTACGGATCGAACGAACCTCTTGATATGTCGGAGAGTTTCAGATTGGCTGCGCTGAATGCAATAATCAATAGCACGCACGGAACAGCAGAGACCCAGTATAGTCGATGCTTCCGTGCCAGCTTGATCGATTTGAAGGTCAGTTGGAATACACCCGACCCGCAGTAGAGCATCAGGAAATAAAAGAAGGGCGCGTAATACCAATGATAGTTGGGAATCCGGAGGAAGACATAAAATGCTCCGAGAAACGCAAGATATATGAGAATCAATCTGGTTGTAAGATCGACGCGCTTGAACCAAACGCCAACTGCGGCGGTTACTATCATGAACCAGGCCAGGCGAAAGGTGCCGTCAAAAAACCAGCCCTTCATGTAATCGATGTGCAGAAAGATCAGTCCCGCTCCCCAGTAGCCGGAACGACCTTGGCCGATTTTTGCATTGCCTGTTGCAGGCAGTGGAGAGCCGTAATAAAGGTAGTTGAATAGCAAATTCGCGGCGATGATCGCGGCAGGGGCAATGAAATACTTGAGAGGCGGGATTCGCTTTTTAGAGAGCACATAGTGACAGAAAATGACGGCGCCAAGAAACACCGCTTCTGTACGTGTGATGATCGCAAGCCCGATGACGCATGCAGTCCAAAAAAGCCGTTCGTCCCGATATAGGGTGAACGCCAGTGCAGTCAGGAACAGGAACAGCGACGTCTCCATGCCGAACGTCGTGTAGAAGTAATTGAACGAGACGATGAAAAATCCGCACAGAGCCTGTTCTGCGCGATTGTCGGATATCAGGATTGCGCCATATATGGCGGCCGCACACAGGAACAAGAACGACAGAAAGATTGTCGTGTATTGCAGGTTGTGTACCGGAGCATTGGCAGCGATCAAAATATACGAATAAAGCGGCGAAGTCAGTCCATTGAAGTGGTCGCCAGCGTTATACGTCAGTCCGAAGCCATCGAAAAAATTCCGTACATATCGCAGATAAATCAGTGAGTCATCCAGCTGATAATTCCGGTTCTTCCAGGAAAACCATGCAGCCACGGGAATAGTCGAGATCAGAAGCGCGACATTCCGCAGTGGGTTCGAATTCGCTTGGCTCATATAATATTCTGCTGGTATTCGATCAGTACAGGGCGTGGAGTTGATGCGCGGGGCAATCTGTTACGAGAAGACAAATTTCTTGTCCAGCTTGTATTTCACCAGATAGCCGATTATCAAACCGATGGCTCCGCCTGTCAGGCGTGCGGGTTCGGTGCCGAAAATGCTGTCGGCGCCAAATTCGAATCCCCAGAATATCACGGTGGTTGCAATACCCATGGTCGAATACAACATGAAGCTCTTGAAGCCATGCGCGAGATTGCGGTGCTGATAGCGAAATATCCAGACCTTGTCGAGTACAAACTTGACGGCAAGCCCAATGGCCGTGCCGGCCAGGACCGAAACGGGTATTGCATACAGCGCCGGTGCGACGGATGTATAGACCTTCTGAGTGCCGAGATTCGCCGCAATCGAAATGGCCGCGAAGAGTGAGTAGAGGAGAACGATCGTCGAACGGCTCCTCATTGGCGCGGACTCAATGTGCAGGGGCCGATTCATAGCGACGTCCGCTTGAACAGGAAGCGAGGCACCGATCGAATGATCAGCATGATGATCGACCAGAACCAAGGCGTGTATAGAACATCTTTGCGTCGTTCGACCGCCCTGATGATATCGTTGGCCACTTTCTCTGGCGTTGCGACGAGCGGTCCCGGCAATGGCATACCTTCCGTCATCGGCGTAGCAACGAAGCCGGGCTTGATTGTCAGCACGTGTGCTCCAGCTTTGAACAGTCGCGCGCGCAACCCCTCGCAGAATGCCGTGAGCGCCGCTTTCGCACTGCCATAAACATAGTTCGAGCCGCGTCCTCGATCGCCCGCCACCGAGGAAATCACCGCGAGCGCGCCGTGCCGCTGAGCCTCGAGCATATTGGCGATTGGGGTCAGCAACGCGATGATCGATACGGCGTTGACGTTGAATTCGCGCACCGCGAGGGCGGGGTCGAGTTCGCAGGCCTTCTGATCCGGCAAGGTGCCGGGTGCGACGAGTGCAACGTCGAGTTGGCCAAGTTCACGCGTAAAATGCGCGAGCATCTCACTATGTGCCGCGAGATCGTTAATATCGAGCTGGTGGCAAACTGCGAGTTCCGCGCCTCGCGCGCGCAGGTCGGCGGCAACTTGCGCGAGGCGATCGCCATTGCGTGCAACGAGAAATAAGCGAGCCCGCTGCTCCGCCCATTTGCGAGCACAGGCGATAGCGATTGCCGAGGTCGCGCCGATGATGAGAATGTTTTTCATAGTCGAGTCGTTCGTTCCCAGAAGCGTGACATCATTGCTGGATCCCTCAGCGCTTCGAGTTCTTGCCACTTTGAATAGGCTGCGCGAAAGTCCGCGCCGGACATATGCGCGTCTTTGGCAGGGTAGAGTCTGCCGCCGGCCTCGCGAACGATTGCATCCAGGCACGCAAAGAGGCGAACATTGGATGCGTCCCGTTGCGGAAAGTCGAGCGCGAGCGAGGTGCCTTCCATCGGAAAGGACAGCAATCCGGGCGAAACACCTGAGCCGCAACGCTTGAGCACCGCAAGGAAAGAGCCTGTCCCGCTCGTGGAGATCGCGTCGAGAATGGCGCGTATCGCGTCGCGTGCGGTCTGCTGAGGAACCACGCATTGATATTGCTGAAAGCCTGCGCGGCCGTAAATCCGGTTCCACTCAAGCACGCTGTCGAGCGGATAAAAAAAAGCATCGTAGCTGACTTTCGATCGCGTTTCGCCATTGGGCTGGCGATGGTAGTACAAGCCATTGAAGGCTCGTAGTGTCAGCGAATTGAAGATGGGGATGGGCAGCGTCAACGGCACGGTATGTTTTTTGCGCCGGTCGACTTCGAGCGGCCCATCAGTGGCGTGGTCGCCGACCATGAAAATGCCGCGCCCGAGCGCGGAGCCGCGGCTTTGGCAGTCCACCCACGCCACGCTGTACTCGTGCAGCGGATCGAGGCGCTCCGAGAGTTCGAAGAATTCGTCGAGGTTCGTGAAACGAATACTTGTCTGGTCGATCTGGCTCGAGCAGATCGGCATGAGCTGGATTTCCGCCCAAAGAAGAAGGCCCGTGAGACCGAGGCCCCCGATCGTGGCTGCGTAGAGATCCCGATGCGTGTCCGGAGAACATTCAAGAATGGCGCCGTCGCTGCGCGCAAGACCGAAGCGGCGTACATGACAGCCGAAGGTTCCGCGCACATGATGGTTCTTGCCGTGTACGTCGTTCGCGATTGCGCCGCCTAGCGTGGCGTATTTGGTTCCCGGTGTGACTGGCAGCATCCAGCCGCGCGGAATTGCGACCTCGAGAATCTGTTCGAGTGTGATGCCGGGTTCCGCACGCAGGACGCCGGTGGTCCAGTCGACCGTGATTAACCGGTCGAGGGGCAAGGCCCGAACGACGTGGTTCGATGCCGCGAGGCAACTGTCGCCGTAGCTGCGGCCGTTGCCGAATGCAAGCGCGTTGCCGTGCGCCTGCGCTACCTCGCGCCAGGTTGCCACGGCGCGGTCGCGCCAGGTGAGTGAATGGGCTTCTTGCGGGACGGCGGGATAGCGTCCCCAGGATAGTACTGTCGTCATCAGTCAGATCGCTGCCCAGAACACGAGGCAGCAGAGCGCTACGACGGCAAGGCTTACGCGGTCACGCGCGGCGAACACGATCGGGTCGTCATGCATCAGGCCGCGGTGCGCGATGATCCACGTCCGGCTGACCCAATAGAGCAGCAACGGGCACGCGAGCCAGATGACCTGTGCATGGCGGTAGAGCTTGGCTGTGTTGCCGTCCTGGATATACATCGCCAGCACGAGCACGGAAAGGTAGCCCGACGCCGTCCCGAGTGACGAAATGAGCGGCAGGTCGCTCAGTACGTAGCCACGCCCGCGCGTCTTGACGAGACCACGTGCCTGCATCGAGTGGAGTTCCGCGTAACGCTTCACCAGCGCGAGGCTGAGGAAGATGAACATCGAGAACGCAAGCAGCCAGAATGTGAGGTGCGCGCCAATGGCAGCGCTGCCGGCGACGATGCGGATGGTGTAGAGCATTGCGAGCACGACGACATCGACCATCACCTGCCGCTTGAGATACATCGAGTAGGCTAGCGTGAGTACGTAGTAGCCAACCAGTACGGCGCCGAATCGTAAGGGGAGGAAGAGCGCAGTCAGCGCGAAGGCGCACGCTAGCAGGACAGGAAACAGCGCGATCCCCCAGGTAAGCGGAAGCGCGCCGGATGCGAACGGGCGCTTGCGCTTGGTGGGATGGTGTCGGTCGTCTTCGAGATCGAGCAAGTCGTTGAGCAGGTAGACGCTTGACGCGCAAAGCCCAAAAGCCACGAATGCCAGCAAAGCCGCGATAACGAGTTCTGGACGATCGAGCTTGTGAGCCGCAAGAAGAGGGACGAAGATCAGCAGGTTCTTCAGCCACTGATGCAGGCGCAACGATTTCGACAAGGTCTTGAGCATTGGCGGCCGCGATTCGATCACGCTCTCGACATTGCCAATTTTGCGAGCGGCGCGTTCGACGCCGCTCGACGGGTTCACGACATAGGCCCGTGCAGCGGATTGCCACACGGCGACGTCGTCGTGCGAGTTGCCAGCGTAGTCGAAATTCTTTTCGCCAAACTCGGCTACGAGCTTTTCGCGCTTGCGATGCGACGAGAGATTGACTCCGTCCGCAGTTGCGAAGGTCTGGTCGAAGAGGCCGAGATGGTCAGCGATGGCACGCGCGTAGCGCTCGTGGGTGGCGGTCGCGAGCACGAGTTCGCGACCGGCCTGGCGTTCTTCCTTGAGCCAGTCGATCACCTGCGGATCGTAGGGCAGGACAGTGACATCGACATTGGTGCTCTCGGCCAGGCCCGCCTTGAGGGCCGGCTTGCCGCCACGCGCCAGCCACACGAGCGGCCGGTAAAACCGCAGTGGCGCAGATTTGAAATAGGCGAATCCCGATTCGATTAGCACATCCGATCGAATCAATGTGCCATCCAGGTCAACAACGAGTGGTCTGCTGCGCATACAGTTGGCCAGTTGGCAATGGGTTTATGGGGCGTGATTTATCGGGCGCGTACCCGCGTGAATGCGGACGTGTCCTCCGCAGCTTTCGAGTCGGGGAATTTTACCGGAACTTCCGATCACGTTACATGCACACCGATTTATCCCTTGCGCAGCTTTGCGCTTGCGACGGCTTGTGCGGCGGACCGTGGGGTTCGAGGCGGGCCGCAAATCAAGGCGCAGAGGTCTCGCACGAATGCCCGGTGCCTGGGCAGTTGATGCGTTAGAGCGCGGGCGCCGGCTGGGCCGTCTGGGCGATGCAGGCGATGAGATCGAGTACGCCGCGCCTGGCGGGATTGCGGACGAGCGCAAACCAGGCGAGTCTTGAAAAAAGCAAACGATGGTCGTTGTACGGGCCGGAAAGCGCCGCTTATCGTCCCCCGGTAAGTCCCTGGAATGCGCAGCGATGGTGATTTTTCGGCCATGCCAGGTCGCTCAGGTACTATTGAAAACAGGTGCGGAAAACTTCCTGCAACGTAAGAATTTCGCTGCACTTTGCTGTCGGCGCGTAACAAATAGAAAAGTCAGTTGCCTGAAGCGGACCTTTTCAGCAAACTAGTGGGTTTCAATCGACCCCGTTTAAACAAACGGCACATATGGTGCTATATCGTCGCGTTTTCAGATGACAGTGACTGCGGTATCCAGCATGGATCACGGTGTGGTGTCCGTTTCGGTGGTCGTCTTTCATCCTGACCGGCAGCTGCTTGCGCGCACCTTCGCGAGTCTCGCAGAAGCCGGCGCGGCATTGGCTCAGGCCGTGCCAGGGACGTCGATCCACCTGTATCTGGTCGACAACGGCGGGATGCCTGACATGCCAGACGGTGGTTTCGCCGTGTTGGCGAGGGCGGGCATCGGTTGCACGGTGCTCGGCGGTCACGGCAACGTCGGGTACGGGCGCGGGCACAATCTGGCTATCGCGCTGGCGTCGAGCCGATATCATCTGGTGCTCAACCCGGACGTCGACATCGAGCCCGGCGCGTTGGTCGAGGCGGTGGCGTTCCTGGACGCACATCCTGAAGCGGGCCTGCTAACGCCCGCCATCGTCGACGATGCTGGCCAGCTTCAATACCTTTGCCGCCAGTTTCCGACCCTCACCGATCTATTTGTGCGCGGCTTCCTGCCACGCGCGGCGCGCCGGCCTTTCGAGGGGCGACTTGCCCGTTATGAGATGCGGGCGCAGATCAACGAACGCGACACGATCTGGGATCCGCCGATCGTAAGCGGTTGCTTCATGCTGTTTCGCACTGACGTGCTCAAAAAGCTTGCGGGCTTTGACGCGCGCTACTTCCTCTACTTCGAGGACTACGACCTCAGCCTGCGCGCGCATGACGTCGCGCGTGTCGTTTATGCCCCGTCGGTGCGCGTGCTGCACCATGGCGGCGGCGCATCGCGCAAGGGACTCGCGCATATCCGCATGTTCCTTGCGTCGGCATTCAAGTTCTATAACCGGTTCGGGTGGAAGTGGCTTTGAGCAGCGTATTGGTGACCGGTGCAAATGGTCTGGTCGGACGAACGTTGTGCGCGACGCTGGCCCGTCATGGCCATGACGTGACCGCGTTGGTGCGACGCGGCGATTTCGGCATGGACGCGGTCCGGGAATGGCGTCATGAGACGGCGGATTTCGAGGGACTCCCGCAGGCGTGGCCTGATGGGTTGTCGCCGGATTGCGTCGTCCATCTCGCCGCGCGCGTGCACGTGATGCACGATGACGCTCCCGATCCGCAAGCGGCGTTTTACGCGACGAACGTTGAAGGCACATTGCGCGTTGCCCGCGCCGCGCAGGCCCGGGGCGCGCGGCGCATCGTATTCGTCAGCAGCATCAAGGCTGTTGCGGAGGTGGATGGCGGCATTCCGCTTGCTGAGTCGGTGCGGCCCGCGCCGCGCGATCCGTACGGCCGTTCGAAGCGTGCTGCCGAGGAAGCGCTGTGGCGTCTGGGTGAGGAAACAGGGCTGGAAGTCGTGGTCGTCCGGCCGCCGCTCGTCTACGGTCCCGGGGTCGGCGCCAATTTTCTTCAGATGATGAACGCGCTTTCGCGCGGCATGCCGTTGCCGCTAGGTTCGGTCAATGCACGGCGCAGCCTCGTCTATAACGAAAATCTCGCCGATGCGCTCATGCATTGTGTCACCGACCCACGAGCCGCCAATAGCTGCTTTCACGTGGCCGATGCCAACGATCTTTCGGTCGCCGAATTGCTGCGTGGCCTTGGCCGCCACCTCGCGAAGCCCGCACGCCTGATTCCCGTTCCAACAGGCCTGCTGCGCGCCGCAGGCGTGCTGACCGGTCGCGCCGCCCAGTTGGAGCGTTTGACGTCCAGCCTGCAAGTCGACGCATCGCTGATTCGCGAACGGCTGGACTGGCAGCCGCCGTTTGCGGTGGAGGAGGGGCTGGAAGCGACCGCACGTTGGTATCGTGCGACGCATTGAAAGCGCGGAGACCGTACACGTTTATCATGCATTTGCCGATTTCATCACCGCTGGCCGCCGCATGGATCGCGCTGGCTTGCTGCGTACTCTGCGCAGCCATCCTCGCGTTTCTGCTGAAGAGTGGTCTCGCGTGGCGCCTTGCTACGGATATCCCCAACGAACGCTCGCTTCATGCGCGGCCGACGCCCCGCGTGGGTGGTTGGGGCGTCGTGCCGGTTGCCGTGCTGGCAATAGTGCTCCTGGCGCCTTCGCTATGGTTGATCGCGATTGGCGCGGCGTTTCTTGCCACCGTTTCGCAGATCGATGACCGGCGTGGACTACCCGCGCGCGTGCGCTTCGCGGCGCATTTCATTGCCGTTCTGGCGCTGACGGTGGTTTATCCCGCCCCGGTTCCTTGGTGGTGTTTGGTGGGCCTGGCGTTTTTGATGCTTTGGCTGGTGAATTTGTACAATTTCATGGACGGCGCTGACGGTCTCGCCGGCGGCATGGCGTTGTTCGGCTTCGGCGCATATGCAGTGGCAGCGCTTTTCGGGCCGGCGCCGATGCTCGAACTCGGCTGGGCCTGTGCGGCAGTCGCCGGAGCCGCGGCGGGATTTCTGCTGTTCAATTTCCATCCGGCAAAGATTTTTTTAGGCGACGCCGGCTCGATTCCAGCCGGTTTTCTCGCCGGCGCGCTAGGCTATTGGGGCTGGCGCGGTGGTGCCTGGCCGGTCTGGTTTCCGGCGTTGGTCTTCTCGCCGTTTATCGGGGATGCATCAATCACCCTGATCCGCCGGCTTTTGCGCGGCGAAAAGTTCTGGCAAGCGCATCGAGAGCATTATTATCAGCGCATGGTGCGGTTCGGGGCCGGTCACGCAGCGACAGCATTGACGTGGTATCTGGTAATGTTTGTCGGCACGGTACTTGCTGTTTGGACTCTGAATCGCCCTGCGGCTCTGCAGTGGGGGATCGTGGCAGGTTGGGCAGTCGTGCTCGTTGTGATGGGCGCGGCAATTGACGCACGCTGGCGTAATTTCCAGTCCCTTGGCAGAAAAACAGAGGTCCAATGATGCTCCGTAACAAAGCCTCATGGCTCTCGTTCAGCGCCTTTCTGTTTGATATTGGCGCGGTGGCCGCAGCGTGGCTGACGGCTTACCTTCTACGCTTCAACGCGACCGTTCCGCCCGAGTTCTGGCACGGCGCCATGAACACGCTCATCTGGGTGCTGCCTGTCTATGCGTTGATGTTCCGCATATTCGGGCTGTATCGCGGTATGTGGGTCTTCGCGAGCCTGCCGGACCTCATGCGAATTTCGAAGGCGATCATAGCGGCCGCGCTGATCGTCATGATCAGTTCGGTCATGTTGCAGCCGACGCCGATCATTCCTCGCTCGGTGCTGATCGTTTCGCCGCTGCTGGTGTTCTTTGTCATGGGTGGCTCGCGGGCGCTCTACCGTGCGACCAAAGAGTTTTATCTTTACGGCGGTCTCGTCGCACAGGGCAAGCCCGTGATCGTCATCGGCGCGGGCGGTGCCGGGGCGAGTCTTGCGCGCGAACTGTCGCGCTCTGCCGAGTGGCGCCTCGTAGGCTTGCTCGACGACGACGAGGCGAAACAGCGGCGCGAGATCTATGGCTACAAGGTGCTCGGCGCGATCGACGACATCGCGCATTGGGCACAGACATTACGCTGCGAGTTCGCCATCATTGCCATTCCGTCGGCTTCGGCCGAGGTGCAGCGTCGTGTCGCGACACAATGCGTTCGTGCCGGCGTGAAGGCCCTTATGCTGCCTTCGCTGACCGAACTCCTGCCTGGTCAAGGTTTCCTTTCGCAGGTGCGCAATATCGACCTCGAAGACCTGCTCGGCCGCGACGCCGTCAACATCGACACACCGCATGTCGAAGCCCTGCTGAGTAGCCGGGTGGTCATGGTTACGGGCGCAGGTGGCTCAATCGGCTCCGAGCTATGTCGGCAGATTTTGCGTTTTGCGCCCGCGCAACTCGTCGCGCTCGATGTGTCTGAATATGCGATGTACCGGCTCACCGAAGAAATCCGCGAACGCTTTCCCGAGCTTTCCGTGGTGCCGATCGTTGGTGACGCGAAGGATGCGCTGCTGCTCGACCAGGTCATGGCGCGCTACACGCCCCATATCGTATTCCACGCCGCCGCCTACAAGCACGTACCGTTGATGGAGGAACTCAATGCCTGGCAAGCGATTCGCAACAACGTGCTCGGCACATACCGCGTGGCGCGCGCGGCGATCAAGCATCAGGTGAGGCATTTCGTTCTCATTTCGACGGACAAGGCTGTCAACCCGACCAACGTGATGGGCGCAAGCAAGCGCCTTGCGGAGATGGCCTGCCAGGCGCTGCAACAGACCAGCGAGCGCACTCAGTTCGAGACCGTGCGATTCGGCAACGTGCTGGGCAGTGCGGGCAGCGTGATCCCGAAGTTCCAGCAGCAGATCGCGAAGGGTGGCCCGGTGACGGTCACGCATCCGGAGGTCACACGCTTTTTCATGACCATTCCCGAGGCGTCGCAGCTCGTGCTACAGGCTTCGAGCATGGGGCGTGGCGGAGAGATTTTCATTCTCGACATGGGTGCGCCGGTCAAGATCGTCAATCTCGCGAGGGACCTGATTCGTTTGTATGGCTACACGGAAGAGCAGATTCGTGTGGTCTTCACGGGATTGCGGCCCGGCGAGAAGCTATATGAAGAACTGCTCGCTGATGACGAAACCACGACGCGTACGCCGCACCCCAAGCTGCGTACGGCTAAAGCGCGCGAGGTGCCTGACAATCTGCTGGACGAATTGCTGCCGTGGCTCATGCAGCACCGTGTGCCAGGCGACGACGAAGTGCGGCGCGATCTGCGCCGGTGGGTGCCGGAGTATCAGCCAGCCGTTGCGCCGACGCTCCAGAGTGTGGGTACTTCCATGGTCCGCACCAGAGAGTTGAGCAATCGCGCCTGACCGCGGCGACCATACGGCCTGTGCGACACAAGGCCTGACCAATTCGAAACCCTGAACGCTCACTGATGAAATTAGGTCTTTTCAAGAAACCCGTGGCTTCCGCAGATTCGCAACGACCTTTCACTCCGTTGTTCGTGGGTGGTCCGCCCAGGTCCGGAACGACGATCCTGCACGCCATGATCTGCTCTTCGAACAAGACCAATGGTTTCATCAATGAATGCAGCTACTTCACGGCGTTCATGCACCCGCTGCAAGTTGGCCTCAATACGTTTGATGCGCACACGCGACATTATTTCGACTCCAGGGAAGCATTGATTTGCAATCACGCGGGCATTCTCGAGACGGAACTCGGCAAGATCTGGGAGCGTACCGGCAAACCGGAAATTCTCGCGCTGAAGGACCCGATGCTTACGCCGTTGTTTTCACTACTCGGTGAAACGTTGTCGTTCGCGAAATTCGTGGTATCCGTGCGTGATCCCCGCGCGACGATTTCGTCGCGCATCGAGGTCACAGAGCGTGAGCAACGGGGCGTTGCCGTGACAGATGAGCAGATTCAAGCGTTCTGTCATGAGTATGTCCACATGTACGGCATGATCGCCAATGCGCGCGCAACGCTTGGAGAACGTTTATGCCTCGTTGACTATCGTGACGTCGCGGGTGGAAAGGCGATTGAGCAGTTAACGGCCTTCGGTCTTGGCACACTGGACAGTCAAAGAATCTGGGCTGAGCCTATCAGCAATCCGAGCGAGTATGCCGACGACGTATGGGCAACGCAGCTCCACGGTCAACAGCCGTCCCTGGATTCCGTTGAACGCTTTCGTCAGCATCTGAGCCCTGCCGCAGAGCAGTGCATCATGGCTATGTGTGGTCCGATTGCGCGAGAACTCGGCGCAATCTAGACGGTATCGGTTAGAGGTCTTTGGTCGAGAGTATCTGTGGCCAGGACACTGCGCGAACGACGATAACGTCGGGGTGCGCTCAAGGAGAAAATGTGCATTGGGAAAAACTGGGGATCGTCTACGCACCTGATGAGCGCGCGCCTTGGGCCGTGTCTCACGCAATGGTTCCTACGCCATTTCTTCTCAACGACAACACGATTCGCGTCTTCGTCACGCTGTGCGATGCCAATTTCGTCGGTCGTCCGGTGTATGTCGACGTCGATGCCCGTGACCCGAAGAAAATTCTCGGCGTGGGACCGGGACCGCTCATGGACATCGGGGTACCCTCCGCATTTGATGACAACGGCGTACTCACGTGTAGCGTGACCCGGCTCGATGACGGCAGGATTTTCATGTACTACGCCGGTTTCGAACTCGGTGTAAAGGTGCGGTACAAGCTTCTCACCGGCCTCGCGGTCAGCAGCGACAACGGGGAGAGGTTCGAGCGGGTACAGCAGACGCCTGTACTCGAGCGCAGCGACAGCGAGATGACGTTTCGGGGCGGGCCGTTTGTGTTCCGCGAGGACGGCGTGTTCAAGCTTTGGTACGTGGCTGGGTCCGGTTGGGAGATGATCGATGGCAAACCCATGCCGGTCTACGTGCTTAAATATGCCGAATCCAGTGACGGCGTGCAGTGGCCGAAGGAGGGGCGTACCGTTCTGGATCTCACAGGAAGTGACGAGCATGGCTTCGGGCGCCCCTGGATCACGAAATCCGCAAACGGCAAGTACCAACTGTACTACTCGATTCGCCGCCGTTCTCTTCGCGCGTATCGGCTCGGCTACGCTGAATCCGACGATGGCATCCATTGGCTGAGAAAGGATGACGAAATGGGGCTCGACGTTACGCCGGGATCATTCGATTCTGACGCGATCATGTACTCCGCCGTCATCAATGTGCATGGGCAGACTTATTGTTTCTACAATGGTAACGAATTCGGACGCGATGGCTTCGCCGTCGCCCGCTTGACCAGCGCCCAGATCAGCGCTTGAAAGAATCCATGGCAAACATTTCGGATTGCATTCTGCTCGACTTTCGGCAAATTCACGATGATCGCGGATCGCTTACCCCGGTCGAGAGCGGAAAAGACATCCCGTTTGCCATCCGTCGAGTTTTCTATCTTTACGATGTGCCCGCAGGTGTCGAACGCGAGGGGCATGCCTACAAGTCGCTTCAGCAGGTGTTGATTGCGATTGCTGGCGAATGCGTGGTTCATCTGGACGATGGTGTGAATCAGCGCGAAGTCGCACTGCGGCATTCGCACGTCGGACTTTATATTCCATCGATGATCTGGCGCCGGATTGACGGGTTTGCTTCCGGCTCGATGTGCCTGACGCTCGCATCCGACTACTATGATGAGGGTGACTATTACCGCCAGTACGACGCCTTTCAGCAGGCTGCAACCGGCGGGCTTTAGCGTAGCAACAGAGAACGCGGCGCCTCTGCTTCGGGAGCCCCAAAGCGGATCGTCATATAATTGCTGTTCCCAGATGACGCCGCACGGCTACACTCGTGTGCGATGATCGTTTTGGGGCGTCCCGTCCCCGCACCTCTATGCCCAGCGTACACGACTGCCGAATTCTGCGCTTCCCGCAGATCCACTCTTCTGCCGGCACGCTAACTCCGATCGAGAACATGCGCAACGTTCCGTTCGAGATCCAGCGCGTCTACTACCTGTATGACATTTCCGAAGGGGCATCTCGCGCGGGTCACAGCCACAAGAACTTGCAGCAGGTGCTCATTGCCGTGTCCGGCTCGTTCGACGTCCATCTCGACGACGGTCGCGAAAAGCGCGTTGTGCGGTTGAGTCAACCCCAAGAGGGCCTGTATATCCCAAGGATGATCTGGCGGGAAATCCACGCCTTTTCGTCGGGCGCTGTGTGCGTTTCGCTGGCGTCGCTCCTCTACGACGAAGCGGACTACTTCCGTCGCTATGACGATTTCCTGCTTGCAGTGTCGGAGCGAACATGAACATCATCCCTTTTCTCGATCTCGCTCCCACGCATGAAGCGATTCGCCAGCAGCTAGATGCGGCGTATCACCGGGTGATGCACTCGTCAAGATTCATTCTCGGCGAGGAAGTCGCCGCCTTCGAGCGGGAGTTCGCGGCGTACTGTGGCGCCGGGCATTGCGTCGGCGTAGGCAACGGGCTTGACGCGATCCACCTTGTCCTTCGCGCGCTCGGTATTGGACCGGGTGACGAAGTGCTCGTGCCGTCGAATACCTACATCGCAACATGGCTTGCCGTGTCACAAGCCGGTGCGACGCCGGTGCCGGTCGAACCTCTTGCCAGCACCCACAATGTCGACCCGTCGGCGATCGAGCGTGCAATTACGCCTCGTACCCGCGCGATCATCCCCGTTCATCTGTACGGCCAGCCTGCCGACATGGCGCCGATTTGCGAAATCGCGCGCCACCGTGGTCTAAAAGTCGTTGAAGATGCTGCTCAAGCGCATGGCGCGCTTTACGACGGGCTGCGCGCGGGTTCGCTGGGCGACGCTGCGGCGTTCAGCTTCTACCCGGGGAAGAATCTCGGCGCGCTCGGCGATGGCGGTGCGGTTGTCACGCGCGATGAGGCGCTCGCAGACCGAGTCCGGATGCTGGCCAACTACGGCTCGAAAGTGAAGTACGTTCACGACGTTGGCGGCTACAACTCACGCCTCGACGAGTTGCAGGCGGCGTTCCTGCGCGTCAAGTTGCCTTATCTCGACGAATGGAACGCGCATCGTCGGACACTGGCGAATCACTACGTTGCCCGGCTTCGCGACCAAGCTATCGGTTTGCCGGCTGTCATCGAGAATGCATCGCCGGTTTGGCACCTCTTCGTCGTTCGGGTGCCGGAGCGGGAACGCGTGATGCGCCATCTACAGGAATCGGGCGTTGGCGTGCAGATTCATTATCCGATTCCTCCGATGCGCAGTGGAGCGTATCAGGAGGCGTGCCAGACGATGCAGCCGTGCGCCATCGCCGATGCACTGAGCAAGGATGTCTTGAGCCTTCCCATCGGTCCACATCTTTCCATGGCGCAGGCCGATCGTGTGTGCGATGTGCTGATCGACGCGGTGAGATCCGTCAGATAGCGCAGGGTGAAGCACCGATAGGCGCGCCGACTTCAAAGCGTCAGTTCGTAGAAGTCGTGGACGACGGTCCTGGCGCCGAAGCCTTCTTTTTGCTCTATCAGGCCGATGTTCAGATGCCTGCCATTGTCCTCGTTTGAAATCCCGAAATCGAAATAGACGCGCTGCGCGTAATCGTGTTCGATCAGGGTCGCAAACAGCAGATCGAGTGCACCCGTTTCGCGTCCGCGCAGGCTGGTCGATATGTACTGCATGTGCGCAACACGGCCGGTATCAAACACCACAACGCCCGCGATCACGTTGCACGCTTCGAGGCAGACATGGAGTCGGATGTTCTGCGGAAAGCGTTGTGCCAGCATCTGGATCTCATCGAGTGTATGAACTGGCTTCACACCGTGCGCGGCGGCGAGATTGTCCTCGAGGATGGCCCAGAACGGACCATATTCGTCCACTGTCCTGACTTCGAGCGCCAGCTTGCCGGCCTGCGTGATTTTGCGCTGGCGTCGCTTCTGAAACGGGATGCGTGACTCCTGCGCAATAACCGAAAGCACATCGCGTCGCGTCAGACGTGCGTCGAGCCGGAACAATGCGTAATGGTCTTCTTGTGCAGGGTAGCGGTGGTAGATCGACGGAATTGTCTTGTACGCGAGCTTTTCGAAACCTTGCTCACGAAGGTATGACACGAGGGCGTCGAAGACCGCGAGCATGGTGGGGGTGGTCATCGACGTCGCGGATATGACGCCGCCATAGGTCAGCCCACCGTGGCTTTGCAGCGTGCGGTCGCTCTGATTGCCAGGCAGCAGCGCCAGTAACGTTCCCTTTGCGTCGTGTACAAGTAGCGAGTGATCGACGAAGCGTTCGTTGTGGTAATCCATGTAGTCCCGCAAGAGCAGAAACGTTGCGTTTCTTGACTCGCGAACAAACTGGTCCCAGCACGCCTTGAATTCCGTCGTATAGCGGGTAACCTTGATCACTGCCTGAATCCTGGTATTTTCATCCGACATTGCAAGGGCTTGCGCGCGCAGTGGCATCGATGATGGAGAAGCTCAGGTCCGAATACGATTCAGCCGACGCGCACTGCCGGTCGGCTCGCCGGCTGCACCGCGCATGACTTTGTCCTCGTCGACGTCGCTGGCGACCAGAGCGCCAGCGCCAATCACACAGTCGGCTCCTACCCGGATGTTGTTCGCAAATGTCGCATTGACACCGACAAAGCAATTCGCACCGATTTCCACAAAGCCAGAGATCACCGCATGAGAGGCCACGAAACAATTGTCGCCGACAATTGAATGATGTCCGACGTGATTTCCGCTCCATAGCACGACGTTGTTGCCGAGCCTGGAAAACGGCTGAACGACGTTATTTTCGAAGATGAAGCAGTGCTCGCCGATTTCGACATTACGCCACACGAACGCGTGGCTGCTGATGTACGAAGCCGGGTGATATCCCCGTGCTTTCGCTTCCGTGTAGAGACGTGTCCGAAGCCGGTTGAGCTGACCATATGTGACTGCCGCAAAGAACTCATGGCTTTGCGGGTCGAATTGCGTTTCGATAGATTCGAACGGCACGACAGGCAAGCCGAACAGATCGCCCCGCTTCAGGAAGGCTTGTTCGACGGCAAAGCCCACAACGTCATAAGGCGAGTCGTGTGTGAAATACTCGTACGCGATCTCGGCGAACGCCGAGTCTCCCAGGATCACAAGCTTTTTGGTCTTTTCCATCTCGAGCTCACGGACGAATAATGAGGATATCTTCCCTTCGGTTAGCCATCGGCAAATCGGGCGCTTGCGGCATGATGTAAGCGTCGAATCCGGCCGCCCGCGCGCGATTGACGATCGACATGACCACTGCATCGTCGATCTGCCCGATCTCGGGCGTATTGAAAACTGCCGGTGGCACTTCATCCGTTCCGGTATAAGCCTGATGGAAGCGTATGCCCGTCTCGCTGGCAAAAAAGCGCTTTCGCTTTGAGATATTCGGTATGTCGCCAATGAGCAGACTGCCACCGGGTGCGAGCAGGGAGAGCGAACGATCCAGGAAATCCCAGACGTTGCCCTCTGCAAAGACATACTGGAAGACGGAGTAGACAACGATCGCGTCGACTTTGCCAATGTACTCGGCGAAGATCTCGGGGCACTGCGGATAGTAGGCGGCCACCTTGCGCGCGCCAAGGCTATCCGGCAGGTGCGACAGCATCTCCTCTGAATCGATCAGCACAAGGTCGTGAGCCTGCCGCTCGCAATGTGCCATGAAGGCGCGCGCCAGGTCACCGCATCCCGGACCAATGTCCAGCACGACACGGTTGCGTTGTGAGAGCGCCGGCATCTTGGCGATGAGGTCGTTCAGGATCGCGGCTTCCTTTCCTGCCCGGTAGCTTTCGGGGAAACCGATCCGTTCGTTTGCCGAGAGTGAATCGTCCTGCGCAAGCGCGCGGAAATCGTCGAATCCCAGATTCGCGAAGCGGGCGTATCGATGTTCACTCATATCAACGGGTCCCAAGTCTCCCGAGCATTAGTCGGTAGCGAAATCATCAAATTGTGTCATCGTGTTCTATCCGTGGCCGAGTGTCTGTCGGTCAAACGCAGCACTTCCTCCACTTCGAACTCGTATCCGCGACGTAGGGCATCGAGTTCTGCGGCGTGTTCTGCGGCTAACGTTCGTGCCCGATTCAAGGGGGGCGCGATTTCTGCGGCGGTTAAATAGTCGGTTGGCGCGTAACGAACATCGTCGAGAAACGACTGCATCTGGTTAGGCATATGGCGCCTTAGCGGCGGAGGAGGGGCGGCGTCGAGCCCCGCGTCGATCGCGCACTCCAGCGCCTGCTGCGTGTGGTGCCGCTCGTATTGCGCGCGCGCCAGGTGCGATTCCCTGGCCAGTTTGTCGGGCGTGATCGTGCCAAGATGATCGATCAATTCCTCCGGGCGTGACCAGACAAACGCTTCTCGATAGAACATGTCGCAACCGCCGAGGAAGCGAGAGACGTAACTGTCGTGGCCGACGATCGGAATACCCGCTCCCATTGCCTCGATTGCGACCTTGCCGCCACCCAACGGAAATGACGCGAGATACAGATCGACGCCGTACGAGTGTAGTGCCTTCCATACGCTGCGCACCCAGGGCACGTGAATAAACCGTTCACGAGGCACCCCGTTCGACTCAAGCTCGCCGTGTATCCGCTTCAGGACTTCCGGGGACAGTGGTCCGATATGCACGTGAGAGCCACCCGTTGCCTTCATGACACGGGGCAGCACGTCGAAGTATGGATATTTATAAGGCACGTCGAACTTGTTCTGCGAGCCCGACGACGCAGTTCGCAGGACACCCTTCACCATAAACGGCGTGTCATCGCGGTATCCCTGGTCGGCTGCGACCAGTGGCCAATAGACCGGGCGTGCAACGCCGATCGCATCCCGGCAATTGCAGAATCCCATCGGGTGCGGATCGATGTGCATGGCATGGCGGAGCGCGACTCCCAGGCACAATTGATGATCACCGTGGTGGTAGAAAACTGTCCTGTCTGCGAGGAACGGCTGGGCTGCGGCAATGGCGACTGGATCCTGATGGTGATTCATCAGGATGAGTGTTCGGGGACGAAGCGTATCCAGACGTCGCAGTAGCCACTGTAGCTTCGACGCCATCGAGCCTTCCGGCGCAACTTCTCCAGCCACCGATTCGCCAAACCGCTCCTCGATGATCGAACGATCAGCCAGGCCGAGTGCATCGGTCAAGATCACATAGGGGCGTGCGCCAAACTTGCCGGTCTTCAATAGATCTTCGATGACGGCAGTGTGGCCGCCAGCCCGATACAGCCGGGTTGCGAGAACGACGCAATCAGCTCTTTGATGCGTGGCATCGCACTCGCGGGCGATATGCAACTCTTGCCCAACGGCTTCGCCGATTCGCTGGCAAAAGTCGTCAAGGGCTGGCTCCGCGAATACCCTCGCAAGACTGCGCCGATCGAGGATGCATGCGTGCACGAACTTGCTGATACCGGAGAGCGCGGCGTCCGCGCCATCCGAACGCCAGGCGTCGTTCAACTCGTCGACCAGTGCCTCAACGCTCGGATAGAACTGTTTCCCCGAGGATAGAATTTCGCCGTTCATCTCAATGCCTTTGCCGCAGGCTCTGTGCATGGAACAACATAACTTACGGTAGTCCTAGTCATTCCAGTCCTCTGATTCCTCAACAACCAACAAACCAATCGCTTGCTTCTGTCTGGTTCATGCCGAGAAGTCTCAGATATCTCCTTTTGCTTTGATGAGCCGCCAGTAATGCGCACAGCCGCTTTCGAGTGAATACTTCGGCTTCCAGTTCAGTCCTTCGCGAGCCCGACGGATATCGAGGTAGATCTGCTCGACATCGAAATTTCTTTGCGGCAGATAGCGGACCGCTCCTTCGAGACCGGTAGTCTGTCGAACGACCTTCAGCACGTCGCTGATACGATGCCCGACACCGCTGCCAATGTTGAACGTGCCAGATGACCGGTCGCCGTAAGCAGCGAGCAGGGCAGAGACGACATCTTCAACATAGATGTAGTCACGGACGACAGAGCCGTCGCCCCATATCTCGATCGGTTCGCCGCGCATCATCTTCCCGATGAAAGTAGGGATGACGCCTTGTACCCCGATCCGATGCTGATGCATGCCGTATGGATTGGCGACACGCAGGACGGTTGCACTCAAGCCATACAGCTTTGAGTACATCGCAAGGTAATTCTCCACTGCGACCTTGACTACGCCGTAGGAGCACAAGGGATTCAGGGGATGTCCTTCCGGCACGGGTAACGTCATGGGATTGCCATAGACCGTTCCGCCAGACGAGACATACACGATCCGCCCGACGTTTGCGGCCTGCATGTGCCGGAGTAGTTGCAACGTTCCAATGAGGTTGCTTTGAACGTCGGCGATGGGATCGTCGTTCGACGTGCTGGGTACCGTCGTACTGATCAGATGGTAGACCACATCGACGTCGCGCAGCGCCTCGTCAAAGCCCTCTCCAGTCACGAAGTTGCCGAGAACAACTTCGACATCCCGGGCGAATTGCGCATCGTTCGGCATGTTTCTCTCGAACACACGTACGTTGGCGCCGGAGTGCAGAAGACCGTCGACAAGATGTCGTCCAAGGAAGCCGAAGCCTCCAAGAACAAGTACCTTCGCGCCTGATACCGCTTGAATCATTTGTTGCTCCGTCGCTTACCGGGAAATGCCAGGGGCGTAGGTGACCTGACTCTCAAAACCCGCGCGCCGTGCGATGGTCGGCAGCATGCGCTCGAGTGCGTGTAGCATCGTGCCATCAATAGGCAGCGGCTCTGCGGGATAGTCGTCCCAGCCGAGGCCCAAATCAAAAAGCGGCTTAAGCGCCGCGGCGCGAGCCCAGAACATCGTCCCGACGGGGAACGGGAAAAACTGGTCGGGCAAATCTCCGATACCCATCTCTGCGGCAAGCTTTTCCGCGAACGGGTAGTTCTTGTCCCACCCGATCATGTTCGGGTCGTCGGAGAAAATCAAGCCGACCTTCGGCTGCGCAGCAAACGTCGCCAATATGTTTCGCGCCGCGGGGTGCGTTGTGCCGAGCAGGTTTTCCATGAGGAAGGCGATCCAATGCCTGACGATGGGCGAGCCCGCCACATGCAAGCTCTTCTTCGTATGGAAATGCCCGATGATGTCGTAGGCCTGAAGGTCTTTCGCAAATTCCGTCACCATCGGACCAATGTCGCGCCCGCGGTTCTTCACGACGCGAACGTCGAGCGCGCCATGTGCATAGTCCTTGAGCGCCAGGTGAGCCGCGCGGGCGGCTTCCTCGGTTGGCGCGCTGACGAATAGATCGCAATGGACATCGTTGAACTCGAGCCTCTGGATGATATCCGCAAGCATGTCAGGATAGAAGGCGTGAATGTGAACGGCAACACGCTGCGTAGACGATGTGCGGGCTTGCGTAGCCGACACGTCGATAACCTTGAGTTGCCACGGCCCGGACGGTCTTCCCGCACGGACGAAATGGGCGAGCGGATTGGCGCCAGTTTCGACCAGACCTTGATGCGCTGCGTAGACGTGCGGATAGAATCCGGGCGTTGCCTTCCTCGCATAGATTCCCGACTGGTTCGCCTTGACGTATTCGGCGATCGCGTCCGCTCGGCCAACGGGCGACTCCGGTGGCAGATAGAAGTCCGCAATGAAGTCGTGACCGTCGTTGAGCGTCTGAATGTCGACGTCCTGCTGCGCATACCGCTCACGTGTGGTGCGCCCGAGATCAACCAGTTGCTCGACATAGTGCGACATGTCGAACCGATCCTTAGCCAATCTACGCACACTGTCCGAGAGATTCGCCCGTAATTCGGGTTCCTGGTACAGTTCGACAATGCGGCGGGCCGCCTCTTCAGTGCTCAGAAAAGGCAGCACACACTGCCGCGTCAACTCGCCGGTGAGCAGATTTTCCGCGACGCCGGAGGCCTTATCGAAGCAGAGCACAGGCAAGCCAGCTGCCATCGCATCGATTGCGATATTCGGCAGGGGATCGAGTCGTGAGGATATGAAGCATGCGTCAGCAAGCTGGTAGATTTCCTCCAGGTCAGGTGTTGCTTCAGCCAGCAACACGCGTCCCATCAGATCGGACTGCTTGATTTGCTCCTCGATGTAATCCGCATACTGGCGATAGTTGTCGACGATTCGTCCAACCCAGATCATCAGGATGTCAGCCGTGGGATCGATGCGCCGGATCTCCGCAGCGGTCGCGATGAACAGATCAACCCCTTTGCGATATTCAATGGTGCCGGCACCAAGAACGACGAACGGCTTACGGCTTCGTTCGGCGAGCACGGTCGCAATTTCGCTCTTTCGTTGCGCCACGCCCGCGCTGGTGAGCTTGGGTTTGCGCGGAATGACAGACTTGCCCTGAGGGATGATGCAAGCCGCGTCGGCCGCGGGGCGGGTCCGCTCAATCGCGGCATTCGTGCGGACGACCTCTGCGGAAAACACGGTCGTACCGGCCCACGCCATGGCGTCGACCAGGTCGTCGGGAGAGCAGTGGAATTTGAAGAACTCGTGAATCAGGAGAACCGAAGGTATTCGGCATTTCGCGAGCGGCACCAGTACAGCGCGCGACGCGAGGCTGTTCACAATCGCCATCCGGATCGGGTAGCGACTGTGCAATTCGTCAATGACGGGCGCCAGCGACAGCGGATCGCGTTCCCCCGGGGAGTAGGGGCCGACTACCACGTCACTATCTTCGATGAAATGCTGCTCGAGTTCGCCATCATCGAGCAACAGCGTGATCACATTGTATTGGTTGCGCAGTTCCCGGCAAATATTCCACGCGAGAACCGGTGCGCCGGTCCGCGATGCTTCATGGCTCACAACAAGCACGCAATCGCGCCCAGGACGCATGCCGTCGACGTTTGCGCGTAACTTCAGTTGGGCCGGTCGGCCGGTTCTGCCTTCTGCGCGACCGTGTTCCGCGAAGTGACGGTAAGGATCGAGTTGCGCATTCTTCACGTCCGGATAACGCCTGAGGTAATACTCGGCGTCGAAGTCTTCATCAACAACTTGCATAGCCTTTCCCGGCTCTGGCTCCGGCAATGGCGCAATCTCAATGGGGGCAGGATATGAAACATTGGCGTCAACCGGCGAAATCATGCGTTTGGCCGCGCGCAAAGGCGCCGTTACGCGCCAGGACGTCGAACTCAGCAGCGCGGCAATCACGCTCTCTCGCTTGGCGATTTCCAGCCCGCTTTCCGCGCGCACTTGTGCAACTTGCTGGGCGATTTCCGCTTCGCTTGCCGTGCGCGCTTGATCAATATGCCTGGCGATTTCCGCTTTGCTTGCCGCGCGCGCTTGATCAACGTGCCTGACGATTTCCGCTTTGTTTGCCGCGCGTGCTTGATCGACCTGCTTTGCGATTTCCAACGCACTTTCTGCGCGCATTTGCGCGATTTGCCCAAGGAGCTCGTAGATACGCTCTTCGCTTGTTCCCAGCTTTTTTTGCAGAGATTCGATATCGCGTTCTTGCAAGTGCAACTCTTGCTGCAAAGCCGAGATCCGCGCGTCGCGATCTTCGACTAGCCCTGCGAGGCTTTCGATGCGCCCGACATTGAGATCGGCTTGCTTGTCGTGCAACTCCTTCGCCAAATGTGCGTTCCTGACGCCGAGCTCACGAATCGCATTGTCCTGACCCTCTATGCGTGCTTCGAGGTTGGCAGCATGCTGGCGCCATTGCGACATTTCTTCGCGAAGGTTTGCGATTTCAAGGTCGCCCTTTGCCGCTCTGTTCGTTTCTGCCAAGAGTTCCTGCCGAAGGCTATCGACATTGCTTTGCACCTGTCCTCCGTTCGTGCGCAAGACTTCCTCGGTGTGCATCATTTCTACCCCATGTGTCGGACACAGTTTGCCGTTTCGGGCTTATTCCGAGACTATTCGAATGTTCAGTTGCCAGTAAAATTTTCCGGAAATTTCCGGGCGCCGGTACATATTGCGATCTGAAAATGCCGCATGAATGCAGTACTGCGGTTTTGGATTGTCCAGGTCAGCCTAATTGGGACGACGAAAAAGATGCGCTTCCGAGTCTTCCGGCTGCAAACCTTTACCCTAACCGCAATTGCGGCCTGCGCTCACCGAGATGTGCGCGAAGCTTGTTTTGGGCATGGCGCCTATTGTAATAGCTGGAGGCTGTCCGGCCGCTAGATGAGATTGAACTGAGGTTGTTGCCAGCAGCGTTGAGCGTCATCGGAGCGCCGACCAACATTGTCGATTGCTGCTGACGTGCGATTTATCGGGCTGGATCGGCACTGGCCGCTGTAGCCCCTGCGAGCGGTTCGCGTTGCGGCGGGGCGCGGCCTGGATTCGTGTCCGGATATACGCTGTCCGATTGAGTTGGTAGCCGCCATTCGGGACGCGTCGGTGAAGTGAGTCACGTGTGTTCAGCGGCGCTAGCGTTGACCGCCGGAGGCTCCGGAGTGCGCGTCTTCATGTTCCGTGGCGTGCCGAAGCGATATGGCCGAACGCTTGGCGTTTCCCGTGCTTTTTCGTTTTTTTCGATTTGGGACGCCGGCGTGAGCCGCTGAGCGAAGGCAAGATCAGGACGGCGTGAACGTTCGCCGTCGTCTGGTTATTGGGTGCCTGCCGCGCGACGAGTTGCGATCTCGGGCGCATGCTCGTCATGATGGCCAATCGCCATGTTGCGCTCATGCACCAGATACTTAACGATTTCCTCTACGCAATGCTCAACGCTGTTGTCGTGAGTGCGTAGCGCGAGATCCGGGTGGAGCGGTCGACGATAAGGTGAATCGACGCCGGTGAACTGAGGAATTTCCCCACGTCGAGCGCGTCGATAGAGGCCTTTAGGATCGCGTTCCTCGCATATGGAAAGCGGTGTATCGACAAAAACTTCGACGAATGTTTCATCGCCGATGATGCGCCTGGCATTGGCCCGGTGCTCAGGCTCGGGAGAAATCGTCGCGGTTACGGCAACGAAACCTTCGTTGCGAAAGAGCGCTGCCACGTGGGCCACGCGTCTAAGGTTTTCCGTACGCTCGTCGTCGCTGAACCCGAGATCCGAATTTAGCCCGGTGCGAAGTACGTCGCCATCGAGAACAATCGCGCGTTGTGCAAACGTTTGCAATCGGTTGACAAGTGCACGCGCAATCGTTGATTTTCCTGCCCCAGACATGCCGGTGAGCCAGATGACCACACCAGCCGATTCCTTTTCTCTCACAGCTTAAGCCCTGTTAGACGTCAGTTGCATTTCGTCCGAAGGATTGTTGCATCCACAATCTGGAGGCTTATTGTAGCTGTGATACCGCTGTTGTAACGTCGACGTAATAAAACGCAACAAATCGGCGATCTTGTAATTGTTTGTCTCGGCACGATGTGCTTACTCAAACCCCCGCGGATTCCCCTCCTGCCACCGCCAGTGGTCCGCGCACATCTGCTCGATCCCAAACCGCGCCGTCCACCCCAGCACGTTTTCCGCCGCCGCCGGATTCGCATAGCACTCGGCAATATCCCCCGGCCGGCGCGCCACGATTTCATACGGCACAGGCCGCCCCGAAGCCTCTTCAAACGCCTTCACCACCTCGAGCACGCTATACCCGCGCCCCGTGCCGAGATTCACAACAAACCCCGCATCGTGCTTCACGAGCGCATCGAGCGCCGCGAGGTGTCCTTGCGCGAGATCGACCACGTGAATGTAATCGCGCACGCCCGTGCCATCCGGCGTCGGATAGTCGCCGCCGAACACGCGCAGCTTCTCCAGCTTGCCCACCGCCACCTGCGCCACGTACGGCATGAGGTTGTTGGGAACGCCCGCCGGATCCTCGCCGATCAGCCCGCTCTCATGCGCGCCCACCGGATTGAAATAGCGCAGCACCGCGATGCGCCACGACGCGTCCGAAATCGCCACGTCACGCAGGATCTGTTCGGCGATGAGCTTCGACTGGCCATACGGGTTGGTCGCCGAAAGCGCAAACGTCTCGTCGATAGGCGAGCGCTCGGGCACGCCATACACCGTGGCCGACGAGCTGAATACGAACTGCTTCACGCCGTGCTGGCGCATCACGTCGAGCACGACGAGCAGGCCGTCGACGTTGTTGCGGTAATACTCGATGGGCTTCGCCACCGACTCGCCCACCGCTTTGAGCGCCGCAAAATGGATCACGCCGGTAATGCGGTGCGCTTCGAAAATGCGCGAGAGGGCCGCGCCATCGCGCACGTCGGCATCGTAAAAGGCAACCGGCTTGCCGGTGATCTTTTCGACGCGCGCGAGCGATTCCCGGCGGCTGTTCACGAGATTGTCGACCACGACCACTTCATAGCCGCCATTGAGCAGTTCGACGCAGGTGTGCGAGCCAATGTAGCCCGCGCCGCCGGTGACGAGGATGGTGCCCTTTGAGTTCGTCGCTGTCATGCCGTGTTCGTTCCCGTGAAATCAAACTCGATCAAAATGTCGACCCGGTAATTTCCCGGATCAGTTCCCGGTAGCGTTGTACCACAACGCGTTCGTCGAATTCTTTCTCGATTTTTTTCCGGCCGCGCCCGGCCATGGCGGCGCGCGCTTCGTTCCCGAGGTCGAGCATGCGCGCCAGGCTCGCCGCGAGCGAGGCGGCGTCGCGTGCTTCGCACAGCAGGCCGTTCACGCCTTCGGCGACGACTTCGCGGCAGCCGGGCACGTCGGTGGCCACGATCGGGCGGCCCATCGCGCTCGCTTCCATCAGCGTGCGCGGCACGCCCTCGCGGTACGACGGCAGGACGACGCAATCGGCGTCCGCAATATAGGGGCGCACGTCGGCGGTCTCGCCGAGGTATTCGATCACGCCTTCGCGCTCCCACGCGGCCACTTCGTCGCGCGAGATGGCGCTCGGGTTGTCCACGCCCACCGGGCCGAGCAAGCGAAAGCGCGCATGCGGATAGCGTGCGCGCAGCGTGCGGGCGGCTTCGACGTACTCGCCCACGCCCTTGTCCCAGAGCAGGCGGCCGATCAGCACGAAGGCGAAGGTCTCGCGCGCGGGCAGCGGCGTGAACGGGAAGTCGTCGAGATCGACGCCTTCGCCATGCAAGAGCCGCGCGCGCTCGGGATGCGCGAGCAGGTCCTGGTCCTTGAAGGCGGCTTCGTCGTCGCGATTGAGGAACCAGACTTCGCGTGGAAAGCGGAACGCGAAGCGATAGAGGCGCTTGGCGACCTGCGCCGCGCGGCTCTTCTGGATGAAGACGTAGCCGAGGCCCGTCGTCACCGCGACCGACGGTGTGCGCGCGAGCCACGCGGCGATCGAGCCATAGATGTTCGGCTTGATCGTGTAATGGAACACGACGTCGGGCTTGAGCGCGCGATAGTGGCGACGGAGCGCGAGGAGGGTGCGCAGATCGTGCAGCGGGTTCGTGCCCTTCGAGGCGACCGGCAGATCCACGCAGCGGCAACCCATTTCGGCGAGCGGCTCGAAGGTGCGGTCGCGCGGCGCGATCACGGTGACCTGCGCGCCGGCCTGCGTGAGCGCGCGCAAGAGGCCGCGCCGGTACGTGTAGATCGCCCAGGCGGTGTTGCAGACGAGGGCGATATGCAAGTGGCTGGCGGCGGACCGGGGGGCGCTTGCGGCGCGAGCGTTCTGCGAGGTTGGGGCGGGCGAGGTGTTCACGAAAGCGGGGGCGTCGTTGTCACGGCGTGTGACGAAAAGGGCGGCAGCAGCCGGGCGGCACATTTTAGCCGACGCCCGATCCGTCCCTCAGATGACCCTGTTTGTGCCGATCTGTGCCGCTCTGTGCTGTTCAAGCGCGCGCACGCCCCGCCAGGTATGAAGATTCGCTGCGCATCGGCCGCCGTTGGGCTACACTGCGCGCGCCTCGCGTGTTTCCAGTCCAGTCTTCGCCATGCTTCGTTCCCTTGCCGCCCTGCTGATATTCCAGTGTCTCGGCGAGAGCGTGTCCTACGTGTTCTCGCTGCCCGTGCCCGGTCCCGTGATCGGCATGCTGCTTCTGTTCGCCTTCGCGTTGATGCGGCCCGCCGCCGCCGAGGCCATCGAGCCCACCGCGCTCGAATTGTTGCGCCATCTTTCGCTGCTCTTCATTCCGGCCGGCGTGGGCATCATGGTGTCCGCCCAGGCGGTGCGCGGCGAAGCGTTCGCCGTGATCGCGAGCCTCGTGGTGAGCACGACGCTCGGCATCGCCGTCACCGCGCTCGTCACGCGCGCGCTGTTGCGGCGTCAACGGCGTGCCGATACGGCCGGGGAGGGCGCGTCGTGAACAACCTGGCGAACAACCATCTGCCGCTGTCCAGGCTCGACGCCATCTGGGTCTATCTCGCCGGCTCGCCGCTGCTCGGCCTCACGGTCACGCTCGTCGCGTATCTCATCGCCATCAACATCTATGCGCGCGCGAAGCACAATCCGCTCGCCAATCCGGTGCTGATCGCCGTGGCGCTCGTGGTCGCGGCCCTCAAGATCACCGATACGCCGTATCGCACGTACTTCGAAGGCGCGCAGTTCGTGCACTTCCTGCTCGGCCCGGCCACCGTCGCGCTTGCGTTGCCGCTGTATCGCCAGTGGGGCAAGTTGAAGCGCGGCGCGCTGCCCTTGCTCGGCGGTCTCGTGGCGGGCTCGCTCACCGCGATCGTTTCGGCGGTCGGCGTGGCGAAGCTGTTCGGCGCCTCGCACCAGACCGTCGCTTCGCTTGCGCCCAAGTCGGCGACCACGCCGATCGCGATGGCCGTCGCCGACAAGATCGGCGGCATTCCGTCGCTTACCGCCGTGCTCGTGATCTCGACGGGCGTGTTCGGCGCCGTGACCGCGCGCTGGATTCTCAACCTCGTGCGCGTGCGCGAAACCGAGGTGCGCGGCTTTGCGATTGGCGTGGCCTCGCACGGCATCGGCACCGCGCGCGCGTTTCAGGTGAGCGAGGAGATGGGCGCGTTCGCGGGCCTCGGCATGGGCCTGAACGGAGTGTTCACGGCGTTCGTCGTGCCGGTGCTCCTGCCCGTCATGCTGCGCTGGATGTAACGCGCACGGTCCCAGGTGATCAGCGCGCGAAGAGCGCGCGCTTCATTTTCTGCAAGGTGCGATAGGGCGTCACGAAGTGCAGCAGGCTCTTCGCCACGCCCGCCCAGTCGCGCCAGTTCAGCACGTTCAGATAACGCAGTTGCAGGCTCAACGTCGAAACGATCTGCCGCCGCCGCTTCGTTGCGCTAATGCCGCCTTCATTCAGTTCGTAGTACAGGCCAAGTTCCGGCAGGTTCGCGCATTCGTAGCGCTCCATCAGTCGCAGGAACAGGTCGAGGTCCTCGGCGGCCGGATACTTCAGACGATAGTTGCCCACGGCGAGCACGGCGTCCACGCGCAGCATCACCGAAGGATGCACGAGCGGCGAGCGCAGGAGGCGCGTGCGGCGCAGCGCGCGCGCGTCGGCGCTCGGGCGCAGCATGAAGAGCGGCTCGCCCGCGCGGTTGACCACCTGGGTCCACGTGCCGAGCGCTGCGAGCGCGGGCTCGGTTTCCATGCGCGCGCGCTGTTTGGCGAGCCGCTGCGGCGCGGCGAGGTCGCCCGCGTCGATGCGCGCCGCGTAGCGAAAGCCGCGCGCCGCGAGCGCCTCGACGCCGGCCTGCAACGCGCGCTCGATGCCGCCGTTCTTCGCCATGCGCAACACTTCCACCTGCATGCCGGGCACTTCGGGCACGACGATGGGCGGCGTGCTGCCGTCGTCGACCACGAGCGCATAAATGGTTGCGTTCTCATCGAACGAGGCGAGCGTGCGCTCGACATCGTGCTGGCCGTTGTACGCGGGCATGAGCACGGCGACGTCGGCGAGCGCGCCTGTGCGTGCGTGGCTCGCCGGGAGCGCGGCGGAATTCATCATGAAACGAGCTTGAAGCGAATGTAGTAGAAGTTCACGCAGGCCGCCGCGAGATAACCCGCCGCGAGGCCGCACAGCGCGCCATACGAACCGAGCCGCCCGATCGCCACGAGATTCACGGCGAACGCTACGGCGAGCGCGAGCAGCCACTTGGCGAGCAGCACGAATTTCGCCTGATATTTGAGCACGACGAGGTTGCCGATGGCTTCGATCCCCGCGGGCACGGAAAGCCACACGGCCCAGCGGAAGATGCCGATCGCGCCTTCATAGTCCGGCCCGAACACGCGGCCGATGATAAAGCCCGCGAGCGCATCGAGCACGAGCGCGCCGGCCACCATCAGCGCGGCCGTCATCGCGAAGAGGCGCACGAGGTTGCGGCGCAGTTGCGCGGCTTGCTGCACGCGGTAGACGAAGGCGGGCGCGATCGTTTGCGAGAGCATGAGCGCGAGCGTGATCCAGTTCTCGTTGAGCTGCTGCGCGGCCGAGTAGCGGCCGAGATCGGCGAACGAGATCGTGCGTTCCAGCATCAGCCGGTCGAGCTTGAGGAACAGGTACATGCAGATGAGGCCGAGCCAGAACACCGTGCCCGCGCTCGCGAAATGCCGGAACAGCGTGCGGTCCACATGCCAGCCGAGCTTGCCGCCGTGGCGGCGCCGGAAATAGAGCACGAGCGCCGCGCCGATCGCCGCCGATTCGAGCGCCCAGAGCCAGCCGAACGTGGCCGGCGCGAACGCCGCGCGCGCGAGCAGAAAGACGAGCAGCGCCTTGATCACGGCGGTCGTCATGCTCGCGAGCAACTGCGGCTTGCTGTACGTCATGCTTTGCAGCCACGCGTTGATGACGCCGACGAACGGCTCGCGAAACAGCATCGTCACCGCGAGTCCGGCGAGCATCGCGCCCACCAACGGATCGGTCGCGCCGAGCGCGATGGCGGCCCAGGTCGCGAGGAGCGCCGCCGCCGACACGCCGATGCGCAGCGCAAACGCGCTGCCGAGCACGGTGCCGAGCTGCGCGGGAGGTTTGTTGACGATCGTCGGCACGAGAATCTCCGCGCCGCACACCCAGGTGATCGGGGAGAGCACGAGCAGCAGCGTGTTGGCGTACTGCCACTTGCCGAACACGTCGGGGCCGAAATAGCGCGCGAGCACGCCGCTGATGGCGATGGCGACGGCGATCTGCGTGAGGCGCTCGAGGCCGAGCCACACGATGTTCGCAAACGCGCGGGCGACATCGGGGTTCGCGAAACGCTTGAGACTCAGCATTGCGCCTCGCCGCTGCGCAAAGGGCGGAAAAAAGCGCCAAAAAAATCGCGGGCACGCGTCGTGCTCCTCGCCGTGATTCCGAAAGGCGGCTTTTTTGGCGAATTTTTTGGCGATAGAAGGGGACGGCGAAGCATTAAAATGGGTGCATACCACTGCCGAAAAACGGCAATTATAGTTTGTAACGGATCCCACTTTTCGTAACGGCAAAGGCTTTCAAGTGCCTGTCCGTGTTACGAATAGTCAGAATTCCTCGAATCCCCTTCTGCACGGTGAGCCTCAACATGATTTCGAAATCGATTTTCAAGGCATATGACATTCGCGGCGTGATCGACAAGACGCTCGACGTCGACACCGCGCGCGCCATCGGCCGCGCGTTCGGCAGCGAAGTGCGTGCGCAGGGCGGCGAAGCCGTGGTGATCGCGCGCGACGGCCGGCTCTCGGGTCCCGATCTTTCGCGCGCGCTGGCGGACGGCCTGTGCGAGGCGGGCGTGGACGTGGTCGACGTCGGCATGGTGCCCACGCCCGTGGGCTACTTCGCCGCGAGCGTGCCGCTCAAGCTCGTGGGCGGCGAGCGCAACGTGGACTCGTGCATCGTCGTGACGGGCAGCCACAATCCGCCCGACTACAACGGCTTCAAGATGGTCCTGCGCGGCAAGGCGATCTACGGCGAGCAGATCCTCGGCCTCTATGACCGCATCGTCGCGGGCCGCTTCGACGCGGGCGAGGGCAGCTATACGAAGTACGACATCGTCGACGCCTATGTCGATCGCATCGTGAGCGACGTGAAGCTCGCGCGCCCGATGAAGATCGTGGTCGACACCGGCAACGGCGTGGCGGGCGGCCTCGCGCCGCGCCTCTTCAAGGCGCTCGGCTGCGAGCTGGTCGAACTCTTCACCGAGGTGGACGGCACGTTCCCGAACCACCACCCGGACCCGGCACACCCCGAGAACCTCCAGGACGTGATTCGCGCGCTCAAGGAAACGGATGCCGAAATCGGCTTCGCGTTCGACGGCGACGGCGACCGTCTCGGCGTCGTCACCAAGGACGGCCAGATCATTTACCCCGATCGTCAGCTCATGCTGTTCGCCGAGGAAGTGCTTTCGCGCAATCCGGGCAAGCAGATCATCTATGACGTGAAGTGCACGCGCAATCTCGCGAAATGGGTGAAGGAAAAGGGCGGCGAGCCGCTCATGTGGAAGACGGGCCACTCGCTCGTGAAGGCGAAGCTGCGCGAAACCGGCGCGCCGCTCGCGGGCGAAATGAGCGGCCACGTGTTCTTCAAGGACCGCTGGTACGGCTTCGACGACGGTCTCTACACGGGCGCGCGCCTGCTGGAAATCCTCTCGCGCGCGGCCGATCCGAGCAAGCTGCTCAACGACCTGCCGAACTCGCACGCCACGCCCGAACTGCAACTGAAGCTCGAGGAAGGCGAGAACTTCGAGCTGATCGCCAGGTTGCAAAAGAACGCGAAGTTCACGGGCGCCGACGAGGTCAACACGATCGACGGCCTGCGCGTGGAGTACCCGGACGGCTTTGGTCTTGCTCGTTCGTCGAACACCACGCCCGTGGTCGTGATGCGTTTCGAGGCCGACAATGACGCGGCGCTCTCGCGCATCCAGGCCGACTTCAAGCGCGTGATCCTCGCCGAAAAGCCGGACGCGAAGCTGCCGTTCTAAGCCGGCCAACCGCGTTCGGGGCGGCTCGATGCCCCGGACGCCGCCCCGAACGGCACCCCGGCGGCGCCGCGCAACCCTCCTGCGCGGCGCCGTTTGTATTTTTTTACGCGCTTTTTCCCCGCTTTTCTTCGCATTTGCGTTCGGCGCGCTAAAATTGCGGACCTTTTTCATCTGTCCGGCCAAAGAGCCTTGAGCGTGCAAAAGATCCTCATCGTGCGCGTATCGTCGCTTGGCGACGTCGTCCATAACATGCCGGCCATTGCCGATATCCGCCGGCGCTACCCCGGCGCGCAGATCGACTGGCTCGTCGAAGAGAGCTTCCAGTCGCTCGTCGAACTCGTGAGCGGCGTGCGCCGCGCGATTCCGTTTTCGCTGCGCCGCTGGCGCAAGGGCCTTTTGTCGAGCGCCAACTGGCGCGAGATCGGGGCGTTCCGGCGCGCGCTCGCGGCCGAGAAATACGACCTCGTGATCGACTGCCAGGGGCTCATCAAGACCGCCTGGGTCGCGAGCTGGGCGCGCGGCCCGCTCGTGGGCCTCGGCAACCGCACCGACGGCGCGGGCTACGAATGGCCCGTGCGGTTTTTCTATGACCGCTCGATCCGTATCGAGCCGCGCACCCACGTGGTCGAGCGCACGCGGCAACTGGTCGCGGGCGCGCTCGATCTCGTGCCGCCGTCGCCTACCGACGAGATCGATTTCGGCCTCGACACCTATCGCGCCGCGCAGGCGCTGGCGGGCGTCGGGCTGAATCTGCCGGTGCCCTATGTGGTGTTCGTGCACGCCACCTCGCGCGCCGACAAGCAGTGGCCCGACCAGAACTGGATCGAGCTTGGCCAGGCGCTCGTGCGGCGCGGCGCCTCGCTCGTGCTGCCGTGGGGCAGCGAGGCCGAGCGGGCGACGAGCGAGCGCCTCGCGCGCGAGTTCGGCGAGGCGGCGATCGTGCCGCCCAGGCTCTCGCTGCCCGCCGTGGTCGGCCTGATCGACGGCGCGGCGGCCACGGTGGGCGTGGATACCGGCCTCGTGCACATCGCGGCGGCGCTGAAGCGCCCGACCGTCGAGTTGTACAATTTCGCGACTGCGTGGCGTACCGGCGGCTACTGGTCGCCGCACGTCGTCAATCTCGGCACGGCCGGGCAGCCGCCCACGCTCGCCCAGGTGAAGGGCACGCTGGCGGGCTTCGGATTGCTGTAGCGGCTGTCGCGGCGCGGCGCCGCACGAAGTGCGCGGGCGTCCCGCTGGCTGCGGCCGGTCAAGGCGCACCTCGGGGGCTGCGGGTATAAGAGTCGGCGCGCATGAGCACACCCAGGCGCCAGGGCCTGGCCGGCAAGGGCCGTGACGGCGCATCGGCAGCGGCGTGCCAGGGGCACAAGCCACGCCGCGAGCGCACCGCACGCGCACCGTACCCGTACCGTACAAACCGGCAGGCAATCAGATCCATCGCTTCCAGGGGCGACCATGAACGAATCCCAGATCATCGAAATCCAATCCGCCGACTGGCACGGCCAGCAACTCTCGCAGCCGCGCGAGACGCTGCTCGACGCCGTCGAGCAGGGCAAGGTGCTGTACTTTCCGAACCTGGCCTTTGCGATCGAGGGCGGCGAGCGCGCGTTGCTCGACCCCGCCATCGCCGACCCCAAGCGCAAGAATATCAGCCTCGACCCGAACGGCGGCGCGCTGCACGGCGTGCTCGGCGACACCGTCACGCAGTCGGCCGTGCGCGCGCTGATCGCGCGTTACCAGACCTGCGCGCGCACGCTTGTCGACGGCCTCTTTCCCGAGTACATCGGCAAACTGCGCGTGGCCCCCACGAGCCTGCGCCTGCACCAGGTGGAAACGCGCGAGACCTCGTGGCGCAAGGACGATTCGCGCCTGCACGTCGATGCGTTTCCGTCGCGCCCGAACTACGGCGAGCGCATCCTGCGCGTGTTCACCAACGTCAACCCCAACGGCGTGCCGCGCGTGTGGCGCGTGGGCGAGCCGTTCGAGGACATGGCGAAGCGCTTCCTGCCCAACATCAAGCCGCAGTTTCCCGGCTCGGCCTGGTTGCAGAATCTGCTGCACATCACGAAGTCGCCGCGCAGCGAATACGACCATCTGATGCTCAACCTGCACGACGGCATGAAGGCCGACCTCGGCTATCAGAAGTCGAGCCCGCAGGAGACCATCGGCTTTCCGCCGGGCTGCGTGTGGGTGTGCTTCTCCGATCACACGTCCCATGCCGTGATGTCGGGGCAGTTCATGATGGAGCAGACCTTCTTCCTGCCGGTGAAGGACATGGTGCATCCCGAATGGGCGCCGCTCGGCATTCTCGAACGCCTCAAAGGCAAGGAACTGGTTTGACTCCCCACCCGAGCGTGAGCCTGCCCGTGTACGCCCGCCGCCGCGCGGCCGTGGCCTTTCGCGCTGCCTCGGCCGCCGCGGAGGCCCGATGCTAAGAGCGATTTATCGCGCGGCCTGGTGGCTGATCGCACCGCTCGCAGTGCTGCGGCTTTTCATCCGCTCGCGCCGCGAGCGCGGCTATCGCGAGCATATCGGCGAGCGCTTCGGGTATTCGGCGGGGCGATTGCCCGAGGACGACAGTCCGCTCATCTGGGTGCACGCCGTTTCCGTGGGCGAAACGCGCGCGGCGCAGCCGCTCGTGGACGCGCTGCTGGCGGCGCGCCCGGACGCGCGCATCCTGCTCACGCACATGACGCCGGGCGGCCGCGCCGCCGGCGAGCAACTGTTCGGCGATCGTGTGCTGCGCTGCTACGTGCCGTATGACATGCCGCAAGCGGTGCGGCGCTTTCTGCGCGCGTGGCGTCCCTCGCTCGGCCTCGTCATGGAGACCGAGGTGTGGCCCACGCTGATCGACGAATGCAAGCGCGCCGACGTGCCGCTCGTGCTCACGAACGCGCGCATGTCGGCGCGCTCGTTCAAGCGCGCGGCGAAGTTTGGCGCGGGCGCGCGCGAGGTGTTCGGCGGTTTCACGCGCGTGCTCGCGCAGAGCCCCGCCGACGCCGAGCGCCTCAGCACGCTCGGCGCGCGCAACGTGGCCGTGCTCGGCAATCTCAAGTTCGACATGGCGAGCCCGCCCGCGCTGATCGCGCGCGGCCGCGACTGGCGCCGCGCGATCGGCACGCGGCCCGTATGGGTCGCGGCGAGCACGCGCGAGGGCGAGGAGGAACTGGTCCTGCAAGCCTTCGCCGCGCTCGTCGAGTCCAATGCGGCACCCGGCGCGGCACCCGACGCGCTGCTGATCCTCGTGCCGCGCCACCCGCAGCGCTTTGACGAAGTGGCCGCGCTCGTCGAACGCAAGCACTTCAAGCTCGAACGGCGCTCGCGCTGGGCGCCGGCCGCCGCCGCGGCGGCTTCGGCGCACGAGGGCATCCGGGCGCTGCCGCAGGACGTGAGCGTGCTGCTCGGCGATTCGATGGGCGAGATGGGCGCGTATTACGCGGCCGCCGATCTCGCGTTCATTGGCGGCAGCCTGTTGCCGCTTGGCGGCCAGAACCTGATCGAAGCGTGCGCCGTGGGCGTGCCGGTGCTGATCGGGCCGCACGTATTCAACTTTACGCAAGCCACCGCCGACGCCACCGCGGCCGGCGCAGCGCTTCAGGTGCAAGACCCCGCCGACCTCGCCCGCGCCCTGCGCGAGCTCTTCAACGACAAGTCGCGCCGCGTGGCCATGGGCGCGGCGGCGGCGGCCTTCGCCTCGCGCCACCGGGGCGCGACCGCGCGCACGGTCGACGTGCTCACCACGCTGCTTTAAGCCGCGCCCGGCCGCTCCGGCGGCATCCAGCCAGTCCCACCATTTCCGCCGCGCGAACCCTCGTTCGCGCGGCTATTTCTCTTGTCGTCTCTTCGCCAGATCGTCTCGCGTGCGATCGATCCGGCTGGCTGCGCGCATGTCAAACGTTTGCGAGGGGCCGTTTTCATTACCGCGTATTACGCCGCGCATGGCCGTCTGTCGTAACGTGGTCCGTCGAACATACTTCCATTTCCATGCGTTTTAGCTTTCATGAGGCGTAACGATGTCTATCAAAAATTACGTTCCTCACGACGAGCCAACATGTACATCATTTTTGTCCTGCTAAGTGGTACGTTCAGCGCGGTCGCCAGCATCCTGCTGCGCATCGCCGCGCGCTCGCCAGAGAACTTCAGCCGCCTCACCGTTGCCTTGCTCGATCGTCCGATGCAGCTGCGCCTTGGCGCGATCTGCGCCTATGGCTTCGGTTTCGTCTGCTATGCCATATCGCTCAAGAAGATCGAACTCAGCATCGCCTACCCGTTGATGGTCGGCATCACGATTCTCGAAATCTTCGTGTACGGCCTTCTGAACAATGAAGTCGCTACCGCCCGCTCGATGACGGGCGCGGCTTTCCTGATCGTCGCCATGTTCCTGCTGTACTCACGCGACATGACCCGTGGCTGAGCTACACGTTCGCTCGACATGAACCGCCGCACCGGAGGCTGATTCCACCGATGAATACCATTCTCAATCCGACATTTCGCGCGAGCCGCGCGGCCAGCACAGCCGCACGCGCGAGGCTGATTCTGCTGGTCGTGACGACGCTCTTTGGCGGCGTGTTGTTCTGGATCGCTCCGCGTCCGCCGATGGGCGATATCGCGCAGCACGTGGCGCAGATCGCGCTGCTGCACGACCTCGTGACGGGCACCTCGCCCTGGTCCGATATCGTGTGGATCAACTGGTTCACGCCCTATCTGCTGCCCTATGCGCTGGCGCTGGCGTTGTCGTTCCTGATGCCGGTGGCGGTGGCGATCAAGCTCGTCATGACGCTTGCCTACTTCGGTTTCGTGGCGGCGGGGGTGGCGCTACGCAAGACCTTTGAAGCGGACGAGCGACTCGACTGGCTGCTCATGCCCGGCTTTTTCGGCTTTGCCTGGCAATACGGCTTCTACACGTATATCGTCGCCGTGCCGCTGGGCTTGCTGTTCTTGATCGTCGCGCGCCGCTTTGCCGCTGCGCCCTCGGTGGCGCGCGCATTCGGCATATTCGCCGCCGGCGTCGGGGTGTTCTTCGCACACGGGCTCGTGTTCCTGTTCGCATGCGCAGTGGGCGCTTCGTTCATTCCGTGCTTCACGCGCCGGGCCGGCGCGATAGCGAAATCTCTCGTGCCATACGTGCTGCTCGGCTTGCTGATCGTCGGCTACCTGTGGTTCGTCAAGCGCAATGCGCTCGTGATTCCGAACGATCCGGGCGGCGCGCAGGCAGCGGTGCTCTGGGACTGGACGGGGCCTTACGGATGGCATCGCGTGTATAACTTCGTGCTCTACACGCTCGCCACCGAGATGCGCGACTGGTATTTCCTGCTCGGCGCGGTGTTCTTGCTGGCCGCACCGATGCTCATGGGGGCGAAGCTGAACCTTCACGACCGCAGCGCGTGGGTGCCCGCGCTGGCGATTCTCGTCGTCTGGTTCCTCGCGCCGACCGCCGCGCTCGGCATCGACCTGCTCTACCAGCGCTTCGCGATTTTCCTGCTGCCGGTGTACGTGCTGCTGTTCCGCTCTCCCAACGCAGGCGAGCGCCGATCCATGCGGGCGGTGCGCATCGGCGTGATCGAAGTGCTGCTCGTGCTGTTCTGCTGGGGCTACTTCGGCACGATCGCCGTGCGCGAGCATCGGTTCGCCGCCGAGAACGAGCCCTTCGAGACGCTGCTCGCGGCAGCGCAGCCGGGTCAGCGTGCGCTCGGTCTCATCTATTCGCCGCAGAGCGAGATCATCCACAATCCGTGGACGTATCACACCTATGCGCTGTGGTATCAGGCGGAAAACCAGGGCTTCGTCGATTTCAACTTCGCGTTTTTCCTGCCGGACGTCGTGCGCTTCAAGCCAGACCAGATTCCGCCGCTGCGGCCCGGTCCCTTGAATTCCGATCCCGGTGCGTTCGACTGGCACAAGGTGAACGGACGCCTCTATCGCTACTTCTTCGTGCGCCACACGCAGCCGTTGCCCGCGCATCTGTTCGACAACGACGAGTGCGACGTGGTGCTCGTAAAGGCGGTGCAGGACTGGTCGCTGTACGAGCGCCGCGCCTGCCGGTAGGCGCCCGGCGCGTTACGCGCTCGTCAGCAATCCTTGCTTTTCGATGAAGGCGATCACCTGGTCGAGCCCGTCGAGCGCCTTCAGATTGCACATCACGAAGGGCCGCTCGCCGCGCATCTTCTTCGCGTCGCTCGCCATCACGTCGAGGTTCGCCCCCACGAGCGGGGCGAGGTCGGTCTTGTTGATGACGAGGAGGTCCGACTTCGTGATGCCGGGGCCGCCCTTGCGCGGGATCTTCTCGCCGCCCGCCACGTCGATCACGTAAAGGGTGAGGTCCGACAGCTCGGGGCTGAAGGTAGCGGCGAGATTGTCGCCGCCCGATTCGATGAAGACGATATCGGCATCGGGAAAGCGCGTGAGCATCTGGTCGACGGCTTCGAGATTGATCGAGGCGTCTTCGCGGATCGCGGTGTGCGGGCAGCCGCCCGTTTCCACGCCCATGATGCGTTCGGCGGGCAGGGCGCCCGCGACGGTCAGGAGGCGCTGGTCTTCCTTCGTATAGATGTCGTTGGTGATGGCGACGAGGTCGTAGCGCTCGCGCATGGCCTTGCAGAGCATTTCGAGCAGGGTGGTCTTGCCGGAGCCGACCGGGCCGCCCACGCCGACGCGCAGCGGCGGCAGTTTCTTCGTACGTTTGCTGGATGCGAGCGAATTCATGGTTGTTCGATGACGTGCGGGTTCAGGAGCGGAAAAGCCGCGAGTATTGCGATTCGTGCCGCCCGGAGAGAATGCCGAGTTGCGGTGCGAAGGTGTTGAGCGATTCGGGCGGGGTGGCGAGCGCGCGCGCCACGGCTTTTTCGATTTCGGGCCGCAGCGCGACGATGATGCGCTGCCCCGCGAGCTGGCCGAGCGGCACCGCCTTGAGGGCGGCGGCCGTCTGGTTTTCGATCCAGCTGAACGCGTAGGCCGCGAGCGTGGCGTCGGGCGCGGCTGCGTGCGCCCAGGCGGCGAACGCGAAGGCCGTGGGTTGCGCCACCGGCGTCATGCGTTCCAGGGTCGCGCGCCGCCCGGCGTCGCCCCATTCGAGCTGCGCGCAAAGCTGGCGCAAGGACCAACCCATTTGCGCGGTCTCGCGGCGCAGTTCGGCCGACTCGCGGCTCGCGACGAATTGCGCGTTGGCCTCGATCAGCGCGGGGGCGTCATGCGTGCGCCAGCGTTCGAGCTGATGCGCGACGAACGGGAGTTCGCCGGTCGCGAGCACGCTGGCAAGGCCGCCCGCGATCCAGCGCGTGGCGTCGTCGGCATTGGTGACGAGCTGGACGTCGATCGCCGCTTCGAGCCCTTGCGAGTAGCTGAATGCGCCAATGGGCAGAGCCGGCGAGGCGAGATGCAGCAGTGCGGTGAGCTCAGCGATGTTCATGGCTGTGGTCGTGCGCGTGGCCGTCGCAATGACCGTGGTCGTGCCCGCAATCGTGGCCGTGCACGTGATCTTCGCCGTGGGCGTGATCGTGCGAATGCGCATGCCCGTGGTGCTCCTCGTACACGCGTTGCGCGAGTGCATAGTCCTCGGCGAAGGTCTCGTCGTGGCCGTGTCGATGGCCGCCGCCTTGAGCACCGCCTTGACCGCTGTACGCGCCCGCTTCGGGCTGGAACGGCAACTGCGCGCGCTCGACCTGGGCGCCCAGGCGCGTGAGCATGTCTTCGAGCACGGGGTCTGCTTCGAGCTTGAGTTCGTCGGCGCCCACTTCCACCGGCGTGTGCCGGTTGCCGAGGTGATACGCGGCGCGCGTGAGCGTGAGGCGATCGGGGGCGCGCACGCGCAGCACGCTTTCGGCCGCCGCGATCACGCGCACGAGGCCGCCGTCGTCGGCCACCAGCATGTCGCCATCGCGCAGCACCGTGCCGCGCGCCAGCACCACGCCCACTTCCTCGCCCGTGTCGAGCGTGGCCGCGAAGCGGCTCTTGCAGCGCGCATCGTATGGGAGCGTGAGCGTGGGCGCGCGTTGCATGAGCACCGGCGCGAGCTTCGCGTTGAGTCGTTTGTCGATCGTGCGCATGTCAAAACTTTAGAACAGAAAGTAACGCTGTGCCATTGGCAGCACCGTGGCCGGCTCGCAGGTGAGAAGCTGACCGTCGGCGACGACCTGGTAGGTCTCGGGATCGACGCTGATCGACGGCTGCCAGGCGTTATGAATCATGTCGCGCTTCGTCACGCTGCGGCAGTTGCGCACCGCGACCACGCGTTTTTGCAGGCCGTAGCGCTCGGGTATGCGCTTGTCGAGCGAGAGCTGCGAAACGAAGGTGAGCGAGGTTTGCGCGAGCGCGCGCCCGCGCGTGGCGAACATCTCCCGGTAGTGCACGGGCTGCGGCGTGGGGATCGAGGCGTTCGGGTCGCCCATCTGCGCGAGCGCGATCATGCCGCCCTTGAGAATGAGCGAAGGCTTGATGCCGAAGAACGCCGGCTCCCAGAACACGAGGTCGGCCCACTTGCCCGGCTCGATCGAGCCCACCTCGTGCGCGATGCCGTGCGTGAGCGCGGGATTGATCGTGTACTTCGCCACATAGCGCTTCACACGGAAGTTGTCGTTGCGCGCATTGTCCTCGGCCAGCGCGCCGCGCTGCACCTTCATCTTGTGCGCGGTCTGCCACGTGCGGATGATGACTTCGCCCACGCGGCCCATTGCCTGGGAATCCGAAGAGAGCATCGACAGCGCGCCGAGATCGTGAAGGATGTCCTCGGCGGCGATGGTCTCGCGGCGAATGCGCGACTCGGCGAACGCGATGTCCTCGGCAATCGACGGATCGAGGTGATGGCACACCATCAGCATGTCGAGATGCTCGTCGAGCGTGTTGATCGTGTACGGGCGCGTGGGGTTGGTCGAGGAGGGCAGCACGTTCGCTTCGCCGCACACCTTGATGATGTCGGGCGCGTGGCCGCCGCCCGCGCCTTCGGTGTGGTACGTGTGGATCGTGCGGCCCTTGAACGCGTTGACCGTCGCTTCCACGAAGCCCGATTCGTTGAGCGTGTCGGTGTGGATGGCGACCTGCGTATCCGTTGCGTCCGCAACGGTGAGGCAGTTGTCGATGGCCGCGGGCGTGGAGCCCCAGTCCTCGTGCAGCTTGAGGCCGATGGCGCCGGCGGCGATCTGCTCTTCGGCGGGCTTGGGCAGGCTCACATTGCCCTTGCCGAGAAAGCCGAGGTTGATCGGCCAGCCGTCGGCCGCTTGCAACATGCGCTCCATATGCCACGGCCCCGGCGTGCAGGTGGTGGCGTTGGTGCCCGTGGCCGGGCCGGTGCCGCCGCCAAGCATCGTCGTCACGCCTGAGGCGAGCGCCTCGTCGATCTGCTGCGGGCTGATGAAGTGGATGTGCGTGTCGATGCCGCCCGCCGTGACGATCTGGCCTTCGCCCGCGATCACTTCGGTCGAGGCGCCGATGGGTATCGTCACGCCCGGCTGCACGTCGGGGTTGCCCGCCTTGCCGATGCGCCAGACACGGCCGTCCTTGATGCCGATGTCGGCCTTCACGATGCCCCAGTGATCGACGATCACCGCGTTCGTGACGACGGTGTCCGCGACTTCGGCGTGCAGGCGCTGCGACTGGCCCATGCCGTCGCGTATCACCTTGCCGCCGCCGAACTTCACTTCGTCGCCGTAGACGGTGTAGTCGCGCTCGACTTCGATGATGAGTTCGGTGTCGGCGAGGCGCACGCGGTCGCCGGTCGTGGGGCCGAACATCTCCGCATAGGCGCGGCGGCCGATCTTCAATGTCATATCGGATTCCTGATGAATGCGGGGCGCGCTCAGAGCGGGCCCATCACCTTGCCGTTGAAGCCATACACGGCGCGCTCGCCCGCGAGCGCCACGAGCTCGACGGTGCGCTCCTGGCCTGGCTCGAAGCGCACGGCGGTGCCCGCCGCGATGTTCAGGCGAAAGCCGCGCGCGGCCTCGCGCTCGAACGAGAGCGCCTCGTTGACTTCGTAGAAGTGGAAATGCGAGCCGATCTGCACGGGGCGGTCACCCGTGTTGGAGACCGTCACGGTGACGGTTTCGCGGCCTGCGTTGAGCTCGATCTCGCCGTCGTCGATCAACATCTCGCCTGGGATCATGAGCGCGCCTTCACGGAATCGGATGGTGGACGGTGACGAGCTTGGTGCCGTCGGGGAAGGTGGCTTCGACCTGGATGTCGGGAATCATCTCGGGCACGCCGTCCATCACGTCGTCGCGCGTGAGCAGCGTGGTGCCGTAGTGCATGACCTCGGCAACGGTCTTGCCGTCGCGGGCCGCTTCCATCAGCGCGGCGCTGATGAAGGCGACCGCCTCCGGGTAGTTGAGCTTGAGGCCGCGCGCGCGGCGCCTTTCGGCGAGCAGCGCGGCGGTGAAGATCAGGAGCTTGTCTTTCTCGCGTGGCGTGAGCTTCATCGTTCTGGGTCGGTTGGGGCAAGTCTGCCGGCCCAGCTTACGGGAACCAGGTTACGCGCAGCTTGCGGCGTCGCGCGCGGAGCGCGCGCATCGGTGCAAGCTCACAGCAAGGTGTGTGCCAGTGATGGGGACAGCGTGAATGCACCATTCATGGCGTATCCGCGCACCGAATTGAGGTGCGCGCGTCGCGACATCGTGCATGGGTGAGCGGGGTAGCACCTTTGTGGTGCGTATGAGACGCGCTCAGGTCGTCCACAGGCGCAGCGGCGTGGCCTTCACGCCATGCACGAACGGACGCAGCGACGTCCAGCATTGCGCGAGCGTGTTCTGTAGCGGTTCCATCGAACGCGCGACCACACGCACGAGCATGACGCCGGGCGCGACACAGCTCACGCCCGAGCGCATTGCGTCGTCGAAGGGCAGGGTGGCGGCGAGGTCCTGCGCCAGCGCGTCGGTGCAGGCGGGGCTGATCGCCCACAGCACGCCGAACGCCGGGTAGCCCGCGAGCCCTTGCGGTGCGTCGCGCAGCGGGTCGGCGGCGTCGATGAGCGCGCGTTCGAACCAGAGCAGTTCTTCTTCGCCGTTATCCGCCGAGGCGCGCGCCACGCGCGTGAGCGCGCGCAGCATGCCCGCCGACCAGCGCTCGCCCGCGGCCTGGCGGCCCAGTTGCGTGGCGTCCCAGCCGATGGCCGTCGCGCCCGCGTCGAGCGTGAGCGAGAAGTCGAGCTCCGCGTGCGCGTGGTCGAACACGAGGTTGTTCTGCGGCAGCCAGTCGAGCTTCGCGCCCGCGCCCACGCGCACCTTGATGCGCTGGCGCGCCACGCGCCCGTTGGACTTGTACCACTTGGTCGCGCCCGGCGTGGTGAGCACGGCGTGCGCGCCGTCGCCCACGTTCACGTCGATGTCGAGCCGGTCGCCGCCCGCGATGCCGGCGGGCGGATGCACGATCACCGCGTGACAGATCGCGTCGCCTTCGGGGTAGAGCGGCCGTTGCACGCGCAACGGCCCGCTGTGCAGCCGGTGCGTGAGCGCCGTGCGTTCCTGCTGGCGCGCGAAGCCGAGTTCGAGCTTCGCGGCCCATTCCTGATGCGCGGTGCTGCGTAGCGTGGTGTTGGCGAGTGCGGCGTGATCGACGTGGAGCGACATGCGGGGCGACGGGGAGGAAGCGGGGGATGGCGTGGAGGATAGCACGCCCGGTCTGTGCTCAAACCGCGCACAAACCGCACACGATCCGCGCTCAAACCGCAATCAACTCCCGCACGCCGTCCGCATCCATGCTCGCGCCCGCGCCGCCCGCCACGATCTCGCCGCGGCTCATCACCCAGTAGCGGTCGGCAATGGCCTTGGCGAAGTCGTAATACTGTTCGACGAGCAGCACCGTCATCTGCATCTCTTCCACGAGCCGGCGCAGCGTGCGGCCAATGTCCTGGATGATCGAAGGCTGAATGCCTTCGGTGGGCTCGTCGAGTATCAGCAAGCGGGGATCGCTCATGAGCGCGCGGCCGATGGCGAGCTGCTGTTGCTGGCCGCCCGAGAGGTCGCCGCCGCGCCGCGTCTTCATCTCCTTGAGCACGGGAAAGAGCTCGTAGATATGCGCTGGCACGCCGGAGGGCATGCGCTTCTTGCTTGCCGCGCCCACCAGCAGGTTCTCTTCCACGCTCAGGCGCGGAAAGATGTCGCGCCCTTGCGGCACATAAGCGAGACCGTGCGCCACGCGCGCGTGGGTCGGCAGCTTCGTGAGCGGCTCGCCGCGCCAGGCGATCGAGCCGTTCTTCGTCGCCACGACGCCCATGAGGCAGCGCAGCAGCGTCGTCTTGCCCACGCCGTTGCGGCCGAGCAGCACGGTCAGTTCGCCCTCGGGCACCGTCATCGAGACGTTGCGCAGGATGTGGCTGCCGCCGTAGTACTGGTTCAGCGATTCGATGGTTAGCATGGCTGATGTCGTGCCAAAGTCATTCGGGTGAGGCCTAGCGGCCCAGATACGATTCGATCACCGCTTCGTCGCGCTTCACGTCGTCGAGCGTGCCGTGCGCGAGCACGCTGCCCTCGGCCATCACCGTCACGCGGCCGGTTTCGCCCGCGAGCGCCGCGACGAACTCCATGTCGTGCTCCACCACCATCATCGAGCAACTGCCGCGCAAGCGGTTGAGCAGCGTGGCGAGTTCCATCGTCTCGTCGTCGGTCATGCCCGCGGCGGGTTCGTCGAGCAGCAGCAGTTGCGGCTTCTGCATGAGCAGCATGCCGATTTCGAGGCGCTGTTTCTGGCCGTGCGACAGCTCGCCGGCGAGGCGCCGCGCGTCGCTCTCCAGCCGGATCACTTCGAGCGTTTCCTCGATCTTCGCCTGCGCGTCGCGATCGAGGCGCGCGCGCAGCGTCGCGAACCAGCCCTTGTCGGCTTTCATCGCAAGTTCGAGGTTCTCCCACACGGGGTGTTGCTCGAACACGGTGGGCTTCTGGAACTTGCGGCCGATGCCCACGCGCGCGATCGCCGGTTCGTTCATGCGCGTGAGGTCGAGCGTCTGGCCGAGGAACACCTTGCCCGAGTCGGGCGCGGTCTTGCCCGTGATGACGTCCATCATCGTGGTCTTGCCCGCGCCGTTCGGGCCGATCACGCAGCGCAACTCGCCCGCGTCGATGGTGAGCGAGAGCTTGTTGAGCGCGCGAAAGCCGTCGAAGCTCACGGTCACGTCTTCCAGATAGAGGATCGTGCCGTGCGAGGTGTCGATCGTGCCGGGCTCGACCACATGCCCCATGTCGGCGACACCGGAGAGCGCGAGTTCGTCGCCCTTGAGCGCTTCGTCGAAGGGGTTGGGGTTGAGCGGGTCGTTAAGCACGCTGAGTCCGATCATGGGCGTTGGCTCCGTACGGTGAGGCGATGCTTCAGGAGGTCGATGAGACCCATGATGCCGTTGGGCAAAAGGAGCGGCACCAGCACGAACATGAGGCCAAGGAAGAACAGCCAGTATTCGGCGAAATGGGCGGTGAAGAAACTCTTCGCGCCGTTCACGGCGAACGCGCCGATGATCGGGCCGATGAGTGTGCCGCGGCCGCCCACGGCCACCCAGATCGCCATTTCGATCGAGTTGCCCGGCGACATCTCGCTCGGGTTGATGATGCCGACCTGCGGCACGTAGAGCGCGCCCGCAATGCCGCACAGCACGGCCGAGAGCGTCCACACGAACAGTTTGTAGCCAAGCGGGCTGTAGCCGAGGAACATGAGGCGCGTTTCGCCGTCGCGCACGGCGGTCACGACGCGGCCGAGCTTCGAGGTGACGATGGCGCGCGCGGCGAGGAACGCGAGCACGAGCACGGCGAACGTGAGCAGGAACAGCACGGTGCGCGTGCCCGGATGCGTGATCGGCATGCCCGCGATGCGCTTGAAGTCCGTGAAGCCGTTGTTGCCGCCGAAGCCGGTTTCGTTGCGATAGAAGAGCAGCATCGCGGCGAACGTCATGGCCTGGGTGATGATGGAGAGGTACACGCCCTTCACGCGCGAGCGGAACGTGAAGAAGCCGAACACCCACGCAACCACGGCGGGCGCCAGCACGACGAGCAGGAGCGCGAACCAGAGGTGCTCGGTGCCTTGCCAGTACCACGGCAGCGCATGCCAGTCGAGAAACACCATGAAGTCGGGCAGGTCGCTGCCGTACTTGCCGTCGTGGCCGATCTCGCGCATGAGGTACATGCCGATGGCGTAGCCGCCGAGCGCGAAGAAGAGGCCGTGGCCGAGGCTCAGGATGCCGCAGTAGCCCCACACGAGATCGAGCGCGAGCGCGGCGATGGCGTAGCACATGAGCTTGCCGCCGAGCGTCATCGCATAGGCGGAAAGATGCAGCGCGCTCGTCTGCGGCAGCACCAGCGCGCACAGCGGCACGCCCACGCCGATCGCGAGAATGAGCGCGATGAGGGCGAGCCACGCGCGCGGCGTGAGCAGGGCGGGGCGCGCGGGCAGCCCGAGGGCGAACGTTTCGGCGCCGTTGCCGGACGCGTGCGGCGCGCCCAGCGTGGGGGGCGTGGAAGTCGAAGTGACGCTTGTCATGTCATGCCTCCGCGCTGCGGCCCTTGAGGGCGAAGAGGCCCTGCGGACGCTTCTGGATGAAAAGCACGATCAGCACGAGCACGGCGATCTTCGCGAGCACCGCGCCCCAGAACGGCTCGATGGCCTTGGAAACGAGCCCGAGGCCGAAGCCGCCGATCACGGTGCCCGCGATCTGCCCGACGCCGCCCAGCACCACGGCCATGAACGAGTCGATGATGTAGCTCTGGCCCAGGTCGGGGCCGACGTTGCCGATCTGCGACAGCGCGCAGCCGCCGAGTCCCGCCACGCCCGCGCCGAACGCGAAGGCCCAGGCATCCACGCGCGCGGTGCGCACGCCCACGCACGCGGCCATGCGGCGGTTCTGCGTGACCGCGCGCACGAAGAGGCCAAGACGCGTTTTCGTGAGCACGGTCCACGCGATGCCCACCACGATCAGCGAGAACGCGAGGATCGCGAGGCGGTTGTACGGCAGGATCAGGTTCTGCATGACCGTGACGCCGCCGCTCATCCACGAGGGGTTTTCGACCTGCACGTTCTGCGCGCCGAAGATCATGCGCGTGGCCTGAATGAGGATGAGGCTGATGCCGAACGTGGTGAGCAGCGTCTCCAGCGGGCGGCCGTAGAGATGGCGGATCACGAGCCGTTCGATCACGGCGCCCACCAGCGCGGCGGTGACGAACGACGCGGGAATCGCGAAGAGGGGATACCAGTCGAACGCACCGGGCGCGTAGCGCTGCACGAGCGATTGCACCACATAGGTTGCGTACGCACCGATCATGAGGAATTCGCCGTGCGCCATGTTGATCACGCCGATCAGGCCATACGTGATGGCGAGGCCGAGCGCCGCGAGCAGCAGCACGCTGCCGAGCGAGAGGCCCGCGAACAGCGTGCCCGCGATCTCGCTGCGGCGCTGGATCGAGTCGAGCGCGGCGATGCCCTGTTGTGCGACGGCGCGCACGTCGGCGTCGGGCTCGCTCCATGCGCCGCTCGCGTTCTTTGCAACGAGCGGGCGCAGCAGTTCGTACATGTCGAGGTCGTGGCGCGCGGCGACGAGCTTCGCCGCTTCGAGGCGCGTCGCGGCGTCCGGATCGTGCAGCGCGGTCATGGCCCAGAGCGTGTCGAGGCGGCGCTTGAGCGCGGCGTCGGTTTCCTTCGCGCGCGCGGCGTCGATCATCGGCTTCATCGACGGGTCGGGGTTCTTCAGCAATGCGGCGATGGCGGCGCGGCGTGTCTCCAGGTCGGGCGAGGCGAGTTGCAGGCCCGACACGGCGCCCGCCACTTTCGAGCGCAGCAGGTTGTTCAGCGTGATGGGCTGCGCGCTCGCTGCGACGTTCGCGGCGACGGGCTTGCCCGTTGCGGCGTCGCGCGCGTTGTCGCCGTCCTGAACGAGCACCTGGCCCGAATCGGTCGCGGTGACGCTGTCGTCGGCGAGCGCCTTGAGCAGCGCGAGCGAGGCGGCGTCGTGTGTCGCGATGAGCTTGTCGACGGCCGCGGATTTCGCGTCGAAGTCGTCGCCGGCGAGCGGTGCGACGTCGGCGCTATCGAGCGCGTGGGCGGCCGTGGTGAGCGCCGCGAACAGCGCTGCGGCGCCGAGCGCCCGGCGCAGGCCCGCACGGGCGTACCTCGTGAGTGAGAGAGCCATGATGATGTTCTTTTTAATGCGGGCCGCCGCGCGGCGCGATCACGCTTCGCGGCGCGCGGGCGGCCCGTGAGCCGGTCACGCGCGCAACACGCGTGGCGGGCGGAAGGCGTGCAGCACGCCTGTGACGGGCAACATCAGGCGACGCGCGAGCGGCGCAGGAAGGCGGGCAGCGTGCTTTGCGTGACCACGTCCGGCTTGCCTTCGTTGCCGGCAATGAACGGGCTCCACGGTTGCGCGCGGATCGCCGTCTTCGTCTTCCACACCACGTTGAACTGGCCGTCGCCGCGAATCTCGCCGATCATCACCGGCTTGTGCAGGTGGTGATTGCCGTCCATCGTGAGCGTGAAGCCCGACGGCGCCGCCACGGTCTGCCCGATCATGGCGGTGCGCACCTTGTCGACGTCGGTGCTCTTTGCTTTTTCCACGGCCTGCTTCCACATATGGATGCCGACGAAGGTCGCTTCCATCGGGTCATTGGTCACGCGCCTGGCGCCGCCGGGCAGGTTGTTGGCCTTCACCCACGCTTCGAATTGGTCCTTGAACTTGGTGTTGTTCGGGCCTTTCACCGACATGAAGTAGTTCCACGCGGCGAGGTGTCCCACGAGCGGCTTCGTGTCGATGCCGCGCAGTTCTTCCTCGCCCACGGAGAACGCGACCACGGGCACGTCGGTGGCCTTGATGCCCTGGTTGCCGAGTTCCTTGTAGAACGGCACGTTCGAGTCGCCGTTGATGGTCGAGACGACCGTGGTCTTGCCGCCTTGCGAAAACGTCTTGATGTTCGCGACGATGGTCTGATAGTCGCTATGACCGAACGGCGTGTAGACCTCCTGAATATCGCTGTCCTTCACGCCCTTGGAGTGCAGGAAGGCGCGCAGGATCTTGTTGGTCGTGCGCGGGTACACATAGTCGGTGCCGAGCAGGAAGAAGCGCTTGGCGCCCCCGCCTTCGGTGCCCATCAGATATTCCACGGCCGGAATGGCCTGCTGGTTGGGCGCAGCGCCCGTATAGAACACGTTGCGCGACATCTCTTCCCCTTCGTACTGCACGGGGTAGTAGAGCAGGCCGTTGAGTTCCTCGAACACGGGCAGCACCGACTTGCGCGACACCGAGGTCCAGCAGCCGAACACGCAGGCCACCTTGTCCTGGGTGAGAAGCTGGCGGGCCTTTTCGGCGAACAGCGGCCAGTTCGAGGCCGGGTCGACCACCACGGGCTGGATCTGCCGGCCCATCACGCCGCCGTTCTTGTTGATGTCGGCGATCGTCATCAACGCGGTGTCTTTCAGCGAGGTCTCCGAAATCGCCATCGTGCCCGAGAGCGAGTGCAGGATGCCGACCTTGATCGGGCCGGTGCCGGTGTCCGCATGCGCGAACGGTACGCGTCCCGCAACCGCGAGTGCGCCCGACATCGTCCCGAGTTTCAACAGACTGCGACGTTTCATTTATTTGCCCCTTGTCGATGAAATAGGTCGTGGGCCGTGGCGCGTGGTCGTTTGTCGTCTTGCGCGCCGCCCGGTGTGTGTGTGGCCAGTCTTGCCCGTACCCTTCTGCAAACGTTGTGCCAGCGCGAGGGGAAAGTGCGAGGCTTGCCCCACAAGGGGTGCGCCGATGCGGGGCGCATGCGTGCGCGCACGGCAAGCGGGCGATTGTGGTGCAGCGAGATGCATGTTCGGGCGCGCTGCATCGTCTCAGTGCGCGCATGCATGATGCGAAGCGGCCGGTGCGGCGGCGCACGCTGCATCGTTGTGCATGCACGGTGCGCGCGTCAGGCGGGGCGAAGCGGAGTGGAGTGACGTGAAGCGACGTGAAGCGAAAAGAAGACGCGCTTGAAAAGCGCCGGCCTCAAAACGACAAAGGGCGTGGCCGAAGCCACGCCCTTTCAATCTGTCTCGCCAGTGCAGGCACTGGCGCTCAAGCGAGGGGGCTCAGTACGTCGGCACCTTGGGGTCGACCTGACGCGACCACGCGTCGATGCCGCCTTGCAGGTTGAACACCTTCGTGTAGCCGCGCGACTCCAGGAACATCGCCACCTGGGCGCTGCGCGCGCCGTGGTGGCAAATGCAGACGATCTGCGCTTCGTCGTCGAGTTCCTCGCTGCGCGCGGGGATCTCGCGCATCGGGATCGACAGGCTGCCGGCGATCTTCGCCGTTTCGATTTCCCAGGGCTCGCGCACGTCGAGCAGCACAGGGGTGGCGCGCGAGGTGTCGGCGAGCCATTCGGCAAGAGCGGGGGCGGTCAGATTCTGCATGGAACACTCGATCAGGTAAAAGGCCGGGCCGCCGCGAAAGGCGCCCGGCAATGCAACGGATGCAACAGTGAGCCGGCGCGCGTCAGAACTTGAAGCGCGGCGGGTGCACGGCGTTTTGCAGCGGTTCGACGTAGGTTTCGAACACGCCGGCGATGCGGTACTGCTTCTCGTCGATGCGCGTGATGATCTGCGCTTCCATGACGGGCGCTGAGCCCACGAATGCGGCGAGGCGGCCGCCCACCTTGAGCTGCTCAAGCAGTTCCTGCGGCACGACCGGCAGGCCGCCCGAGACGCAGATCACGTCGTAGGGCGCGTTGGCGGCCCAGCCGCGCGCGCCGTCGCCGAGCGCGACTTCGGCGTTCAGCACGCCGTTCTTGACGAAGTTCGCGCGGGCGAACTCGGCGAGCTCCGTGTCGATCTCCACGGTCAGCACCTTCTGCGCGCGGTGCGCGAGCAGCGCCGCCATGTAGCCGGAGCCCGCGCCGATTTCCAGCACGCTTTCGTGCTTCTTCACCGCGAGTTCCTGGAGCACGCGCGCCTCGACGCGCGGCGCCAGCATGTGCTGCCCGTTCGGCAGCGGCAGTTCGAGGTCGGCAAACGCGATGTCGACATAGGCCGCGGGGACGAAATGCTCACGCTTGACGATCGAGAGCAGGTTCAGCACGTCCTGGTCGAGCACTTCCCAGGGGCGAATCTGCTGTTCGATCATGTTGAAACGCGCTTGTTCGATGTTCATGGTGACTCGGCGTTGTGGTCGGGATCAGTTCGGGACCGCTTTCGGATTCTGCTTCGCTCCGGACGGCGGTTCCGGGGTCATGGGGCTGGCCCGCGCGCTGGAAGCCTTCCCCGTTGCTCGCGACACCCCACCAGGCCCGGCAAAAAAGGCGTCGGGCAACCGCAGAATTGTAGCAAACCGGCTTCTGGCTTTGCCTCGCCGTCGGCAGCCGGGGCGCATCCGGGCGCCAATATCGGATCGGTGTTTGTCCTGGCTTCATGCGCCTTGCGGTTTTGCGATTTACCTACCAAAAATGTAATCGATTACATCCGGGGCCCCGAACGCCGCCATGCCCGCTCACCCGTCTGGATCGCCGCAGCCCGAAAACGCCGACGCGCAAGGTGCGGGCGAGGGCGCGCGCGGCGGCTCCATTGCCGCGGTCGCGCAGCGCGTGGGCGTGTCGGTCGCGACGGTTTCGCGCGTGCTCAACGGCCACGCGAACGTGCGCGCCGCGACGCGCGAGCGCGTGCTGGCCGAGGTCGAGGCGAGCGGCTACCGCGTGAACGAACTCGCGCGCAACCTGCGCACCGCCGAAAGCCGCCTGCTCCTCACGATGGTGCCCGACTTCGGCAACCCGTTTTACGCCGAGATCGTGCGCGGCATCGACAGCGTGGCGCGCCAGCACGGTTATTTCATGCTGCTGTGCGACACGGGCGCCGACGCGGGCCGCGAGCGCGGCTACTTCGACCTGCTGCGCCGCCATCGCGCGGACGGCGCGATCTGCCTCGATCCGGCCACGGTGCAGCAAGCCAACCGGCTGATGGCGGCCGAATCGGCGGCGCTGCCGTGGGTGGCCTGCTGCGAGTTCGACCCGGACGTGGGCGTGCCTTTTGTGGGCATCGACAATTACCGGGCCGCGCACGACGCGGTGCGGCATTTGATCGCGCGGGGGCGGCGACGCGTCGCGCTCATCAACTCCGACGAGCACTACCTCTACGCGCAGCAGCGCCGCGACGGCTGGCGCGACGCGCTTGCCGAGGCCGGCGTCGAGGCGCGCGACGTCTGGCGCGTGAATGTGAACTGCCTCGACTACGACGCGGGCGCGCAGGCCGCCGCCGCGCTGATGCACTTGCCGGCGGAGCACGCGCCCGAGGCGATTTTCGCGGTGTCGGACACGCTGGCGGTGGGCGTCGTCAACGGTTTGCGCAGCGTGGGGCGGCGCGTGCCCGACGACGTCGCCGTGGTGGGTTTCGACGATATCGCGCTTGCCGCGCGCATCGACCCGCCGCTCACGACGATCGCCCAGCCCATGCGCGAACTGGGCGAGACGGCCGCGCGGCTGTTGCTGCGGCGCCTCGCCGACCCGCGCGCGAGCGTGCCGGGCGTGCTGCTGCCGCATCGGCTCGTGATACGCGAGAGCGCCTGAACGCAGGAGACACGCCGCCACGGGCGGCGCCATCGAGGAGGAGCGCACGCTCATGAGCGTCGCCGTGAAATTCAACGACATCCGCAAGGACTTCGGTCCCGTGCGCGTGCTGCACGGCGTGAGCTTCGAACTCGCGCCGGGGCGCATTCACGGGCTGCTCGGCGAGAACGGCGCGGGCAAGTCCACGCTCATGAAGATCCTCGCGGGTTATGAAGCGGCAAGCGCGGGCGAGATGCTCGTGGACGGCGTGGCGCGCCGCTTCGAAGGCTCGCGCGAGGCCGAGGCGGCCGGCATCGTGCTGATTCACCAGGAGTTCAACCTCGCCGAGCATCTCACGATCGCGCAGAACATCTTCCTTGGCCACGAGAAGCGCCGGGGCTGGCTCGTCGACGACGCCGCCATGCGCCGCGAAGCGCGCGATCTGCTCGCGCAGGTGGGGCTCGCACGCGACCCGGACGTCAAAGTGCGCGACCTGATCGTGGCCGAAAAGCAACTGGTGGAGATCGCCAAGGCGCTGTCGCGGCACGCGCGCCTGCTCATCATGGACGAACCCACGGCCACGCTCACGCCCGCCGAAACGGCGCGCCTCTTCGCGTTGATGACGAAGCTGCGCGCGGCGGGCACGACGCTCGTCTACATCTCGCACAAGCTCGACGAAGTGGAGCGGATCACCGACGACGTGGTCGTGATGCGCGACGGCCGTTTCGTGGCCGCGAGCGCGACGGCAGGCCTCGCGCGCCAGCAGATGGCGAACCTGATGGTGGGCCGCGACGTCTCCGACATGTTTCCGGAGAAACAGGCCGCGCCCGAGGACGCGAGCGTGGCGCTGCGCGTGACGAATCTCGCGGTGCCGGGCTGGGTCGAGGACCTCTCGTTCGAGGTGCGCGCGGGCGAGATACTCGGCTTCGCCGGGCTCGTGGGCGCGGGGCGCAGCGAAGCGTTCGAGGCCATTGTGGGCCTGCGCGCGCGGCGCGCGGGCGTCATCGAAATCGACGGCCGCGCCGTGACGCTGCATCAGCCGCGCGACGCGATGCGCCACGGCCTCACCTACCTGAGCGAAGACAGAAAAGGCCGTGGCCTGCACATGAACCTCACGCTTCAGGACAACCTCACGCTCATGACGCTCGAACGTTACGGTCACCCGCTGCTGGACCTCAAGGCGGCCCGCCGCGCGCTGGAAACGGCGGTGCGCGAATTCGGCATCCGCACGGGCGACCTCAACAGCCGCGCGCGCATGCTGTCGGGCGGCAACCAGCAGAAGCTCGCGCTAGCCAAGTTCCTTCAGCCCGACCCGCGCGTGATCGTGCTCGACGAGCCCACGCGCGGCGTGGACGTGGGCGCGAAACGCGACATCTATTTCCTGATCCAGCGGCTCGCGGCCTCGGGGCGCGCGGTCGTGGTGATTTCGTCGGAGCTGGTCGAACTGATCGGGCTCGCGCATCGCGTGGCGGTGATGCGCGCGGGCCGGCTCGTCGCCACGCTCGGGCGCGAGCACCTGAACGAAGAGGAGTTGATCGCCCATGCAACCGGCACCCACTGAAGCGGCGCCCGAGGGGCGTCGCGCTCGCGCCGCCGCGCTGCGGCTCGTGCATCGGCTCGCGGGCGTCGGGCCGCTCATCGGCCTGATCGCGCTATGCGTGCTCGGCACGCTGCTCAACCGCGACTTCGCCACCGCCGGCAACCTGCTCAACGTGCTCACGCGCACGTCGTTCATCGGCATCATCTCCGTGGGCATGACGTTCGTGATCATCTCGGGCGGCATCGATCTGTCGGTCGGGTCGATGGCGGCGCTCATCGCGGGCGTGATGATCTGGACGATGAACACGCTGGCCGACGCCCACGGGCTCGCGCCGCTCGCGATCGTGGCAATCGGCATGGCGATTGCGCTCGTGCTGGGCGCGGTGTTCGGGCTCGCGCATGGCTTGCTCATCACGCGCGGGCGTATCGAACCGTTCATCGTGACGCTCGGCACGCTCGGCCTCTTCCGCTCGGTGCTCACGTGGCTCGCCGACGGCGGCGCGCTCACGCTCCAGAACAATCTCGTCGATCTCTACGGGCCGGTGTATTACGCGAGCCTCTTCGGCATACCGGTGCCCGTGTGGGTGTTCGCGCTCACGGCGGCGGGCGGCGCGCTCATTCTCAATCGCACCGCGTTCGGGCGGCATGTGCAGGCCATCGGCTCGAACGAGCAGGTCGCGCGCTATGCCGCGATTCGCGTGGATCGCGTGAAGTGCGCGACCTACGTGCTGCTCGGCGTGTGCGTGGGCGTGGCGACCGTGCTCTATGTGCCGCGCCTCGGCTCCGCCACGCCGACCACGGGCCTGCTGTGGGAACTGGAGGCGATCGCCGCCGTGGTGGTGGGCGGCACCGCGCTCAAGGGCGGCGAAGGACGCGTGGCGGGCACCGTGGTGGGCGCGGTGCTGCTTTCGGTCATCGCCAACATTCTCAATCTCACGAGCATCATCAGCGTGTATCTGAATGCGGCGGTGCAGGGCGTGGCGATCATCGCCGTGGCGTTCTTGCAGCGCGGCAGACGGTAAGGATGGCGAAGCAGATCGGGCAGGGCGAGTCGAGGGGTCGAGAGGTGGAAGGAGGCAGCGAACACTCAACGCATAAAACGGGCGCGGGCCCGCATAGGAGACGGCATCATGAAGAAGATGATTCGAACGATGTGCGCGGGCGCGCTGGCGCTCGGCGTGGCGGCGACCTTCGGCGCGGGTGCGGCGCGCGCCGACGACAAGGTCACGCTGGGCGTGGCCATTCCCACGGCCGACCACGGCTTCACGGGCGGCATCGTCTGGTGGGCGAACGAGGCGAAAAAGGAACTCGAAAAGGCGCATCCCGACCTGAAGGTCATCGTCAAGACGGCTGCGAACGCGCCGGATCAGGCGAACCAGTTGCAGGACCTCGTGACGGTGAACAAGATCAACGCGCTCGTGATCTTCCCGTATGAATCGGCTTCGCTCACGCAGCCTGTCGCGCAGGTGAAGAAGAAGGGCGTGTACGTGACGGTGGTCGATCGCGGCCTGACCGACACGAGCGCACAGGACGCCTATGTGGCGGGCGACAACACGGCGTTCGGCAAGATCCCCGCCGAATATCTCGCGAAGCAGTTGAACGGCAAGGGCGACATCGTCGCGCTGCGCGGCATTCCCACCACGCTCGACAACGAGCGCTGGACCGCGTTCACGACCGTGCTGAAGGGCTATCCCGACATCAAGATCCTCGACGCAAAGTACGCGAACTGGAACCGCGACGACGCGTTCCGCACGATGCAGGATTACCTCACGCGCTTCAAGCACATCGACGCCGTGTGGGCCGCCGACGACGACATGGCCGTGGGCGTGCTCAAGGCGATCGACCAGGCCAAGCGCAACGACATCAAGATCGTGTTCGGCGGCGCGGGATCGAAGGAGATGGTCAAGCGCGTGATGGACGGCGATCCGCTCGTGAAGGCCGACGTGTCGTATTCGCCGAAGTTCATCTACGACGCGATCAAGCTCACGGCCGAGGCGCGTCTCGCGGGCAAGCCGCTGCCGGCCACGACGATCATTCCCTCGGTGCTGATCACGAAGGAGAACGCCAAACAGTTCTACTTCCCCGACTCGCCGTTCTGAGCGGCGCCAGCGCGCACGATCGACAGGAGACGCAAGCCGATGAAGACGATCAAGGGCCCGGCAATCTTTCTCGCGCAGTTTCTCGGCGAAGACACGCCGTTCGACAGCTTCGCGCACATGGCCGGCTGGGCGGGCCAGCTCGGCTACAAGGGCATCCAGGTGCCCACCGACGCGCGTCTCATCGATCTCGCGCAGGCGGCGTCGAGCGTGGCCTACTGCGACGACCTGCGCCAGCAGGCCGACGACGCGGGCGTGGCGATCACCGAGCTTTCCACGCATCTGCAAGGGCAGCTCGTGGCCGTGCATCCCGCCTACGACACGCTGTTCGACGGCTTCGCGCCGCAAGCGGTGCGCGGCGATCGCGAGGCGCGCACGGCCTGGGCCATCGAGCAGTTGATGCTGGCCGCGCGCGCCTCGAAAAATCTCGGGCTCGCCACGCATGTGACGTTTTCGGGTGCGTTGGCGTGGCCGTATGTCTACCCGTGGCCGCAGCGCCCGGCGGGTCTCGTCGAAGCGGCGTTCGACGAACTCGCGCGCCGCTGGCGGCCGATTCTCGATGCCTTCGGCGCGGCGGGCGTGGATGTCTGCTACGAATTGCACCCCGGCGAGGACCTGCACGACGGCGTGACGTTCGAGCGCTTTCTCGCGGCCGTGGGCGATCACCCGCGCGCGAACATCCTCTACGACCCGAGCCACTTCGTTTTGCAGCAGCTCGACTACCTCGCGTTCATCGACCTCTATCACGCGCGCATCAAGGCCTTTCACGTGAAGGATGCCGAATTCCGCCCGAGCGGCCGCCAGGGCGTGTATGGCGGCTACAGCGGCTGGGTCGAGCGCGCGGGGCGCTTCCGGTCGCTGGGCGACGGGCAGATCGACTTCGGCGCGATCTTCTCGAAGCTCACGCAGTACGACTTTCCTGGCTGGGCGGTGCTGGAGTGGGAATGCGCGCTCAAGCATCCCCATGACGGCGCGCGCGAGGGCGCGGAGTTCATCAAGCGGCACCTCATCCGCGTGGCGGAGCATGCGTTCGACGACTTCGCGGGCAGTGGCGTCGATGCGGCGCAAGTGAAGGGCGTGCTGGGTCTCTGAACCCGGTTTTCGCAGGAGCGACGCAATGACTCGAAGACTCAGGCTCGGCATGGTCGGCGGCGGCGAAGGGGCATTCATCGGCGCGGTGCATCGCATCGCGGCGCGGCTCGACGACGCGTTCGAACTGGTGGCCGGCGCGCTTTCGTCCGACGCGGCGCGCGCCCGCGCGAGCGCGCAAGCGCTGGGTCTTGCGCGCAGCTACGCGGACTGGCGCGAAATGGCGAGTGTGGAGGGCGCGCGCGAAGACGGGATCGAGGCGGTGGCGATCGTCACGCCGAACCATCTGCATGCGCCGGTCGCGCATGCGTTCATGGACGCGGGCATCCACGTGATTTGCGACAAGCCGCTTGCGGTTTCGCTCGCCGAGGGCGAAGCGCTGGCGAGGCATGCCCGCGACGCGAATCTCGTGTTCGCGCTCACCCATACGTACTCGGGCTACCCGCTCGTGCGGCATGCGCGCGAACTGGTCGAGGCAGGGGAGATCGGCGAGGTGCGTATCGTGCAGGTCGAGTATGCGCAGGACTGGCTCGCCCAACCTGTCGAACGCGCGGCCGGGAGCGGCGGCGCGAACCGCCAGGCGGTGTGGCGCACCGATCCGGCGCTCGCGGGCCCGGCGGGGTGCCTGGGCGATATCGGCACGCACGCTTATCAACTGGCGGCGTTCGTGAGCGCGCTCGTGCCGGCGTCGCTCGCCGCCGAGGTGCACACCTTCGTGCCGGGCCGCCGCGTGGACGATCACGTGCAGGCCATGCTGCGCTACGCCAATGGCGCGCGCGGCATGCTGTGGGCGAGCCAGGTGGCGAGCGGCGCGGAGAACACGTTGCGCCTGCGCGTATACGGCACGAAGGCCGGGCTGGCGTTCGATCAGGAGGAGCCGAACCTGCTGTGGTTCACGCCGCAGGGCGGTGAAGCACAGCGGCTCACGCGGGGCCGCGTGACGGGGACGGCGGCCCGGCACGCCACGCGCGTGCCGCCGGGGCACCCGGAAGGATATCTGGAGGCGTTCGCGCAGCTCTACCGCGACGCCGCCGCGCAGATCCATGCGCGCGAGGCGGGCGTGGCGGCGCCACCCGAGAGCCGGCTGCTGACGACGGTCGACGACGGCGTCGAAGGGTTGCGCTTCATCGAAGCCGTGCTGGCAAGCAGCGCGGCGGGCGGCGCGTGGCGGCGCATCGAACGGCAATAGCCATTCGGATGAATTGAGCGCGAAGGGGAGGGACGGGAAACTTGCGACATCTTTAACCCGCTTCAAAGGTGGAGCATGTCTAACGTAATTCAATTGAATTACACTGCGTCTTCGACACGGTCAATGACCCATCCAGGGAGTGAGTCGATGAACGCAAGCGCATTGGTACAGGTACGCATCGATCCCGCGCTCAAGCAGCGCGCGGCCGAAGTGCTCGACAACATGGGACTCACGGTGTCCGACGCCGTGCGCATCCTGCTCACGCGTATCGCGAACGAGGGGGCGTTGCCGTTCGATTTCGCCGTCGATCCGGTGGCGCACGACGCGTGGTTCCGGGCGAAGGTGCGCGAAGCGCTGGAGGACCCGCGCCCGGCCGTGCCGGATGAAGAGGTGGAGGCGCACTTCGCGAAGCGGCGCGCGGCGGCGGCCAGCCAGGCCGAGCCCACGGGCAACCGCAAGGCGAAAAATTGAAGGTCCGGTGGTCGCCGCTCGCGCTGGCCGACCGCGAAGCGATATTCAACTTTGCCGTGACGGATAGCCCGCGCAGGGCGATCGTGTGGGACGAACGGATTTCGGCATCCGTTCGACGTCTGCGGCTTTTTCCCAACCTTGGCCGCGTTGGCCGCGTGAGCGGCACGCGCGAGCTGGTGATCGAGTCAACACCGTTCGTGCTTGCCTACCGGTACGAGGACGACGCACTCACGATACTGCGCGTCGTGCATAGTGCGCGGCGATGGCCGGGCAATATCGACTAAGCGGCGGCGGGGCTGCAATGAACGCCGCCGCTCGTCGAACCCGCTCGTCGAACCTATTGCCCGAGATACACGAACTTGCCGCCGCGTACCGTGCCCATCACGCTGGCGCGCTGGTCGAGGCCCACGTGGTCCGTGGGGCTCGTGTTCACCATGCCGTTGGGCACGACCACTTCGTGCGCGTGTTCCAGTTCGTTGCGCAACGCCACGCGGAACGCCTCCGTGCCCGGCTGCGCGGTCTTGAGCGCGCGCGTGACGGCATCTTGCAGGCGCGGGTACACACCCGCGGCGTCGCCCGCGAACTGCGTGACGGTGCCGGGACCGTACTTGGCCTCGTAGGCGTCGACGAAGGCGAGCGCCGCCTTCTGCGCGGGCTGGTCGGCGGGCAGCGTGCGCGCCACGACCACAGGCTGGGTCGGGAACAGCGTGCCTTCCACGTCCTTGCCGCCGAGCTTGATGAACTCGGGCGTGGCGATGCCGTGCGTCTGATAAACCGGCCCCTTGTAGCCGCGCTCGATCAGCGTGCGCTGCGGCAGCACGGTCGGCGTGCCCGCACCCGCAATCAGCATGGCGTCGGGTTTGGCCGCCATCAGCTTGAGAATCTGGCCCGTTACGCTCGCGTCGGTGCGGTTGTAGCGCTCGGTCGCGACGATCTGGATATTGCGTTCCTTCGCGAACTTCGTGAACTCGTTGAGCCAGCTGTCGCCGTAGCTGTCGGCAAAGCCGATGAAGCCCACCGTCTTCACGCCGTGCGCGGCCATGTAGCGCGTCATGACGTCGGCCATGGCGGCGTCGGTCTGCGCCATCTTGAAGGCCCACACGCGCGGGCCCTGCTGCGGCTCGACCACCGAGCCGGAGCCGACCAGCGTGATCATCGGCGTCTTGTTTTCGGCCACCGGGTCGAGCGCCGCGAGCGCCGCCGGCGTGATGTTCGGCCCGACGATCACGTCCACGTGGTCTTCGTTGATGAGCTTGCGGATGTTGCGCACGGCGGCGCCCGGGTCGGAGCCGTCGTCGAGCACGATGTAGTCGGCCTTCTGGCCCGCGATCGTCTCGGGCCACATCAGCATGGCGTTCTTGCTGGTGATGCCGATGGCGGCGGCAGGCCCCGTGCTCGACAGGTCGATGCCGACCTTGATGTCGGCGTGGGCGGTGCTCGCGAAAGTGGCGGCGGCAAGCGCGGCCGCCGCGACGAGCGGGCGCAAAAACGTGTGCAACTTCATCCGTTGAGTCTCCAGGCGAAAAGTGAAGCGGGAAGTGATGTTCTTGTGATACCGATTTTGTCTGATTTTTCTTCCGCAGCGGCCCCGGCCGCGGACCGCTACAGCTCGTAACTCTCGTGCTCGCCCTTGAGCGCCTGCTCGATCAGCTTGCGGTTCAGGCTCGGTGAAAGCAGTTCGACGAGCGTATACACATAGCTGCGCAGGTAAGCCCCCTGTTTGAGCGCCACGCGCGTGACGTTGCTGCCGAACAGGTGCCCCACGGGCACGGCACGCAGGTGGCGGTCGCGCTCGGCGTTGAAGGCGATGTCGGCCATGATGCCCACGCCCAGACCCAGTTCCACGTAGGTCTTGATCACGTCCGCATCGATGGCTTCCAGCACGATGTCGGGCGAGAGGCCGCGCAGGCGGAACGCGTCGTTGATCTTGGTGCGGCCGGCGAAGGCGTTGTCGTAGGTGATCAGCGGATATTGGGCCAGATCGTCGAGCGAGAGCGGCTTGCGCTCCAGCAACGGGTGGTCGGGCAGCATCACCGCCACATGGTGCCAGGTGAAGCAGGGCAGCGACACCAGCTCCTTGTAGCCGGAGATCGCTTCCGTGGCGATGCAGAGGTCGGCCTGGTCATGGAGCACCATTTCCGCGACCTGCGTGGGGCTGCCTTGCAGGATCGAGAGATGCACCTTCGGAAAGCGCCGCTTGAATTCGGCGATGGCGGCGGGCAGCGAGTAGCGCGCCTGCGTGTGCGTGGCGGCGATGGTCAGGTTGCCCTGGTCCTGTGCGGCATAATCCTTGCCCACGCGCTTGAGGCTCTCCACCTCCTGCAAAATGCGCTCCACCGAGGCGAGGATGATCCGGCCCGGCTCCGTGAGCGAGCGCACGCGCTTGCCGTGGCGTGTAAAGATTTCGACCCCAAGCTCGTCCTCCAGCTCGATGATCGCCTTCGAAACGCCCGGCTGGCTTGTATACAGTGCCTTGGCCGCTTCGGTGAGGTTGAAGTTCTGGCGCACGGCCTCGCGGACGAAGCGGAACTGGTGCAGGTTCATAGATAACCCTTATAACCTGTGTGCATATCGACCTGATTTTTGAGTCGTTTGAAATATAAGGCGAGTTTATTACCATTCCTCCAACTTTTCCAATATGGATATCTGTTTTGGTCATTAGCAAATGACTGGCGCGATTGAAGGGCGCCGGGCATGAGCCAGAACAGAGAGTGCGAAGTCGGAGCGCGGCGTAACCGGAACGCCGCGAATGAACCAACCCTGGGGTCCCCGAATGTACCAATACGATCAGTACGACCAGACCATCGTCGACGAACGCGTCGCGCAATACAGCGACCAGGTTCGCCGCCGCCTGTCGGGCGAATTGAGCGAAGAAGAGTTCCGCCCGCTGCGCCTGCAAAACGGCCTGTACTACCAGCGCCACGCGTACATGCACCGCATCGCGATTCCGTACGGCAATCTGCGCAGCGACCAGCTCCGCATGCTCGCCACCATCGCGCGCGAGCACGACCGCGGCTACGGCCACTTCTCGACGCGCTCGAACATCCAGTACAACTGGATCAAGCTCGAAGAAACGCCGGAAATCCTGCGCAAGCTCGCTTCGGTCCAGATGCACGGCATCCAGACGTCGGGCAACTGCATCCGTAACATCACCGCCGACCAGTTCGCGGGCGTCGCGCCCGACGAAGTCATCGACCCGCGTCCGTGGGCCGAGATCCTGCGTCAGTGGTCGACGTTCCACCCCGAATTCGCGTGGCTGCCGCGCAAGTTCAAGATCGCCGTTTCCGGCTCAAAGGAAGACCGCGCGGCCGTGCAGATCCACGACCTCGGCGTGTACCTCGAGCACAACGAGAAGGGCGAAGTCGTCGCGAGCATTCTCGCGGGCGGCGGCCTTGGCCGCACGCCGATCGTTGGCGCCATCATCAAGCGCGACCTGCCGTGGCAGCATCTGCTGACCTACTGCGAAGCCGTGCTGCGCGTGTACAACCGCTATGGCCGCCGCGACAACATGTACAAGGCGCGTATCAAGATTCTCGTGAAGGCGCTCTCGCCCGCGAAGTTCGCCGAGCAGGTCGAAGAAGAGTGGCAGCACCTGAAGGACGGCCCCTCGACGCTCACGCAGGAAGAACTCGATCGCGTCTCGCAGTATTTCGTGCCGCCGGCGTATGAAAAGCTCGCCGACACGGACACGTCGTACGAAAAGCATCTGCTGGAAAACCGCGCGTTCGCGCGCTGGGTCGAGCGCAACGTGCGCCCGCACCGCGTGCCGGGCTACGCGTCGGTCACGATCTCGCTCAAGCCGCGCGACATCGCGCCGGGCGACGCCACCGACGTGCAGATGGACGCCGTGGCCGGCTGGGCCGACGAGTACTCGTTCGGTCAGATCCGCGTGTCGCACGAGCAGAACCTGATTCTCGCCGACGTGAAGAAGCGCGACCTGTTCGCGCTGTGGGAAAAGGCGAAGACGCAAGGTTTCGCGACCGCGAACATTGGTCTGTTGACCGACATCATCGCGTGCCCGGGCGGCGACTTCTGCTCGCTCGCGAACGCGAAGTCGATCCCCATCGCGCTCGCGATCCAGGAGCGTTTCGACAACCTCGATTTCGTCTACGACCTGGGCGACCTGACGTTCAACATCTCGGGCTGTATCAATGCGTGCGGTCATCACCACGTCGGCAATATCGGCGTGCTGGGCGTGGACAAGGACGGTTCGGAGTGGTACCAGGTCACGCTCGGCGGTGAGCAGGGCACAGGCGCCAACGGCGCGCGCCTTGGCCGCGTGATCGGCCCGTCGTTCTCGGCGGAAGAGATGCCCGACGTGGTGCAGAAGGTGGTCGACACGTTCGTCGAGCACCGCATCGACGGCGAGCGTTTTATCGACACGTACGACCGCATCGGCATTACGCCCTTCAAGGAGCGCGTCTACGCTTCGCGCCAGCCGGCCCACGCTTAAAAGCAGCACGCAACGAGATACGAGAGTCAAACACGATGGCATTGATTATCAAACAACGCGAGATCGTCGAAGACAACTGGCAAGTCGTGCGCGCGGCTGAAGACGGCGCGCTGCCGGAAGTCGGCGCACTGCCCGCCGGCAAGGTGCTGGTGCCGCTCGCCTACTGGCAAGCGCAGCGCGAAGCGCTGGTTGCCTCGCGCGGCAAGGACGAACTCGGCGTGTGGCTCGCGCCGGACAGCGAACCGGCCGATATCGCCGCCGACTTCGACAAGCTCGCGCTGATCGGCGTGGACTTCCCGGTGTTCCGTGACGGCCGCGGCTTTTCGATTGGCCGCCTGTTGCGCGAGCGCTATGGCTACCAGGGCGAACTGCGCGCGATCGGCGACGTGCTGCGCGATCAACTGCGCTTTCACGAGCGTTGCGGCTTCGATTCGTTCGCCGTGCGCGCCGACAAGGACATCAACGACGCGCTCAAGGCGTTCACCGAATTCACGGTGCAATACCAGGGCGCGTTTGACGAGCCGTCGCCGCTGTTCCGCCGCCGCCTCGCGCAACAAGGCGCCGCAGCATGAGCACCGTTTCTTCCACGCCAGCCAGCGAAATCACGGCTGACCTGCAAGCGAAGATCGAGCGCCTCGACGCGCTGCTCGATTCGATCGCGGCACGTCACGCCAACGTGAAGCTAGCCAGCAGCCTCGCGGCTGAAGACATGCTGCTCACCCACGCGATCCTGTCGCGCGGTGTGAAGATCGGCATCTTCTCGCTGAACACGGGCCGCCTGCACGCCGAAACGCTCGGCATGCTCGACGCCGTGCGCGAGCGCTACGGCTACGAAATCGAGCAGTTTCATCCGCAGCAGGACGCGGTGGACGAGTATGTCGCCCAGCACGGCCTGAACGCGTTCTACGAGAGCGTGGACCTGCGCAAGCGCTGCTGCGAGATCCGCAAGGTCGAGCCGCTGAACCGCGCGCTTTCGGATGTTTCCGCGTGGGTCACGGGCCAGCGCCGCGAGCAGTCGGTCACGCGCGCGGAACTGCACGAGGAAGAACGCGACGAAGCGCGCAACATCGACAAGTTCAATCCGCTCGCGGACTGGACCGAAGCCGATGTGTGGGCCTACCTGCGCGGCTTCGAGGTGCCGGTGAACCCGCTGCATGCGCGCGGCTACCCGAGCATCGGCTGCGAGCCGTGTACGCGTGCGATCCGTCCCGGCGAGGACAGCCGCGCGGGCCGCTGGTGGTGGGAATCGCGCGACACGAAGGAATGCGGCTTGCATATCACCTCTGTGTCGGCCATTCCGGTCGTCGAAGTGTCGCCTCTGGTGTCGCCCATCGGCCAGCCGAACTAAGATTGAAGTTTGTCGTGCCGTCGTCAAGACCGGCGCGCTACCGAATACCGAGTACTGCGTGCCCCGTAAAAAGGGCGCGAATCAACGAAGGATCCGAACATGAGCACCACGCTCGACTCAGCAGTGAACGCACCGCTCCAGGTCACGGCGAACCGCATGGACCACCTCGACTGGCTCGAAGCCGAGTCGATCCACATCCTGCGTGAACTCGTCGCCGAATGCAGCAAGCCTGCGCTGCTGTTCTCGGGCGGCAAGGATTCGGTCGTCGTGCTGGCGCTCGCACTGAAGGCGTTCGGCCTCGGCGCGAACCGCAAGACCTCGCTGCCGTTCCCGCTCGTGCACATCGACACGGGTCACAACTACGAGGAAGTGATCGACTTCCGCGATCGTCGCGCTGCCGAAATCGGCGCCGAACTCGTGGTCGGTCACGTGGAAGATTCGATCAGGAAGGGCACGGTGCGCCTGCGCCGCGAAACCGATTCGCGCAACGCCGCGCAAGCGGTCACGCTGCTCGAAACCATCGAAGAATACGGCTACACCGCGATGATCGGCGGTGCGCGCCGCGACGAAGAGAAGGCCCGCGCGAAGGAGCGTATCTTCTCGTTCCGCGACGAATTCGGCCAGTGGGATCCGAAGGCGCAGCGCCCGGAACTCTGGAGCGTGTACAACGCGCGCCTGCACAAGGGCGAGCACCTGCGCGTGTTCCCGATCTCGAACTGGACGGAACTGGACGTGTGGCAATACATCGAGCGCGAGAAGCTCGAACTGCCGTCGATCTACTACGCGCACCAGCGCGAGATCGTGCGCCGCAACGGCCTGCTCGTGCCGGTCACGCCGCTCACGCCGATGAAGGAAGGCGAGGTCAGCGAAATGGCGCAGGTGCGTTTCCGCACCGTGGGCGACATCAGCTGCACCTGCCCGGTGGCGAGCGATGCCGACAACGTCGAGAAGATCATCGCTGAGACGGCCGTGACTGAAATCACGGAACGCGGTGCGACGCGCATGGACGACCAGGCGTCGGAAGCCGCGATGGAACAGCGCAAGAAGCAAGGTTATTTCTAAAGAGCACGCAGAGGAAGAAACGAACATGGTTACGACGCATCAACCTGAAGACCTCGGCGTGCTGCGCTTCATCACGGCGGGCAGCGTGGACGACGGCAAGAGCACGCTGATCGGCCGCCTGCTGTACGACAGCAAGGCAGTTTTGAGCGACCAGCTTTCGGCGCTTTCGCGTGCGAAGAACAAGCGCACCGTCGGCGACGAGATCGATCTCTCGCTGCTCACCGACGGCCTCGAAGCCGAGCGCGAGCAGGGCATCACGATCGACGTGGCGTATCGCTACTTCGCCACGGCCAAACGTAAGTTCATCATCGCGGATACCCCCGGCCACGAGCAGTACACGCGCAACATGGTGACGGGCGCTTCGACCGCGCACGCCGCGATCATCCTGATCGACCCCACGCGCGTGACGGTCGAAGACGGCGTGACGCAACTGCTGCCGCAGACCAAGCGTCACAGCGCCATCGTCAAGCTGCTGGGCCTCCAGCACGTGATCGTCGCGATCAACAAGATGGACCTCGTCGACTACAGCGAAGCGACGTTCAATCTGATCCGCGAAGCCTATGTCGCGCTCGCGCGTCAGCTTGGCCTCGCCGACGTGCGCTTCGTGCCGGTTTCGGCGCTCAAGGGCGACAACATCGTGGCCGCGAGCGAGCGTATGCCGTGGTACGCGGGCGAGCCGCTCCTCGACGTGCTCGAACAACTGCCGGTCGCGCAGGCTACGGCCGAAGCGCTGCGCTTCCCGGTGCAGTGGGTCGCGCGCCAGGACGGTTCCAGCGCCGACGATTTCCGCGGCTACATGGGCCGTGTCGAAGCGGGCGAAGTGAAGCTCGGCGACGCCATCTCGGTGCTGCCGGCCGGCCGTAGCGCCACGGTTGCCGAAATCATCGCGCCGGTGCCGGGCGGCACGGCGCAAGTGGATCGCGCATTCGCGGGCCAGACCGTCACGATCCGCCTCGCGGAAGACGTCGATGTTTCGCGCGGCGACACCTTCGTGCCGGCGGCCGATGCCGTCGAGCCCGCGAAGAAGATCGAAGCGGACCTGTGCTGGTTCGACGACGAGCCGCTCTCGCCGCAGCGCAAGTACCTGCTCAAGCAGACCACGAGCACGGTGTTCGCGAAGATCGGCGCGGTCAAGCAGGTGCTGGACGTGCACACGCTCTCGCACGCGACCGACCGCCACGAACTCGCGATGAACGATATCGGCCGCGTGGCGCTCTCGCTGCAAAAGCCTTTGGTCTGCGACCTGTATGATGCGAATCCTGGCACCGGCGCATTCGTGCTGATCGACGAGGCGACGCATCACACGGTGGCCGCGGGCATGATCCGCGCGTTCTCGGCATAAGGCCTGGCCGCGACGTTGCGGCCGCGCGCGGCCGCAACAATGGATTCGAAGCAAATGGGCAAGGTATATCTGATCGGCGCGGGACCGGGCGCAGCGGACCTCATCACGGTGCGCGGCGCGCGGCTGCTCGCGGGCGCCGACGTCGTGCTGCATGATGCGCTCGTTGAGCCGGCCATGCTGGACTACGCACCGCAAACCGCGAAGTTCATCGCGGTCGGCAAGCGCTGCGGGCAGCGCTCCACGGCGCAACACTTCATCAACAAGCAACTCGTCGATGCGGCGCGCGAGCACGCCGTGGTCGTGCGCCTGAAGGGCGGCGACCCGATGCTGTTCGGCCGCGCCGACGAGGAAATGCGCGCGCTCGAAGCGGCCGGCATCGAATTCGAAGTCGTGCCGGGCATCACGGCGGCGCTGGCGAGCGCGGCGACGCTGCAACGCTCGCTCACGCTGCGCGGCGTGGCCCGCAGCGTGGCGCTCGCCACGTATTCGCGCGCGGCGGGCAGCGAAGAGATTCGCGAGCAGGTCAACGCCGATTCGCTGGTGTTCTACATGGGCCGCGACAGCGCGCCCGAGATTGCGCGCCAGTTGATCGAGGCGGGTCGCGCAGGCGCGACGCCCGTGGCGATCGTCGAAGCATGCAGCACCGCGCGCGAGCGCACGCTCACGCTCACGCTGGCGGCCCTCGAAGCGGGTGAGGCGCAGGAATGGCTCGACCCGGCGCAGCCGAGCCTGCTCATGATCGGCGACGCCTTTGCGCAACGAGCCGGGCAGGCGCAACGCGACGACGACGCGCAGGACGATAGCCGCCGCGCCGCTGCATAAACGCCGCACGCAAAAGGCAAGGAAAGCAAAACGGGCTCGCTGAAAATAGCGAGCCCGTTTTTTTATGCGTGAGCGTTTTTTAGTCGCGTTCGTTGCCGATGCAATACCGCACGATGGCATCGAGCACGGCGTCGTCCTCTCCAACGGCCCCCGCGCAACGCAGATGCACATTCGGATGCGCGCTCTGGCACTGTGCGATCAGCGCGGGCAGATCGCGCCGCACGTGGCCGCCCTGGCCGAAGAACACGGGCACGACCGTGATCGTGTCGCAGCCCGCCGCGGCCTGCCCGGCGATGGCGTCGGGCAGGCTCGGCGTCATGAGTTCGAGAAAGGCGAGGCCGACCGGTCCCGCATCGCCGCGCGCGGCCGTGAGCTTCGCGGCGAGGCGCTGAAACGGCTCTTGCCAGCGCGCGTCGCGCGCGCCGTGGCCGAAGAGGATCATGCCGTGCGTGCCCATGCTGGCGAGCCTGTGCGAGTGAACGAAGTAGCGAACTGGCGAAACTGGCTGGCGAGGGCGCCCGCCCTCAATGCCGGTCGACCCATTTGAGTCCGATCAGCCCCACCGCGAGGTAGATGAGCCCCGGTGTCGCCGCCGTGAGCGGCGCGGGCCAGGTGTTCAGTGTACCCACGTGCGAGAACAGCGTGTTCACGAGCTGGAAGCTCATGCCGAGCATGATGCCGCCGAACACCTTCATGCCCACCACGCCCGCGCGCGTATGCAGATACGCGAACGGCAGCGAGAGCACGAGCATCACGAACACGGCGAACGGGTAGAGCAGCTTGCGCCAGAACGCGATCTCGTAGCGCTGCGAGTCCTGATGGTTCTCGGTCAGATGCTGGATATAGCGGAACAGGTTGAACATCGACATGCGGTCGGGCGACACGAGCAGCACCGAAAGGATTTGCGGCGTGAGTTCCGAGCGCAGCGAGTATTCGGGAGCCGACGTCTGCTGGGCGCGATAGACCGGGTTGAGCGCGTCGGCCGGCTGGTTCTGCGGCGGCGGCACGCCGATCAGTTCGGTGTCGGTCACATCCTTGAGCAGCCAGTGGCCCGGCGGCTGGAACGTGCCGCTCTTCGCGAGACGCACGTTGGAGAGCCGGAACTGCGAATCGAATTCGTAGATGCGCACGTTCGTGATGGTCGCGTCGGGCAGCAGTTCGCCCACGTTCACGAAGCGCGTGACCTGCTCGCCGTCGGCGCGTGCGCTGAGCGTGTCCTTCACCCACACGCCCGACTGGAAGTTGCTCGACACGGCCGAGCCGAGCGCCTCGAGACGCACGCGCTCGGAAAGCTGGTCGGTGTACGGCCCGACCACTTCGCCGATCAGATAGGTGAGCAGCACGAGCGGCACGCCGATCTTGAGCAGCGAGCGCAGCGCCTGGTTCGTGGCGAGGCCGGACACGCGAAAGATCGTGTACTCCGAGTTCGCGGCCATTTGCGCGAACACGTAGATCGCCGCGATGAGCGCCGCGACCGGGATGATCTCGTAGAGCCGCGAGGGCGCCTGGAGCGCCACGCGCAGCACCGCGTACTGGAACTTGTAGTTGCCGTGCCCGACCGAGTTCAGCTCGTTGATGAGGTCGAAGAAGAAGAACAGGCCCGAGAAGGCGAACAGGATGAAGATGAACGTCAGATAAACCTGGCGTGCAAAGTATTTCTCGTAAATGCGCATCGGTCAGTTCCCCTCTCAGTTTCCAGGGGAGGTGCGCTGGAACATCGCACGTGTAATGAGCGGCCGGTTGCGCACACGTATCCAGAAGATGAACACCACGAGCGCGAACACCACGAGGTGCAGCGAGACGAGTCCCACGGCGAACGGCATTTTGCCTTGCTCGATCTGCGACTGCACGACGTTGAGCAGGTTCGAATAGGTGAGGTAGATCAGCACCGCCATCACGAGGTTGATCGTGCGGCTGCGGCGCGGGTTCTGGTACGCGAGCGGAATGCCGAGCAGCATCAGGTTGATCGCGATGAGCGGCAGCCCGGCGCGCCAGGCCAGCTCGCCCAGGTTGTCGTTGCTCGGCTGGCGCAGGAGGCCCGGCGTCGACGTGGTGCTCGCCGACGGCGTGTTCACCACGGGCTGGCTCGTGATCTTCACGCCATAGCGCTGGAACTCGCTGATGCGAAAGTCCGGGTGGCCCGGCTCGCCGTCGTAGCGGCGGCCGTTCTCCAGCACGACGAAGCGGTCGCCGCCCTTCATGGTTTCGGTGTGGCCGGTCTTCGAGACGATCACGCTGACCTTGCCGTTTTCCGTGCTCGTGACGAACACGTTCTCCACGCGGCCCTGGTCGGGGCTCATGCTCTCGATGAAGAACACGCGGTGCGTGGTGGGCGATTCGCGGAACTGGCCGGGTGCGAGCAGCGACACTTCATCGCGCTGCTGGAAGCGCGCGCGAATGAGCTTGCTCTGCGCGTTCGACCACGGCCAGCCGACGAAGGCGAAGAACACGATGAGCAGGATGATCGGCGCGGAAAACGTGGCGACCGGCTTGATCAGGCGCGTGAGGCTCACCCCGGAGGAGAGCCAGACGACCATCTCGGAGTCTTTGTACCAGCGCGTGAGCACGAACAGGATCGACACGAAGAGCGTGACGATGAGCATCACGGCCATGTAGCCGATCACGGTGAGGCCGATCAGCACCAGCACATCGCGCGGGTCGATTTGACCGGACGCGGCGAAGCCGACGATGCGGATCATCATCGTCGTCAGCATGATCGTGAGCAGAACCATGAACACGGCGCCGGCCGTGTACGCGAGTTCGCGCTGCAGGGAACGTTCGAAGATCATTCTAGATGGGCAGGGCGGACGGCCCGTGCCGGGAGGCGCGCAGCTCGCGCAACCGCCCAGGAGCCGCCGCGGGAAAAATAGCGGATAATTGCGGCTTTCATCCTAAGCCCTGATTTTATCCGAGGACAAGCGCGATGGACTTTAGCATAAAAGCCTGTGACTGGAGCAAAGGCGGGGAAGGCCCCTTCCTGACCGGCAAGTCGGATTGCGTCGTGGTCGGCGTGTTCGAGGCGCAAACCCTCTCGGGCCCGGCGTTCGCGATCGACAGCGCCATTGGCGGCGCAATCGCGCGCGTCGTCAAGGCCGGCGACATCGACGGCAAGGCAGGCTCCACGCTGTTCCTGCCGGAAGTGAGCGGCATTGGCGCCTCGCGCGTGCTGCTCGTGGGCCTCGGCAAGCAGGACGCCTTCGGCCAGAAGGCCTATGGCGACGCCGTGCGGGCCGCCTGGCGCGCCATCCTCGGCACGAAAATCGCGCAGGCCACGTTCACGCTCGCGCAACTGCCGGTGAAGGAGCGTACGGGCGACTGGGGCGTGCGCGCCGCCATTCTCGCGCTGCGCAACGAGACCTACCGCTTCACGCAGATGAAGAGCAAGCCCGACGTTTCGCAGCGGGCCCTGAAGCGCGTGGTCTTCAGCATCGACGCCGCCGAGGAAAAGGCCGCGAAGCTCGCCGCCAAGCAGGCCGCCGCGCTCGCCAACGGCATGGACCTCACGCGCGACCTCGGCAACCTGCCGGGCAACGTCTGCACGCCGACCTATCTCGCGGCCACGGCCAAGAAGCTCGCGCGCGACTGGAAGCTCAAGGTCGAGGTGCTCGGCCAGCGCCAGATCGAAGCGCTCAAGATGGGCTCGTTTCTTTCTGTAACAAAGGGCTCGGTCGAACCGCCGCAATTCATCGTCCTGCACTATCAGGGCGGCAGCGCGAAGGCGGCGCCCATCGTGCTGGTCGGCAAGGGCATCACGTTCGACACGGGCGGCATCTCGCTCAAGCCCGGCGAGGGCATGGACGAAATGAAGTACGACATGTGCGGCGCGGGCTCGGTGCTCGGCACGATGCGTGCGGTCGCCGAAATGGGGCTCAAGCTCAACGTGATCGGCATCATCCCGACCTGCGAGAACATGCCCGCGGGCAACGCCACGAAGCCGGGCGACATCGTCACGACGATGGCGGGGCTCACGGTCGAGGTGCTCAACACCGACGCCGAAGGCCGCCTCATCCTGTGCGACGCGCTCACCTACGCCGAGCGCTTCAAGCCGGCCGCCGTGATCGATATCGCCACGCTCACGGGCGCGTGCATCATCGCGCTCGGCCATCACAACAGCGGGCTCTTCTCGAAGGACGACGCGCTCGCGGGCGAGTTGCTCGACGCCTCGCGCGAAGCGAACGATCCGGCCTGGCGCCTGCCGCTCGACGACGAGTATCAGGACCAGCTCAAGTCGAACTTCGCCGACCTCGCCAACATCGGCGGCCGGCCGGCTGGCAGCGTGACGGCGGCGTGCTTCCTCTCGCGCTTCACCGAAAGCTACCCGTGGGCCCACCTCGACATCGCGGGCACCGCGTGGAAGAGCGGCGCGGCCAAGGGCGCAACGGGCCGCCCGGTCCCGCTGCTCGCGCAGTTCCTCATCGATCGCGCGGCGCAATGACGGCAGGCATGGCGATTGCTGCATGCATAACGGTGCGCGCGGTGGAGCAGGCATGACGCGCATCGATTTCCACACGAACGTCGGCGACTCGCTGCTGTATGCGTGCCGCCTCGTGCGCAAGGCGTATCAGGCGGGCCAGCAGGCGGTGGTGCTGGCCGAGCCCGCGCGTCTGCGCGCGTTCGACGAGATGCTGTGGACGTTCTCGCCGCTCGACTTCGTGCCGCATTGCATGGCGGGCAGCCCGCAGGTGGAGGCGTCGCCCATCGTGCTCGCGGTCGATCTCGAACGTGCGCCGCATCATCGCGTGCTGCTCAATCTCGGCGCGGCGGTGCCGCCGCAGTTCGCACGCTTCGAGCGCCTGCTCGAAGTGGTTGGCGATGCGCCCGACGAACTTGCGTCGGGGCGCGAGCGCTATCGTTTTTACCGCGACCGCGGTTACGCGCTCAACAACTACAAGCAGGGCGGCTGAGTCCGGGCGCGAGTGGCGTACCGGCCCCTGGCCGACTGCTCGGATCGATGGAGGTAAACATGTCCGGCATGCACGACACGGAAGAAGCTGCGATTCCGCTCTTGAGCGAGGTGATGGTGGCCGGCAATCCGCTGCGCGCCCATAACGTCGAAGAGGCGAAAAGCGCGACGGCCGCCGCCGTGAAGGCCGCCGTGGCCGAGCGCGAGGGCCTGTTCGCGCACGACGCCGACGCGCTCGTCGAGCGTCTGCGCGGGCGGTGTCTGACCTGGCTCACGGGCGAAGGCCGCGCCGTGATCGAGGCGCGTTGCAGCGCCGCGATGCAGGAGCATTCGACCTGGCTCGTGGGGCAGGTGTCGCGCGAGATCGGTCTCGCGCTCGAAACCGAGCTCAAGGTGTGGGTGAAGGCCGCCGTGCGCGAAGAACTCGCGGCGCGCGCGGGTCCGACGACCGCGGCCTGAAGCGGCCAAGCCGCGTGGCGCGGCGTCGCCGGGCCACGCGGCGCTTTGCACCTCACTTGAGCGTGAGGATCCAGTTCGCGAGCGTGGCCGCCTGGCCAGGATTGAGCTGCGTATTGGCCGGCATGGGCACCGTGCCCCATACGCCGGTGCTGCCTTCCAGAATCTTGTGGGTGAGGTAGGTTGGGGCGTCCGGCTTGCCGGCGTACTTCGCGGCGACGTCCCGCAACGCCGGACCCATGAACGTGCGGGTGACCGAATGGCAGCTCATGCAGTTTTGCTGCTGGGCAAGCGCCAGGCCCGTGGGACCGTGCTGTGCGTAGGCCGCGCCTGAGGCGAGTGCGCCGAAGGCTCCGAGAGAGCCAAGCGCGAGGGCGGCGGCGAGCGTCGCTGTCTTGTTCTTCGCTTGCGACTTCCGTTTCATACTGGTCTCCGCCAACGTGGTCGCCGGCTGTGTCGTCGCATTATAAGAGCAAAGGGCGCACGTCCCCGACGTGCGCCCCTTGCGTTACGACAGATCACGATTGCCGCGAATGACGCGGCCCCCGACCATGATGACTCGCTACTAGCCCGTCACCGCGCCCAGATTCGCAGGGCGCGCGAGCGCCGCATACTTCGCGAGCACGCCGCGCGTGTAGCGCGGCGCGGGCTGCTTCCAGGCCGCGCGGCGGCGCGCGAGTTCGGCGTCGTCCACGTTCAGTTGCAGCAGCAGTGTGTGCGCGTCGATGGTGATCGAATCGCCTTCCTGCACGAGGGCGATGGTGCCACCTTCGAACGCCTCCGGCGCCACGTGCCCCACCACCATGCCCCAGGTGCCGCCCGAGAAACGACCGTCGGTGATGAGGCCCACCGATTCCCCGAGCCCCTTGCCGATGATCGCGGAGGTGGGCGCGAGCATTTCCGGCATGCCGGGGCCGCCCTTCGGGCCGAGATAGCGCAGCACGACCACGTCGCCGGCCTTGATCTTGTCGGCGAGGATCGCTTCCATCGCGCTCTGCTCGTCTTCGAACACGCGCGCGGGGCCGGTAATGACCGGGTTCTTCAGGCCCGTGATCTTCGCGACCGCGCCTTCGGTCGCAAGGTTGCCCTTGAGGATGGCGAGGTGGCCTTCCTTGTACAGCGCCTGGCTAATGGGGAAGATCACTTTCTGGTCGGCGCGCGGCGTGGACGGCACGTCCTTCAACTCTTCGGCAATGGTCTTGCCCGTGATCGTGATGCAGTCGCCGTGCAGCAGACCGGCGTCGAGCAGGATCTTGAGCACCTGCGGAATACCGCCCGCCGCATGCAGGTCGGTCGCGACATATTGCCCCGAGGGCTTCAGGTCACAGATCACCGGCACTTTCTTGCGCATGCGCTCGAAGTCGTCGATGGTCCAGTCGATTTCCGCGGCGTGCGCGATGGCGAGGTAATGCAGCACGGCGTTGGTCGAGCCGCCCGTCGCCATGATGAGCGCCACGGCGTTTTCGATCGACTGCTTCGTGATGATGTCGCGCGGCTTGAGATCCTTCTTCACGGCCTCGACGAGCACGCGTGCCGACTCCGCCGCGGAACCGACTTTCTCTTCGTCGGGGTTGGCCATCGTCGACGAATACATGAGCGACATGCCGAGCGCCTCGAACGACGAGCTCATGGTGTTCGCGGTGTACATGCCGCCGCACGAGCCCGTGGACGGGCAGGCGTTTTTCTCGACGCCTTCGAAATCCTCTTCGGTCATGCGCCCGGCCGTGAATTCGCCCACCGCCTCGAAGGCCGAGACGATGGTGAGCGCCTTGCCTTTCCAGTTCCCCGGACGGATGGTGCCGCCGTACACGTAGATGCCGGGCACGTTGATGCGCGCGAGCGCGATCATGCCGCCGGGCATGTTCTTGTCGCAGCCGCCGATCACGACCACGCCGTCCATCCACTGGCCCTGCACGCAGGTCTCGATGCAGTCGGCGATGACTTCGCGCGAGACGAGCGAATACTTCATGCCTTCGGTGCCCATCGACATGCCGTCCGAGATCGTGGGCGTGCCGAAGGTCTGCGGGTTCGCATCGGCGCCCTTGATGGCCGCGACGGCCGCGTCGGTGAGCCGTTGCAGCCCCGCGTTGCAGGGCGTGATGGTCGAATGCCCGTTGGCCACGCCGATCATGGGCTTGTCGAAGTCGGTCTTCTCGTAGCCGAGCGCGTAATACATCGAGCGGTTCGGCGAGCGGGCGACACCCTGCGTGATGTGCTTCGAACGACGGTTATAGGGCATGGGGATCTCCGGTGGGCGTTGTCTCGGATGCCGGGCCTGGGTTTTCTTGTGGGGCAGGGCGCCAGCGTGTGCATAGAAGGATGCGGTTTCCCGAGAGCGATGTCTAATATATTATTCGTGGCCTATTGAGTCGGAAAACATATCAATACGGAAGCCCGCCCGATGAGTGCCACCATCCCCGATCTGCGCCAGCTGCGCTATTTCGTGGCCGTTGCCGAGGAGCAGCATTTCGGCCGCGCGGCGGCGCGACTTTCGATGACGCAGCCGCCGCTGTCACAAGCTATCCGCGCGCTGGAAGAGACGCTGGGCGTGGCGTTGTTCGCGCGCACGCGGCGCTCGGTGGAATTGACGGCGGTGGGGGCCGATCTGCTGCCCGAGGTGCGGCGGCTGCTCGCCTCGGCCGAAGCGCTGCGGCCGCTCGCGCAGAGCCTCGCGCGCGGCGAGGCGGGCGTGCTGGCGCTGGCCTTCGTTTCGACCGCCGATTACGGCCTGCTGCCGCTGTTGCTGCGCGACTTCGGCGCGCGCTATCCGCGCGTGCGTCTGCAACTCGCCGAGGCCACGAGCGACGTCCAGGTCGAGGAACTGGTGGCGGGGCGCATCGACGCGGGCCTCGTGATCGCGCCCTTGCCGCCGCGCCATGCGGCGCAGCTTTCCTATGTGCCGATCGCGCGCGAGCCGCTCGTGGTCGCCATGCCGTCGGCGCTGTCGGCGCGTCTGGGCGTGGCGGCCACCGACGACTGGCACGACGAGCCCGTGAGCCTGCGCGATCTCGCCGATGCGCCGCTCGTTGTTTTCCCGCGCCATCTCGCGCCCGGCTTCTACGACACGATCATGGACTGCTACGGCGCGGCGGGCCTCGCGCCGGTCGTCGGCCAGGAGGCGATCCAGATGCAGACCATCGTGAGCCTCGTCTCGGCCGGCATGGGCGTGGCGCTCGTGCCGCAGTCGCTGCGGCATCTGCGGCGCACTGGCGTCGTGTACCGGCCGCTCGCCGCGGCCGCGCCGGTGATCGAAACGGGGCTCGTGTGGCGCTCGGCCGAGGTGAGCCCTGTGCTTGCGGCTTTTATCGAGATCGTGCGCGCGCACGCGGCGACGGGCCGGCGCTGACTGCGCCAGGCCGCATCAGGTCGCATTCGCTCACGGTAGTCGCATTGGGCCGCGCGCCACGCGGCGCTTTCATCCGTCACCGTTACACTCGCTGCGCGCCGCAAACGGTGCGTTTTGGTTCGGGCGCCCTCGCGTCGGCGATAATGTCACGCCATGACGTTCCGGCGGCGAACCTCCCCGCTTTGCAAACGTCCAACGCGCTTTGCCCGCTCGTGCTTTGCCAACTGCGGCGCTGCTTACAACCCGATTTCAACCGATCTCGCCGACAAGACCTCACTCCACGATGCTCATCCACCCGAACTTCGACCCCATCGCCATTCATCTGGGGCCGCTCGCCGTGCGCTGGTACGGCCTCATGTATCTCGTCGGCTTCATCCTCGCGATCGTGATCGGCCGTCTGCGTCTGCGCCTGCCATTTGTGGCCGCGCAGGGCTGGACCGCGAAAGACATCGACGACATGCTGTTCTATGGCGTGCTCGGCACGATCCTCGGCGGGCGCTTAGGTTACGTGCTGTTCTACAAGGCGAGCTGGTATTTCGCACATCCGCTCGACATCTTCAAGGTGTGGGAAGGGGGCATGTCGTTTCACGGCGGCTTTCTCGGCGTGACCTTTGCGATGGTCCTGTTCGCGTGGCAGCGTGGACGCACGTGGCTGCAAGTGACGGACTTCGTCGCGCCGATGGTGCCCACGGGTCTCGCCGCGGGGCGTCTGGGCAACTTCATCAACGGTGAACTCTGGGGCCGCGTGACCTCGCCCGACTCGCCGTGGGCCATGCTGTTCCCCGGCGCCGCGAACGACGACGCCGCATGGCTCGCCGCGCATCCGCAACTGGCCGCGCAGTGGCACCTGAACGAAGTGTTCGCGCAGTACCATCTGCTGCCGCGCCATCCTTCGGAGCTCTATGAAATCGCGCTCGAAGGCATTGCGCTCTTCATCGTGCTGATTCTTTTCTCGCGCAAGCCGCGCCCCGTTGGCGCGATCTCGGCGATGTTCCTGATCGGCTACGGTCTCGCGCGTTTCACCGTGGAATTCGCGCGCGAGCCCGACGACTTCCTCGGCTTGCTCGCACTCGGCCTTTCGATGGGTCAATGGCTCTCGCTGCCGATGATCATCGCGGGCATTGGCTTGATGGCGTGGTCGTATCGCCGCGCGAAGCGCAGCAAGAACGGCAACGACGGCGCGCCGGTGGCGAGCGCGAAGCGCTGATGCCCACGCGAGCGCGTTTTGCGTTTTAGCCCATGAAAAAGGCCACGGTTTGCACCGTGGCCTTTTTTTCCGCGAGCGCGATGGGCTGCGCGTTACTTCATCTGCACCGAGCCGGAGACGTTGACCGTCACGGTGGAGGTGCCGCCTTCGAGGGGCACGGGCGCGGACATCTTCGCGTCAGCCGAAGCGGCGCGCGCGCTCATCATCATCACGGGGCGCGGCATCACGCCGGAATGCCCCACGTTCACGTCGCGAATCGTGTAGCTGCTGTATCCGAACGCGCGCGTGGCCGACAAGGCCTGGTCGCGAAACGAGGCGATCGCCTGGCCCGAGAGTTTTTGCTCCGCTGTGCGTTGCGCTTCGGGCGAAAGCGAGAACTGCACGTTGCCCACCTGCATGACCGAAGCGAGATCGCCGGCAAGCTTCGACGCCGCCGCGAAATCATGCGATTCGAGCACGACTTCCGTGCGGCCGCGCCAGGCCGAGATGCGCCCGTCGCGATCGGTGGAGGGGAAGATCGAGAACTGGCCCGAGCGCGCGGTCACGCCCGCGACGCCCTTGGCCCGTTGCAACGCGGAGTCGGCGCGCTGGTTGAGCGTGGCGGTGAGCGAAGAGGGGTCGCTTGCTTCCTGCTCGTAGAACAGCGTAATGGTGACGACATCTTGCGGCACTTCGGCGCTGGCCTGCGCGGAAAGCGAAAGCACGCCCGCGGGCTGATAGCGCGCGTCGCTCTGTGCGAATGCGGCGCGCGGCGCGAGCGTCATGGCGAGGGGCACGGCGGCCGCGAATGCGGCGGCGAGCGTGACGGCGGTTTTTCTGTTCATTGAGGCTCCTTGCAGAACTTGTGTCGCGGGCGCAGCACAGCCAACACAGGCCACGCCGTACGACTGTGCGCGATTGTGCTTGAACTCGCGCGCGCATGTCGTCTGCGTGCCGGGTCTCGCGATGCGTACGGCCCATGCCACGGCAAAGTCGCGTGGCAGCCTCACATCGCGATCACATCAACTGTTTCGTGATGAAGTTCCACTCAGCCGTGGTGACCGGCGTGATCGAAAGACGATTGCCCTTCGCGAGCACGCGCATGTCCGCGAGTGCTTCGTGCTCACGCAAGGCGGCAAGCGCAATCAGCGGACACTTCTTCTTGAACACGACATCGACGAGCATCCAGCGCGGATTCTCGTGTGTCGATTTCGCGTCGTAGTAAGGACTCTTCGCATCGAATTGCGTGGGGTCGGGGTACGCCGTGGACGACACCTGCGCAATGCCCGCGATGCCGGGCTCGGGACAGCTCGAGTGATAGAACAGCACGCCGTCGCCGGGCTGCATCGTGTCGCGCATGAAATTGCGCGCCTGATAGTTGCGCACACCCGTCCACGGCAACGTGCGTTGTGGTGCGTTCGCGAGATCGTCGATGCTTGCTTCGTCGGGTTCGGACTTCATCAGCCAGTAGCGCATGAGTCGAAGGTCACGTCGAAAGGGGAGGGGGCGGGCGCGCGTGCAAGCGCACGCGTAAGCACATGAAGAAATGTGCCGCACAATGGAAAACGGCATCGGACACAGGTCCGATGCCGTTTGAATAGGTCCCCGCCATAGCCGCTAGGCCGGCATCCTGAACCGAGGGTTCAGAATTGGTCGCAGTTAGCAGCACTTTGGGTACATCAGACAGTGTGACGCGCACGCCCGTGCTACAAATTTCCGCAACCGTGCACATGGCATTGGTTCAAGGAATATATGACCTTGGCGAACCAGGCAGGGAAGCTGACTAAACTCGTTGGTAGCGCGTGGTGTTTAGAAACAATCCAACGCTACCCATGAACAACATCATACCGCAGTGCTACGACTTGCTACAGCGCTTATTGCACCCCGTGCTGCTGGATGACGGCGCCGAGTTGTTCATTCATTTGACGCATTGTACGACGGATTTCTTCGGCTGGGAATGCTTCGCCGTGTCGCACGCTCGTTTGCAGGCGCAGCAGTTCCGAGGCGATCGAAAGCGCCGCCATGACCGCGATGCGATCGGTGCCGCGCACGTTGCTGTGATTGCGGATCTTCGACATTTCGGCGTCGACGCGCGCCACCGCTTCGAGCAGGGCTTGTTCCGTTTCTGCCGAACAGGCGAGGCGATAGGTTTGCCCGAGTATCGTCGCTTCGATCTGCTTGGTGCTCATGCATTTTCTCCGTGGCGGGCCGCGTTGCTGTCGTCGTCGTTGCTCGGTGACGGTTCGAGCAGATCGAGCTGGTTCTCGCGTTCGTTGCTCGCGCGTGCGCGCGGCAGCTTTTCGAGAATCGCGTTCAGGCGTACCTGCGCGTCGTCGATCTTGGCCGAGAGCGCATCGCGCTCCGCTTGCAACGCATTGCGCTCTTCGCGGACCTGTTCGAGCTCGGCGCGCGTGGCGTCGCATTGCGCACGCAGCTGTGCGAGTTGCTCTTCGAGTGCGAGGCGTGCTTCATGATGGCGCTGATTAATCTGGATCAGCCGCCCGATGTTCTGTGAGAGTGTTTCGAGTTCGTTGAGCATGTGCTGCGTCCTCTAAAGACAGGCATTCTAGCGCGGATTAACGCGCATTCCGATAATTGTGTCGTTTCCAGACGTAACAACCCGGCTTCTTACCTGAATGAGGCCTGAATCCCGCACTACGTGCTGCACAAAGGCGCAGCAGGAACGCAAATTGCCCATGCCGCGCCCGCGCGACGTCGCCGCGATCGCGGCCCGTGCGTTATAACATCACGAGTTCGCGGCTTCATGCGTGGCTAAAGCTTGCCTGACAAAAGAGATTGATTCGCTGCATTGATCCGTATGTTTGTCTGCGGGTGAATGTCACTTTGTCAGCATCGCTTTGCATGCGTTGCCCGGCCGTTTTGAATGCCCCTTTGTTTTCTCGTGTGAAGTTTTTTAAACCTGTCGCCGCCGAATTTTCCGATGCGCTCCGTAAGCCGCGATAAAGCCCCTGACGTCCCCGCGTTGCCGACGCTGCCGCGCCGCTCGATGAGCGCGCGCCGCGCATGGGCAATCTGGGGCGCGCTCGCCGCGGCGGCGCTCGTGGTGTTCGCGGCGTCGCTCGCGAGCGGCAGCGTGAGCGTTACGCTCGCACAGGCGCTGGCGGCGCTCTCGCCCGCGCACGGCACGCCCGACATGGCCACCGAAATCGTGCGCACGCTGCGCCTGCCGCGCGCGCTGGCCGGTTTCGCGTGCGGCGCGTTGCTCGCGCTGGCGGGCGCGTTGTTGCAGGTGTTGCTGCGCAATCCGCTGGCGGAGCCCTACGTGCTCGGCGTGTCGGGCGGCGCGGCCGCGTTCGCGCTCGTGGCGATGATCGCGGGCGTGGCATGGTGGGGCGTGCAGGCGAGCGCCTGCGCGGGCGCGTTCGTTTCGATCCTGCTCGTGCTCGGCCTGGCGCGCCGGGAGCTCTGGCGCGGCGAGCCGCAGGACAGTTCGCCAAAACTGCTGTTGACGGGCGCGGTGACGGCGGCCGGTTGGGGCGCGCTGATCACGTTGCTGCTCACGCTCGCCCCCGATACGCACCTGCGCGGCATGCTGTTCTGGCTCACGGGCGACCTGAACGGCGCGGGCATGCCGTGGCCCGCGCTTGCGGCGCTCGCGATCGTGCTGGCGGGCGTGGTGCCGGCCGCGCCGATGCTCAACGTGCTGCTGCGCGGCGACGCCGCCGCGCAGGCGCTCGGCGTGCCCGTGCTGCGCCTGCGCGTTGGCATCTATCTTGCCGCGTCGCTCGGGGCGGCGGCGGCCGTGACTACGGGCGGCACCATTGGTTTCGTCGGGCTCGTCGTGCCCCACATGTTGCGCCTCGCGTTCGGTAACGATCAGCGCATGCTCGTGCCCGCCGCCGCGCTCGCGGGCGGCCTGGCCGTGATGGGCGCGGACCTCGTCGCGCGCACCGTGGCCGCGCCCGCGCAATTGCCGGTGGGCGTCGTGACGGCGCTCGCGGGCGTGCCCGTGTTCCTGTGGATGCTGCTCGCGAGGCGCACACGATGAGCGACGCACGCGCATCGCTGCTCGCCGCCCACGCGCTCACCTTGCGCGCGGGCGCACGCACCCTCGTTCAGGCGCTCACGCAGCGCTTCGATGCCGGCGAGATCTGGTGCGTGGCGGGCGCGAACGGCGCGGGCAAGACGACGCTCATCGGCGCGCTCGCGGGCCTGCGCGAACCGGCGGCGGGGCGCGTGGAAGTGGAAGGCATCGCGCTTGCGCAGTGGCCCGCCGTGCGCCTCGCGCAGCGCCGCGCGCTCATGCCCCAGGATCAGCGCGACGCATTCAGCGCGAGCGTGCTCGACACCGTGCTGCTCAATCGCTATCCGCATCTGGCCGGCTGGGGCTGGGAGGGCGACGCCGATCGACAAGCCGCGCATGCCGCGCTCGCCACGCTCGGTCTCGAAGCGCTCGCCGCGCGCGACGTGCTCTCGCTTTCGGGGGGCGAACGCCAGCGCGTCGCGCTGGCCGCCGCGCTGTGCCAGGGCGCGCCGCTCCTGCTGCTCGACGAGCCGCTCGCGCATCTGGACCTCCATCATCAGATCGCCTGCCTCGAAGCGCTCTCGCACTGGGTGCGCAGCGAAGCGCGGGCGATCGTGTTTTCCTGCCACGATCTCAATCTTGCGCGGCGCTTCGCGACGCATGCGCTCCTGCTCGACGGCCACGGCGGCTTTCACGCGGGCCGTGTGCGCGAAGTGCTCACGCCGGAGCGCGCGAGCGCCGCATTCGGCCATCCGCTCGTGCTCATCCGCGAAGGCGCGCACGAGGCGCTCGTGCCCGCGCTCGCTTCGGCATCGTCGTTACCGCATTCGCCTGGATCGAATGCCGCGCGCTAACGCGTGGCTTGGGTCCGCACCATTACGAAACGAACTCATCATGACGTCATCGCTTACCGAACTGCTCGCTGTCGAACCGCTCGATCTCTCGCTGCGCGACGAACTGCAACGCCTCATCGACACCAAGACCAAACCGCCCGGCAGCCTCGGCCGCATGGAAACACTCGCACGCCAGCTCGGCATGATCCAGCGCAGCGTGCGCCCGAGCGTCGAGCGGCCCGTGATGATCGTCTTCGCGGGCGATCATGGCATCGCCGCCGAAGGCGTGAGCCCGTACCCGCAGGCCGTGACCGCGCAGATGGTGGCGAACTTCCTGGCGGGTGGCGCCGCCATCAACGCGTTCAGCGGCGTGGCGGGCCTCACGCTCGAGATCGTCAACGCGGGCGTGGCGACGCCGCTGCCTTGCGCGCCCGAACCGGCGCCCTCGCTCATCGATGCACCCATCGCGCGCGGCACGCGCAACTTCGCACACGAGCGCGCCATGACGCGCGACGAAGCGCTCGCCGCGCTTGCGGCGGGCGCGGCGCGCGTGCGCCATCACGCGGCGCTCGGCACGAACGTGATCGGCTTCGGCGAAATGGGCATTGCAAACACGTCGTCGGCCGCGTGCCTGATGAGCCGGCTGTGCAGCGTGCCGATCGACGAATGCGTGGGGCGCGGCACGGGCCTCGACAACGCGGGCCTCGCGCGAAAGCGCAATGTGCTCGCGGCGGCGCTCGCGCATCACGCCGACGCGCGCGAGCCGCTCGACGTGCTCGCGGCCTTCGGCGGCTTCGAGATCGCGATGATGGCGGGTGCGTTCATCGAAGCGGCGCGCTCGCGCATGGCGATTCTCGTGGACGGCTTCATCGCGACTTCGGCGCTGCTCGTGGCCGACTCGCTCGCGCCGAACGTGCGCGACTACTGCGTGTTTGCGCACGCATCGAACGAAGCGGGACACCGGCGCATGCTCGATCATTTCGGCGCGCGCGAGCTGCTCGCGCTCGACCTGCGGCTGGGCGAAGGCACGGGCGCGGCGCTCGCGGTGCCGCTGTTGCGCGCGGCCGTGGCGTTTCTCAACGAGATGGCGAGCTTCGAGTCGGCGGGCGTGGACAATCGCAGTGACCGCAACGCCTGAGCGCCACGCGATGAATCCGCTGGCGGAACTGCGCTACTTCTTCACGGCGCTCGGTTATTTCACGCGTGTGCCGGTGCCGCGCTGGGTGGGTTTCGAGCCCGCGTGGCTCAATGCGGCGGCGCGCTACTTTCCGCTGGTCGGCGCATTGATCGGCGTGCTCGCGGCGCTCGTCTATCTCGCCGCGCTGCGCGTGTTTCCGGCGAGCGTTGCCGTGCTGCTCTCGATGGCCGTCACGCTGCTCGCGACGGGCGCGTTTCACGAGGACGGTCTCGCGGATTGCTTCGACGCCTTCGGCGGCGCGTACACGCGCGAGGACGTGCTGCGCATCATGCACGACTCGCGCATCGGCGCGTTCGGTGCGATCGGTCTCGTGGTGGCGCTTGCGCTCAAGTGGCAGACGCTCGCGGCGCTGCCGCCCGCGCGCGCCGCGATGCTCATGATCGCGGGTCACGCCGCGAGCCGCGCGTGCGCGATCAGCTATCTCGTCTCGCTCGACTACGTGCGCCCCGAAGGCAAGGCCAAGCCTGTCGCGCAGCGCATGAGCCTGCTCGCGTGGTTGTGCGCGTGCGTGTTCGGCTTGCCCTGGCTTTTCTGGCCCGACTGGCGCGCGGGCGTGCTCATGCTCGTCGTGCTCGCGGCGCTGCGCTTCGCGCTGGGGCGTTACTTCGTGCGGCGCATCGGCGGTTATACGGGCGATTGTCTCGGCTTCGCGCAGCAGGTGTTCGAGATCGCCATCTATCTCGTGGGGCTTGCATGGATCTCGTTCTGATTCGCCATCCCGCCGTGGCCGTGGAGGCGGGCGTGTGCTACGGCGCGAGCGACGTGCCGCTCGCGGGCGAGGCGAACGAGCAGGCCGCGTTGCTCGCCACGCGCCTCATGGCGCTCGGCGTGCGCGCGCCGCAACGCATCGCGACGAGTCCGCTCACGCGTTGCGCGAGCGTGGCGGCGGCGCTCTCGGCCGCGCACGGCCACACGCCGGCGGCGGACGCGCGCCTCGCGGAGATGGATTTCGGCGCGTGGGAGCGGCAGCGCTGGGACGAGATCGACCGTGCGCAGATCGATGCCTGGGCCGCTGACTTCGAGCACGCGCGCATGCACGGCGGCGAGAGCGTCGCGCAGTTCGACGCGCGCGTGAGCGCGTGGTTCGCCACGCTCGACGCGCACGAAAAGACGACCGTGTGGGCCGTCACGCACGCGGGCGTGATCCGCACCGTCACGGCGCGTGCGCTCGGCATGCCGCTCGCGCGCTGCGTGCGCTGGCCGCTGGAAATGGCGGCCGTGGTGTGGCTGCGCTACGACGCGTCGAGCGCGCAGTGGTTGCTGTCGCGCTGGAACGCCTGATCGGTTTCAGTCTGTCGAATCGATTCGGATGCCTAATCAATGTGCGGCGGCATCGCGTGTGCGGGCGAGATCGAGGTCTTCGCAGAGCTGCGCCGCGCCCTGGGCGATGCGTGGCGCGGGGCGGGTGAGCAGGTCGCCGTCGATGGCGAAGAGATTGCCGCGCTTGACGGCCGTGAGCGTGGGCCACGACTGCCAGAGCGCGAGGCCGGGCAGCGGCCGGTCCGGCGACGTCGCGCCCTGCGCCGCGGTGACGATCGCATCGGGGTTCGCGGCCAATACGGCTTCGGTCGAAACCGCCGGCACGAGCGGTTCGAGCGCCGCGAACACATTGCGCCCGCCGCACAGCGCGATCACGTCGCTGATCATGTGCTGGCCGTTGAGGGTCATCAGCGGCCGATCCCAGACTTCGTAGAACACACTCACGGGCGCGCGCCGGGCGTAGCGCGCGCGCAGTTGCGCGATGTCGCGCCGGTAGGCGCCGGCGGCGGCCTGCGCCGTGGGCTGCGTGCCGAGCAGCACGCCAAGCCGCGTGAGCGAGGTCGCGACATCGTCGAGCCGATGCGGCTCGCTGAAAAAGAGCGGAATATGCAGCGCGCGCAGGCGGTCGAGTTGCTGCTGCGCATTGCCGTGACGCCAGACCACGATCAGGTCGGGCTTGAGCGCGGCGATGCGTTCGAGGTCGAGCGCGCGGTTGTCGCCCACGCGCGGCACCTTTTGCGCTTCGGGCGGGTAATCGCTGTAGGCGACCGCGCCGACGACCTTCGCGCCGCCGCCCGCCGCATAGAGCAACTCGGTCACGTGCGGCGCGAGGCTGACGACGCGCTGGGCGGGAGCGGGGAGGGTAACGGTGTTGCCCGCGTCGTCCACGGCGCTGACCGCTGCGTTGGCGGTGCGCGATTCGAGCGAGCCAAGCAGGCCGGCGCACGCGAGCGCCAGTGCGAGGACGGCGCCGCGCATCAATCGATCGCCCGCATCGCTTGTGCGAGTGCGTCTTCGAAGCGCCGCCATTCGTCGTCGCAGGCGGGCAGGCCGAAGCGCAGGCTGGCGGGCGCGTCGAAGCGGCGCGTCCACACCGCGTGCCGCGCGAGCGCGTCCTGCAACGCCGCCGCGCGCGGGTCCGCGATCCACGCGAAGAGCGGCGTGGCGTGCGGCGCGAAGCCGTGCGCGCGCAGCAGCGCGACGAGGCGAGCGCTTTCGGCAGCGAGACGCTCGCGCATTGCGCGCTGCCATGCGCCGTCTTCGAATGCGTGAGTGACCGCGTGCCGCGCGGGCCCGCTCACGGTCCACGCGCCCAGGCGCGCGCGCAGCGCGTGCAGCAGCGCGGGCCGCGCCAGCGCAAATCCGCAGCGTGCGCCCGCGAGCCCGAAGAACTTGCCCGGCGAGCGCAGCACGACGAGGCCCTCGCGATCGGTTGCGTGCGCAAGCGTTTCGGCGTGCTGCGGGCCGAACGCATCGGCGAAGGCTTCGTCGACGATCAGCGTGCCGCCGCGCGCCGCGAGCTGCGCGTGCCAGTGCAGCAGGCGGCCCGCATCGAAATGAGCGGCCGTCGGGTTGTTCGGATTCACGACCACGGCGTGCGTGAGCGCATCGGGCAGCGTGTCGCGCGTGATGTCGAGCGGGGCGATCTCGTGCCCGGCCTGGGCGAACGCCGGTGCGTACTCGCCATAGGTGAGCGGCGCGATGGCAACGCGCGCGCGAGGCAGCAGCGCGGGCAGCGCCCGAATCGCGGCCTGGCTGCCCGCAACCGGCAGCACGTGACGGGCGTCGGGCGCGCCGTAGTAGCGCGCGGCGCAGGCGGCGAAGCCGTCGCCTTCGTCGGGCAGGCGCCGCCACGCCGAAGACGGCACGGGCGGCACGGGGTAGCCGTGCGGATTGATGCCGGTCGACAGATCGATCCACGCTTCCCAGGCGATGCCGTAGCGCTCGGCCGCTTCGTGCAGATTGCCGCCGTGCGCGACAAGGACGGGTTGTGGTTCAGACATGGGTGGCCACGCTCACGAAAGCCAGCGCCAGCAGCGCCGCGAGCCACAGGACGGTGGTGCGCTCGACGAGGCGCAGCGCCGCATGCACATCCTGCGCGCGCGGCGGCGAGCCTGCGCCGAGCGCCGGGCGCTGCTCGAGCGTGCCGTGATAGACGGCCGCGCCGCCCAGCAGCACGTTCAGGCTGCCCGCGCCCGCTGCCATCACCGGGCCCGCGTTCGGGCTGTCCCAGCGATGCGCCTGTTCGCGCCAGCAGCGCAGCGCCGTGCGCGTGTCGCCGAGAAGCGCATAGCTCGTGGCCGTGAGGCGCGCGGGAATCCAGTTGAGCACGTCGTCGATGCGCGCCGCCGCCCAGCCAAAGCGCAGGAAGCGCGGCGTGCGGTAGCCCCACATCGCGTCGAGCGTGTTGGCGAGGCGAAATGCCAGCGCGCCGGGGCCGCCCGCGATCGCGAACCAGAACAGCGCGCCGAAGATCGCGTCGTTGCCGTTCTCCAGCGCCGATTCGACGGCCGCGCGCGAGAGCGCGGTGGCGTCGGCCCCGGCCGTGTCGCGCGAGACGATGCGCCCGGTCAGCTCGCGCGCGGCGGCGAGGTCGCGCCGCGCGAGCGCCGCGCCGATCGGCGCGATGTGCTCCGTGAGGCTGCGCGCGCCGAGCGCGAACCACAGCAGCGCGACGTGCAGCGTCCACGCGAGCGGCAAGGGGAGCAGCGCGCACAGCAGCGCCGCGAGCGCGACGGGCGGCGCGACGGCGGCAAGCCACGCGAGCAGGCCGAGCGGGCGGCCGCGACGCCCGGTGTTCAGGCGCGCTTCGATGTGGTTCGCGAGCCGCCCGAAGGCGACGAGGGGATGGGCGCGGCGCGGCTCGCCGAACCAGCGGTCCACGGCGACGCCGGCCACGGCGAGCACGGCGGTGACGGGCAGCGTGAGCATCATGAGGCCGGCGCCTTGAGCACGAGGGGCAGTCCGGCGGCGACGAGCGTGGCGCGGTCCGCGAGCGCGGCGATGCGCTGGTTCAGGCGGCCGAGCTCGTCCACGTAAAGGCGTGTGGCCGCGCCGAGCGGCACGACGCCCATGCCGATTTCGTTGCTCACCACGAGCACCGTGCCTTGCGCGCGCTCGCAGGCGGCGGCGAAGGCGTCGAGGCGCGCGCGCCAGTCGGGCAGCGGCGCTTGCGCCTCGGGCGGGCACAAAAGGCTGGCGAGCCAGAGCGTGAGGCAGTCGATCAGCACGCAGCGGTCCGGCGCGGCCGTGGCGTCGAGCGCGCCCGCAAGGTCGAGCGGCGCTTCGACGAGCCCCCAGTGCGCGGGACGGCGTGCGCGATGGTGCGCGATGCGATCGGCGAATTCGGCGTCGCCGGTCACGCGCGCGGTCGCGATATAGGTGACCGCCAGGCCGCTATCGGCGGCGAGGCGTTCGGCGTGCGCGCTCTTGCCCGAGCGCGCGCCGCCGACGATGAAGGTGAGATCGCGCGAATTCATCGCGCAATTGTAACGGCTGTCCCCCTTTCGGCTAACGCTCGCCCGCGCCTGCTGCTGCGCTGCGGCGGGCGATGGGATAATGCGCGTTCGCCACAGCCGCCCACGCGCCACCCGCGCCAACCGCTTCATGACCGCAACGCTACCCGCCGTGCCCCAGGGCACGCTGATGATCCAGGGCACCACGTCCGACGCCGGCAAGAGCACGCTCGTGGCCGGCCTGTGCCGCCTCGCGCGCCGCGCGGGCGCGCGCGTCGCCCCGTTCAAGCCGCAAAACATGGCGCTCAACAGCGCCGTGACCGTGGATGGCGGCGAGATCGGCCGCGCCCAGGCGCTCCAGGCGATCGCGGCCGGCATCGAGGCGCACACCGACCTCAACCCGGTGCTGCTCAAGCCCAACAGCGACCTCGGCTCGCAGGTCATCATTCACGGCAAGGCGCGCATGAACCTCAATGCGCGCGCGTACCAGGACTACAAGCCGCTCGCGCGCGAGGCCGTGCTCCAGTCGTACGCGCGCCTGCGCGAGCGCTACGACACGGTGTTCGTGGAAGGCGCGGGCAGCCCCGCCGAAGTCAATCTGCGCGCCAACGACATCGCCAACATGGGCTTCGCCGAGGCCGTGGACTGCCCGGTCGTGCTCGTGGCCGACATCGACCGTGGCGGCGTGTTCGCGCACCTGATCGGCACGCTGGCCTGCCTGTCGGAGAGCGAGCGCGCACGCGTGAAGGGCTTCGTCATCAACCGTTTTCGCGGCGACCGCACGCTGCTCGAACCCGGCCTCGAATGGCTGGAGAAGCAAACCGGCAAGCCCGTGCTCGGCGTGGTGCCGTATCTGCACGGCCTCACGCTCGACGCCGAGGACATGCTGCCCGGCGCGGCCCACAGCGGCGCGCAGGCGGGCGGCGAGATCTTGCGCGTGGTCGTGCCCGCGCTGCCGCACATCAGCAACCACACGGATTTCGACGCGCTGCGCGCCCATCCGCAAGTCGATTTCACCTACGTGCGTACGGGCGAAACGCCGGGCGCCGCCGATCTCGTGATCCTGCCGGGCTCGAAGAACGTGCGCGACGACCTCGCGTGGCTGCGCGCGCAGGGCTGGGAGACGGCGCTCACGCGGCATCTGCGCTACGGCGGGCGCGTGATCGGCATTTGCGGGGGCATGCAGATGCTCGGGCGCGCGATTGCCGATCCGCACGGCGTGGAGGGCGAGCCGGGCGCGGTGGCGGGCTTTGGCTGGCTCGACTACGAAACCGAACTCACGCGCGAAAAGACGCTCAAGAATGTGACGGGCGCGCTTGCGCTGGAAGGCGCGGAACCGGCGCGGGTGGCCGGTTACGAGATTCACATGGGCGAAACGCGCGGGCGCGCGCTGGAAACGCCCGCGCTGCGGCTTGCGCAGGAGGGCGCAGGGGCGTCGCGTCCCGACGGCGCGTGTTCGGCCGACGGCCAGATCCTCGCGACCTACGTGCACGGCCTCTTCGACACGCCCGAGGCGTGCACCGCGCTGCTGCGCTGGGCGGGGCTCGCGGCGGCGCGCGCGGTGGACTACCCGGCGTTGCGCGAGGCGTCGCTGGAGCGGCTGGCGGATACGCTCGCGGCGAGCCTCGATCTGGAGAGGGTGTTTGGGGTGATCAGGTAAATACGCGCCTGAACGCGCGATAAAGCGCGCAGCTCAGTAAAGCACCATCTGCGTGCAGCGGAACAGCGCGATGGTCTTGCCGTCCGGGCCGCTCACCGTGGCGTCCCAGACCTGCGTGCTGCGCCCGAGGTGCACGCCCGTCGCCACGGCCGAGATCGTGCCTTCGCGCGCCGTGCCGAGATGGTTGCTCTTGATCTCGATGGTCGTGAAGTTCTTCGCGTTGGGCGGCAGGTGGGCGAGGCAGGCGTAACCGCAGGCGGTGTCGGCAAGGCCGATCACCGTGGCCGCGTGCAGGAAGCCGTTGGGCGCGAGCAGATTGCTGCGCACGTCGAGTTCGGCGCGCAGCAGGCCTTGTTCGAGCGCGAGCGGGCGAAAGCCCAGCAGTTCGGGCAGGCGGCCGCGCTGGCGCTCGAGCAGGGTTTCGATCGTGACATCCTGGCGTAGGGTGCTCATGGTCGGTCAGTCTCCGGAATTTGACAGCAACAAATGCGGTGCGCACACGCGGGGGCTTCGGCGGCGCGCAATTTGCCGATAATATCGGACGGTTGATTCGGGGCGGCGGCTCGTCCGCAAGGCGCCTCGAAGGGCATCAGGCAAGAATCACGGCAATCCGGCTGGCCCAGTGCCAGCCATCCTGACGGGAGCATTCATGACGGTAATCGTGGTGGCGAATCCCAAGGGCGGCGTGGGAAAGAGCACGCTGTCCACCAATCTGGCGGGCTATTTCGCCGCGCAAGGCGAGTGGGTGGCGCTCGCGGATCTCGACCGGCAGCAGTCTTCGCACGCATGGCTCGATTTGCGGCCGGCCACGCTGCCGCCCATCGAAAGCTGGCAGGTCGACCTGGACAACCCGGCGAAGCCGCCCAAGGGACTCGAGCACGCCGTCATCGACACGCCTGCCGGCCTGCACGGCAACCGGCTCGGGGCGATCATCGAACTGGCCGACAAGGTGATCGTGCCGCTGCAACCCTCGATGTTCGACATCCTCGCCACCCAGGACTTCCTGAACCGCCTCGCCAAGGAAAAGGCCGTGCGCAAGGGCTCGATCCAGGTGGGCGTGGTGGGCATGCGGGTGGATTCGCGCACGCGCTCGGCCGAGCAGCTCCAGCGCTTCGTGGAAGGGCTGGAGCTGCCGGTGCTGGGCTATTTGCGCGACACGCAGAACTACGTGCAGCTGGCCGCGCACGGCCTCACGCTGTGGGACGTGGCGAAGAGCCGGGTCGAGAAGGATCTCGACCAGTGGCAGTCGATTCTCGGCTGGGTGGACGGCGCAGGCAAGTAAGCTCGCAACCAGGCTGGCAAGCGAGCCCGCGCCGGCCGGCCGCGCGCCTTAGCTCCAGCTTTGCGTGGGCACGTGGTCGCGGCTGCCCTTGATGCGGTTGTTCTCGTCGACGAACACGAGGTCCGGCTTCCAGCCGGCCTTGAGCTCTTCCTCTTCCACGTTCGCGAAGGCCGCGATGATCACGAGGTCGCCCAGTTGCGCGCGGCGCGCGGCCGAGCCGTTCAGCGAGATCATGCCGCTGCCGCGTTCGCCCTTGATCGCGTAGGTCGTGAAGCGCTCGCCATTGTTGATGTTCCAGATGTCGATGCGCTCGTTCTCGACGATGTTCGCCGCTTCGAGCAGGTTCTCGTCGATGGCGCACGAGCCTTCGTAGTGCAGCTCGCAGTGCGTGACGGCGACGCGGTGGATCTTCGACTTGAGCATATGGCGTTGCATGGCGTGTCTCCTCAGGCGTGCGGGCGCGCGGCCCGCCGCGGGTCAGGTGCTTGAGCTTGAGCCCGCGTCAAGGCGCGGATAACCGGAATCAAGCGGGATCAAGCGGGTATCTTGTGAACAGGGGCGGCGCGGCCGCCCCGCGGACCTCAGATTTCGAGGTTGTCGATCAGGCGCGTGGCGCCGAGCTTGGCCGCGGCCAGCACGACGAGCGGCTCGTCGGCTTGAGCGGCGACGCCCGGCGTGGGCGGCAGCAGGTTCGCGCGCTTGCGGATCGCGATGTAGTCGGGCTTCCAGCCGCGCGCGGCAAGCGTGGCCATGGCGTCGAGTTCGAGCTGCTGGAAGTCGCGGCGGCCCGAGAGCACCGATTCGCGAATCGCGCGCAGCACGCCCGCCAGTTGCGGGGCTTCCGCGCGCTCGGCTTCGCCCAGGTAGCGGTTGCGCGAGCTGAGCGCGAGGCCGTCGGCGTCGCGCACCGTTTCGGCGGCGATCACCTCGGTCGGCAGCGCGAACTGGTTGCACATCGCGCGCACGATCATCAACTGCTGGTAGTCCTTCTTGCCGAACACGGCCACACGCGGCTGCACGCACGACATCAGCTTCATGACGACCGTGCACACGCCCTCGAAGAAGCCGGGGCGGAACTCGCCCTCCAGAATGTCGCCCAGGTCATGGGGCGGGCGCACGCGGTATTCCTGCGGCTGCGGATACAGGTCGCGCTCGGTCGGCGCGAACAGCACGTAGACGTTCTCCTTCTGCAACTTCTCGATGTCGTCCTGGAGCGTGCGGGGATACTTGTCGAAGTCCTCGTTCGGGCCGAACTGGAGGCGGTTCACGAAGATGCTCGCCACGACCGGGTCGCCGTGCTGGCGCGCGAGGCGCATCAGCGAAAGATGGCCTTCGTGCAGGTTGCCCATGGTCGGCACGAACGCGGTGCGGTTTTGGCCGCGCAACTGGTCGCGCAATTCCTGAATCGAACTGATGACTTTCATGATCGGATGCTTTATGCCTCGCGCGGGGCAAGACTTGGGTTGCACGCCGCAGGGCCCGGCCCACGGACCGCGAAGCGGACGTCGCGCGCCCGGGCCGCGCAGCTTGGCGCGTGCGGTTCTTCGTGTGTCCCGTATGTGGGACGAGACCGGGCAGGCGCGGGCGATTGTAGTGGATTTGTGAGCGCGGCGCACCCGCCCCGGGTGAGGGATTTTCCTGGCGTCGCGCCGCGCGGGCCGGCCGGCGGCCCTTCATTTGATGTGGTGCTATTTATTTGCGGCGGGGGCGCGGCAAGCCCGAACGGGCCTTGCGCCTTGCCCTGGGCGCTCAGGGAGACACTCAGGGAGACACTCAGGCAGGCACTCAGGTAGGCAAATACGCGAGCCGCACGTAGATCGGCGCGAACGGCTCGGGCTGGGTGATCTCGATGAGCGATTCGCGCGACAGCTCCAGCATGGCGATGAAGTTCACGATCACCACGGGCACGCCGCGCGTGGTGTCGAACAGCTCGGAGAATTCCATGAAGCGCTCGCCCTGGAGCCGGCGCAGGATGATGCTCATGTGCTCGCGCACGGAGAGCTCCTCGCGCGAGATCTTGTGGTGCTGAACGAGCTTCGCGCGCTTGATGACGTCGGCCCACGCGGCGCGCAGGTCGTTGCTGTCCACGTCGGGAAAGCGCGGCGTGATGCTCTGCTCGATATAGACCTCGGCGCGCATGAAGTCGCGCCCGAGCTGCGGCAGGCGGTCGATGCGCTGGGCGGCGAGCTTCATCTGCTCGTATTCGAGCAGGCGCCGCACGAGTTCGGCGCGCGGGTCTTCGGCTTCCTCGCCGGTATCGGCCTTCTTGACCGGCAGCAGCATGCGCGACTTGATCTCGATGAGCATGGCCGCCATCAGCAGATATTCCGCGGCGAGTTCGAGGTTGGTCTTGCGCAGTTGCTCGACGTAGCCGAGGTACTGGTTCGTGACCTCCGCCATCGGGATGTCGAGAACGTTGAAGTTCTGCTTGCGGATAAGGTACAGCAGCAGGTCGAGCGGGCCTTCGAAGGTCTCGAGAAAGACTTCGAGCGCGTCCGGCGGGATGTAGAGGTCCTGTGGAAGCTTGAAGAGCGGCTCGCCGTACAGGCGTGCGTACGCGACGCCGTCGATCGTGTCGGGCGTCGAGTCGGTGGAGGGTGCGGTCAGCGCTTCGCCGGGCGGCTGCCCGGCGGGCTGGCCCGCGTGACTGGCCGCGTGCTCGCCCGCTGGCGGCGTGCCGGCCCCGTCAGCCTCGGCCATCAGAAGTTCTGATAGTAGACGTAAGGCGTTTGCCGCACGCGCGAGGCTTGCTGGCGCTCGCGCTCGTCGAGGTCGATCGGCTGCTTGTCCCACAGGAGCGCGCGGCCCTTGCGCTGCTGCTCCTCGAGTTGCGGCTTTTGCTGCTTGAGCTGGGTGATGAACTGCGTGATGTCCGACTGATACATGGCTGACGTCCGTCCAGTAAGGCGGGGCGCATGATTGCACCGCGCCGCTAATTCTGTCGGCGGTAATTTTACCGCAAGCCATCGCCGCGGAACATCGGGGCGGGCGTCGCACGGGGTGTCAAACGAGGCGTTCAGCGGGTGTCCGGCGGGGTGACCAACATCAGGACGGCGCTTGCGCCCCGATTGTCGTACGTGTTCCCGCCCGACTTGCGCCGCCTCCTGGGGTATTTACGCGCCGATGTGGTGAAATAACGCGTTTGCGCCCGATGCCGCGCTCCGCGCCCCGCGCGCGAGCCGCGCAACCGGTGGCGACCAGTTCTACGACAGCCGGAGGTCTTGTTTGGCGGGATGGGTGATCGAAGCGTTGCGCGCATGGCGACGTCCCACGCGGACGGCGCGGGCGCAGCATGCCGTCGTGGCGCGCAGGGCCGAAGGGCGCGCGTCGTTGCGCTTTGCCGCTTCGCTGGCCGTGTGTTTCATCGCGTGCCTGGCCGCCGCCACGCCCGCCCGGGCCGATCTCGCCAGCCTGCTGCCGTGGATGCGCGCGCGCACCTACTACGACGTCGAGATCGACGCGTCCCCGCGCGAACTGCGCAACCTGCTTCAGGCGCACCTCGACATCGCGCGCTTCGCCACCCGCCCCGACGTGGGCGAGGACCAGTTCGAATTCCTCGTGACGGCCACGCCGCAGCAGGTGCGCGATCTCGCTTCGACCGACGGTTATTTCTCGCCCGTCGTGCGCACCGACGTGCGCAACATCGAGGGCAGGCGGCACGTGACGGTGAGCGTCGACGCGGGGCCGCGCACGACGATATCGTCGGTGAATCTCACGTTCCGCGGCCCGGTGCTCACCGAAGACCCGGCGCAGGAAAACACCGCGCGCTTCGCCTTTTCGCTGCACGATGGCGACGCCTTCACGCAGTCGGGCTGGGACGACGCCAAGAACGCCGCGCTCAAGGCGCTGCAAGCGCGCCGCTATCTCGGCGCGAAGATCGTGCAGTCGCAGGCGCGCATCGATCCGCTCCAGAACGACGCGCAACTTTCCGTAACCTTCGACAGCGGCCCCACCTTCACGTTGGGCAAGCTCGACGTTTCGGGCACGCGGCGCTACCCCGGCTACATCATCGACAACGTGAATCCGCTCTCGCCGGGCGAGATCTACGACCTGAACCGCGTGACCGAGCTGCAACGCCAGGTGCAGAACACGCCGTACTACGCGAGCGTGGCGATCGACGTGGACGCCAACACACAAAAGCCGCTCGACACGCCCGTGCACGTGAAGGTGAGCGAGTTCCCGTACAACAGCTTTCGCGGCGGCGTGGGTTACTCGACCGACACCGGCGCGCACGTCCAGGGCTCGTACACGTATCTGAATACGTTCGGCGCGGCGTGGCCGTTCCAGGTGCAGGGCCGGCTCGACCAGATCCAGAAGTTCGGCCAGGTCCAGCTCTCGATGCCGCCCGGCCCGCGCGCGTGGACCAACAGCCTCGTCGCCTCCTACACGAGCACCGACGTGTCCGATACGAACATCTACAGCGCGCGCGTCGGCGTGCAGCGCACGCGCACTTCGCAGAACATCGATTACGCCTACGCGCTGATGTTCTACGACGACCGCATCACGCAGAACGTGGGCGCGCCCACGCGCGCCTATGCGCTCGTGCCGACCTGGTCCTGGACGCGCCGCAACGTGGACGACCCGCTGTTTCCGCGCACCGGCAACATCATCCGCGTGGAGGCGGGCTTCGCGCTCAAGAACGTGGGGGCCGAGCAAAGCTTTCTGCGCGCCTACATGCGCGGCCAGCAATACCTGCCGATCGGCCAGAGCGACCTCATGGTGTTTCGCGCGGAGATGGGCGGCGTGTTCACGAGCGGGCCGTCGAGCGGCGTGCCCGCCTCGCTGCTGTTTCGCGCGGGCGGCTCGAACTCGGTGCGCGGCTACGCGTTCCAGAGCATCGGCAACGACGTGGGCGGATCGATTTTGCCGACCAAGTATCTCGTGACCGGCTCGGCCGAGTACCAGCACTGGTGGAGCCGCGACTGGGGCGGCGCGGCGTTCTTCGACGTGGGCACGGCCACCGACACCTGGGGCGAGAAGGAATTCGATCCCGGCGCCGGCATCGGCGCGCGCTGGCGCAGCCCCGTCGGGCCGGTCAACCTCGATCTCGCCTATGGCTTTCGCACCCATAGCGTGCGGCCTTATCTGACTCTCGGGATCGCCTTCTGATGACGACGCGCGCGCCGCTCCGTTTTGCTTCGACGCTCGCGCTGCCCGGCGGGGTGGCCGCATGATCGCGCGCCGCCTTGCCGCGCTGTTCCGGCTCGCTCCCGCGTTCGCCGTGCCGCCGGGAGAGCCGGCCGCTTCGGACCGTGCCGAGGACGATGGCGGCGATGGCGCCAACGGTGGCGGGAACGGCGGCGACGGCGATGCACGCACGCCGCCGCCGCGCCGGCCACGGCGGCTCTGGAAGGCGCTGGTCTGGGCGATCGTCGTGCCGGTGCTGATTGTCGGGATCGTCGGCGGCCTGCTCTATGGCGTGCTGACCACCGAGCGCGGCGCGTCCTACGTCTGGCGCGTCGCCGTGAAGGTGCTCGACGGCAAGCTCGCGGGGCGCTTCGAAGGCGGCACGCTCGCCACCGGCGTGCGTTTTTCCAACCTGAGATGGCACGGCCCGGATGGCACCACGCTCGAAGTGGATCGCGTGGGCGGGCAGTGGGCGGTGGAGGGCTTTCGCAAGACGCCGTGGCGCTTCGTGATCGACTATCTGCATGTCGGCGACGTCGACCTGCGCATCGTGCCGTCGCACGAGCCTTCCTCGCCGATGCAGTTGCCGGAAAACCTGCAACTGCCGCTCGGGCTGGAGATCCGCGATCTTCAGGTCAACAAGCTCACGCTGCACGAAGGCGCCTCGACGAGCGAGTACTCGCGGCTCCAGTTCCACGCCCGCAGCGATGGCCGTCATCATGAAGCCGCCATCGAGCGCCTCGACACGCCCTTTGGCGCGGTGAGCGCCGAGGCGAAGCTCGACGGCGTGCGCCCGTTCGCGCTCTCGGGCGACCTTGGGTACTCGGGCAAGGTCAACGGCGAGGCCGTACAGGTCAGCGCGACGCTCGCGGGCTCGCTCGAAGCGCTCACGGCCGACATCGAGGCGAGCGGCATGAAGCTCACCGGCCGCGCTCACGTGGAGGCGGCGCCGTTTGCCGCCGTGCCGCTGGAGCGCGCGACGCTCGCGTTCGATCACGTCAATCCGCAGGCGTTTGCGCCCGGCGCGCCGTTTGCCGATCTGGCCGTGCGCGCGCAGTTGCAGCCGGTGCCGGGCGGCGCGGCGGGTGTCGCGGCGGCGCTGGCGGCGGCTGCATCGGGGGCGTCGGGGGTGTCGGCGGCTTCCGCGGCGACGCCCGCGTCGGTTCCGGCCGCGGCTTCGGCGCCGCACCGCGGGGCGCGGGCGGGCGCACGCGGCAACGCGGCCGATTTCACGGTCGCGGGCACGGTGTCGATCGTCAACGCGAAGCCCGGCTCCATCGACGAGAAGCTGCTCCCGCTCATCGACGCGCACGCGGACGTCGTGCTCGACGCGAAAACGCAGCGCATCCCCAGGCTCGCCGTGCGTCTCGTGAAGAACGCGACGCTCACGGGCGGCGGCACGATCAGCGGGCGCGACGGGCGCTTCGACCTGAGGGTGGCCGGGCTCGACCTCAACGCGATCGAGTCGAGCGTGCGCGCGACGCAGTTCGCGGGGCCGATCGGCGTGCGCCTGAACGGCGACGTGCAGAGCGTCACGCTCGATCTCGCCGATCCGAGGGCGGCGCTGCGCGTGCAGGGCAAGATCACGCAAGACCCCGCGCGCCTGTCGTTCAGCGACGTGCGCCTGACCTCGGGCGCCGGGCGCATCGACCTGTCGGGCGCGCTCAAGCACGACGCCGGCTCGACGTATCAGCTCAAGGCGGTGCTGACCAATTTCGATCCGCTCTCGCTTACGGCGCAAACGCCGGTGCGCACGCCGGCGAACGCGGGGAAGGCCGCGAGTGCCTCGAAGGCGGCCCAGGCGAATGCGCGTACGCGGGCCGCCGCCACACCTGCAACGAGCGGCGACGCCCTCAACCCGCAACGCAATCTCGCGCTCAATCCCACGCTGAACCCGGCGCTCAATCCCGCGCAATCGAGCGATCAGGCCGCCGAGCAAAAGCGCGTGGAGAACGCGAAGGCGACGGAGCAGGGCGGCGCCGCGCCCCCGGCCCGGCCCGCGCCGCGCCCGCCCGGCCGCCGCATCGAGGCGCGCGTGAACGGCACGCTCAACGCGAGCGGCGTGCTCGCGCCCACCTTCACGACGAAGGCGGAGTTCAAACTCGGCCCGAGCGTGTACGACGATCTGCCGCTCACGGGCCAGGGTCTCATTCAACTGGCGGGCTCGCGCATTCTGCCGAGCCGCGCGAACCTCTCGGTCGCGGGCAATACCGTCGATCTGCAAGGCAGCTTCGGCGCACCGGGCGACCGCCTGCGCTTTCGCGTGGATGCGCCTCAGCTCGACCGCCTCGGCTTTGGCGTGGCGGGCCAGCTCGCGGCGAACGGCGACCTCACCGGCAGCTTCGCGCATCCCGACGTCTCGCTCGACTACAAGGCCGACCACGTGGTGTTCGGCGAGAACCGCGTCGGCCACGCCGAGGGCCACGCGCTCGCGCGCGACGGCGCGAACGGCGCGCTCGCTTTCAGCACGGACGCGAGCGGCATTGCCGTGGCGGGCGTCGATATCACGACGCTCACCGCGCGCCTCACCGGCACGCGCGCGAAGCACACGCTCACCGCGAACGCGAAGGGCAAGGTGCAGGGCCAGCCGATCGACTTCGCGGTGGCGGCGAACGGCGGTCTCGCGGACACGCGCGAGGGCACGCGCTGGAACGGCACGCTCACGCAGCTCGAAAACCGCGGCGTGCCGGGCGTCAAGCTTCAGTCGCCGCTCACCGTGAGCGCGGGCCCGGGCAAGGTCACGCTCGGCGCGACGCGCCTCGTGGCCGAAGGCGCGTCGCTGGAGCTCAAGTCGTTCGATCTGGATAACGGCCACATCCGTTCGGCGGGCACGCTCACGAACGTATCGCTCGCGCGCATCATGCAACTGCGCCAGCAGTTCACGGGCGTGCCGTCCACGCTCAGGACGGACATGATCTTCGACGGCGACTGGGACTTTTCCATCGGCCAGAGCGCGAGCGGCTACGTGCAGATCAAGCGCCGCTCGGGCGACATCACGACCGCGATCGGACGCGGCTTCGCCTCGCTCGGCGTCGGCGACCTCAACGCGCGCGCGGCCTTCAGCGGCGGCAATCGCCTCACGCTCACGGCGCACGCGCAGGCGAGCCGCGTGGGCGTGCTCGACATCGACGCCTATACGACGCTCGCGCCGCGCGACGGCATGCTCACCGTCGTGGACGAGGCGCCGATCGGCGGCACGATCAAGGCCAACGTCCCCTCGCTCAGGACCACCGGCGGCCTGTTCGGCCCGAGCTATCTGCTCGACGGCCACCTCGCGCTGCAACTCGCGCTGGGCGGCACGATCGCGAAGCCCAATGTCACGGGCTCGCTCACCGGCGACGGCCTCTCGGCCACCATGGTCGATCAGGGCGTGGAGTTGAAGGACGGCGTGATCCGCATCGCGCTCTCGCAGAATCTCGTCGACTTCCAGCAGGTGGAGTTCCACGGCGCGACGAGCGGCACGCTGCGCGCGACGGGCCGCGTGCGGCTCGACAACGCCGAACCCGATCTCACCGCGAGCATCGTCGCGGACAAGCTCGAACTCTTCGCCTCGCCCGACCGCAAGCTCTCGCTCTCGGGCAGCGCGAGCATCGCCAATGGCGGTCACCTGGGCGGCATGCAGATCGACGGCAAGTTCACGGTCGATCACGCGCTGTTCGACATGCCCGAGTCGCCCGCGCCCTCGCTCGGCGACGACGTGGTGATCGTGCGTCCCGACGGCTCGACGATCGGCGGCAAGCCGCCGATCGAGGAAACGGCCTCGACCAGGCCCGCGCCGCGATTCGCGCCGCGCGCGAACGTCGACATCGACCTCGGCCACGATTTCCGCTTCCGCGGGCAGGGCGCCGATCTCGGCCTTGCGGGCAAGATCTCGGTGAACAGCGCGCCGGACGTGCCGCTGCGCGCCGAAGGCAACGTTCGCGTGACCGAAGGCTCCACCTACACGGCGTTCGGCACCAAGCTGAACATCGAGAACGGCTTCTTCACGTTCAACGGGCCGGTCGGCAATCCCGGCATCAACATTCTCGCCATGCGCCGCAACCAGCAGGTCGAGGCGGGCGTGCAGGTCACCGGCACGGTGCAGGCGCCGGTGGCGCGGCTCGTTTCCGAGCCCAACGTGCCCGACAACGAAAAACTGTCCTGGCTTCTGTTCGGCCACGGCACCGACCAGGGCAACAACATCGGTCAGCAGAGCGCGATGACGACGGCGCTCGCCTTGCTCGGCAGCGCGCAGGGCAAGCGCATCGCGCAGAGCATCGGGCTTGATGAATTCTCGATCGGGCGCAGCGAAGTGGGCCTGACCGACCCCGAGGTCGTGATGATCGCGAAGGCCATCAACCAGCGCTTCGTGATCGGCTACGAGCAGGGTTTGCAGTCGGCCTCGAACGCGGTGAAGGCCACGATCAATCTTTCGCGTTACTGGTCGGTGGTGGTGTACGGCGGCACGTTCTATGGCGCCGATATTCTGTACACGCGACGGTTTGATCGGCTGCGCAGGTGAGCGCGCGGAAATAAAAAAAGGACGCAGGCGCTGGGCGCTTGCGTCCTTCCTGTCGAGGCAGTGGTCCGACTGGCTTGATTGCCTTAGCGCTTTAACGTACCCGCATGCCCGGCTTCGCGCCGCTATGCGGCTCGAGAATGTAGAGGCCCGGTTCGGCCTTCTCGTCCTTGGCCGATGCCGCGAGCACCATGCCCTCCGACATGCCGAACTTCATCTTGCGCGGCGCGAGGTTCGCGACCATCACCGTGAGCTTGCCCTTGAGGTCTTCCGGCTTGTAGGCCGAACGAATGCCCGAGAACACGTTGCGGGTCTTTTCCTCGCCCACGTCGAGCGTGAGTTGCAGCAGCTTGTCAGAGCCTTCGACGATATTGCAGTCGACGATCAGCGCCACGCGCAGATCGATCTTCGCGAAATCGTCGATCGAGATGACTTCCGGCGTCTCAGGCTCGGCCTTCTTCGCTTCCTTCGAAGCCTTCGACTTCTTGTTCGCGTCGGCGGCAGCTGCGGCGGGCGCTTCCGTGGCCTGGAGCGAATCGCGGTTCGCGGCGAGCAGCGCTTCGATCTGCTTCGGATCGACGCGCGTCATCAGATGCTTGTACGCGTTGATCGGGCGTTGCGACGACAGCGCCTTGCCTGCGTCGGCCCACGTGAGCGGGTCGATCGCGAGGAACTGCTCGACGCCTTCGGCGAGTTGCGGCAGCACCGGCTTCAAAGCGAGCGAGAGCAGACGGAACGCTTCGAGGCTCACGCTGCAAGTCTCGTGCAGCGCGACGGAGTTGGCCGGGTCCTTGGCCTGTTCCCACGGCTTGGCCGTATCGACATAGCCGTTCACGGCGTCGGCGAGTTCCATCGTCTGGCGCAGCGCGCGGCTGTACTCGCGTGCTTCGTAGTGCGCGGCGATTTGCGGAATGGCGGCACGCATCTGCTCGATGAGCGGATGGTTCATCGCGCTGTCCTGCACGCGGCCCTCGAAGCGCTTGATCAGGAAGCCCGCGGCGCGGCTCGCGATGTTGATGTACTTGCCGACCAGGTCGCTGTTCACGCGCGCCTGGAAGTCCTCGAGGTTCAGGTCGAGGTCTTCCATCGTGCTGTTGAGCTTCGCGGCGAAGTAGTAGCGCAGCCACTCGGGGTTCAGGCCCGTCGTCACATAGCTCTCGGCCGTGATGAAGGTGCCGCGCGACTTCGACATCTTCGCGCCGTCCACGGTCAGGAAGCCGTGCGCGAACACGTTGGTCGGCGTGCGGTGGCCCGAGAACTGGAGCATGGCCGGCCAGAACAGCGTGTGGAAGTACAGGATGTCCTTGCCGATGAAGTGGTACTGCTCCGTCTTCGAACCGGCCTTCACCCAGGCCTCGAAGTCGAGGCCGCGCTTCTCGCACAGGTTCTTGAAGCTCGCGTAGTAGCCGACCGGCGCGTCGAGCCACACATAGAAGTACTTGCCGGGCGCGCCCGGAATCTCAAAGCCGAAGTACGGCGCGTCGCGCGAGATGTCCCAGTCGGCGAGCTTCGATTCGCCCGAGTCGCCCAGCCACTCGCGCATCTTGTTGGTCGCTTCCGGTTGCGCCAGACCGCTCACCCAGCCGCGCAGGAAGTCTTCGCAGCGCGGGTCGGAGAGGCGGAAGAAGTAGTGCGTCGAGGTCTTGCGGATGGGCGTGGCGCCGGAGACCACCGAGTACGGATTCTTCAGGTCGGTGGGCAGGTAGGTCGAGCCGCATACTTCGCAGCTGTCGCCGTATTGATCTTTCGCGCCGCACTTCGGGCACTCGCCCTTGATGAAGCGGTCGGGCAGGAACATGTTCTTGACCGGGTCGTAGGCCTGCTCGATGTCGCGCGTTTCGATGAAACCCGCTTCCTTGAGCGCCAGATACACCGACTCGGAGAGCACGCGGTTCTCGTCGGAGTCCGTCGAGTAATAGTTGTCGAACGACACGCCGAAGCTATCGAAGTCGCGCTTGTGCTCCTGCCACACGCGCGCGATCAGCTGCTGCGGCGTGAGGCCTTCTTTCTCCGCGCGCAGCATGACGGGCGTGCCGTGCGTGTCGTCGGCACCGACGTAGTAGACCTCGTGGCCATGCATTCGCAGCGCGCGAACCCAGATGTCCGTCTGGATGTACTCGACCAGGTGGCCGATGTGGATCTGCCCGTTGGCATAGGGCAGAGCAGACGTGACGAGAATCTGGCGGCGGCCGCTTTGATTGGCATGCGCGCCGGCTGCTGCGAGGTCGGTGGCGGGTGCTGACATAAGTGAGGAGAAGTCCGATGTTGCGGGGGGAAAGGGCGATTTTAGCAGGGCGGGCGGGCCCTCGTTGCACGGCCGGATGGCGGCTTGCGGGAGAAGCGGCCTGAAAAGCGTTCCGAACACGCGCGCTCGCACGGCCGAACGCTATGCTGCGTCGCACAAATTACGGGCAAAAAAAACCGGGGCAGGATGGCCCCGGAGCAACAACGACAAGAGGAGAATGGTGACGCGGCGGCACTGCCGCACACGTACCGTAAAGACAGACAGCGCGATTTCCGGAGAGTTCGAATTATTTTTCGATTCTCTGCGCGCGTCTTTTGCGAGGCCTGCAAAGCCCGTTCGGCTTGGGGTCGCACGGCGGTTTGGCTCGCTGCGCCGGCCGCCGGAAACGCAAACGGGACGGCGTTGTCGCCGTCCCGTTCTTATGTCGCTGTTGGATTGCGCCAGGACACCTGGCGCCGGGCGCGCTTAGCCGCCCTGGTGTTGCGATGTCGCGCGCAGGTAGATTTCCACGCGACGGTTCGCGGCGCGGCCGGTTTCCGTGCTGTTGTCGGCGATCGGCTGGGTGTCGCCGCGGCCTTCGGCCGACATGCGCTGCATCGGGATGCCGCGCGAGGCGAGGTAGTTCACCACGCTCTGCGCGCGGTTGACCGACAGCGTCTGGTTGTACGCCGGCTGGCCGGTGTTATCCGTATGGCCAACCACTTGTGCGACGACTTCCGGGTTCTGCTGGAGCGTTTGCGCGACCTGGTCGAGCACCGGCGCGAACGACGGCTTGATCGCATAGCTGCTCGTGTCGAACGTCACGTTGCTCGGGATGTTGAGCTTGAGCGAGCCGTCCGGCTGCTCGGTGATCTGCGTGCCGGTGCCCTTGGTGGCGCCCGTCAGCTTGTTGTGGATCGCGGTCCAGTTGTAGCCCGTGATACCGCCGACCAGCGCGCCGGCGCCCGCGCCGATCGCCGCACCCTTGCCGCCGCCGAAGATGGCGCCGATCGCGGCGCCCGTGCCCGCGCCGACACCCGTGCCGACGGCCGTGTTGGTGCCTTGCTGGGTTGCGCAGCCGGCGACGAGTGCGCCGGCAACTGCGAAGACGGACAGGCGGGTCAGGATTCTTGTGTTCATTTGCTTTCCTTTCTTGAGTGGAACGGACGCTGCCGGTGACGCTCGCCGGCCCCGCCTGTGAGCAGGGTCTTCGAACGGCGCGTGGCGGCAGCTACTACAATGACGGCTTGAAGCTTTGCGCCATGCGGCGTGACGCTGCCGGATGGCGTTTCGAAGGTTGCTTCGAAGGGCGCTTCACCGGCACCATAAATGCTGTTGCCGCGAAGCGTGCCCTGTCGCCTGATTTTGCGCAATGCAGCTTAACAATTTCTTTCGATTTCCGGCGCGTGCGCGACCATTCGGCCCGCTCACGCAGGCCGGCATTCTCCCCACGGAGTTTCAATGAGCATAGATCGGTCTTTGGTCGATGCCGCGCTCGCGGCCTTGACGGATCCGAACACGGGTCACCCGTATGCGGTGGCGAAGGGCGTGCGTAACGTCACGATCGAAGGCGATACGGTCGGTGTCGAGATCGTGCTCGGCTATCCCGCGAAGAGCCAGTTCGATGCCGTGCGCGCGCAGGTCGAGGCGGCGCTCGCCGCCGTGCCGGGCGTGAAGGCGAGCCGTGTGGCGCTCAGGAGCGAGATTACCGCCCATACCGTGCAGCGCGGCGTCAAGCTGCTGCCGAACGTGAAAAACATTGTCGCCGTGGCGTCGGGCAAGGGCGGGGTGGGCAAGAGCACGACCGCCGTGAACCTCGCGCTCGCGCTCGCGGCCGAGGGCGCCTCGGTCGGCGTGCTCGACGCGGACATCTACGGCCCCTCGCTGCCGATGATGCTCGGTATCGAGGGCCGCCCCGAATCGCCCGACGGCCAGTCGATGAATCCGCTCGAAGGCCACGGCGTGCAGGCCAACTCGATCGGCTTTCTGATTGAGCAGGACAACCCGATGGTCTGGCGCGGCCCGATGGCCACGTCCGCGCTCGAACAACTGTTGCGCCAGACGAACTGGCGCGAACTCGACTATCTCGTGGTCGACATGCCGCCGGGCACCGGCGACATCCAGCTCACGCTATCGCAGAAAGTGCCCGTCACGGGTGCCGTGATCGTCACGACGCCGCAGGACATCGCGCTGCTCGACGCGAAGAAGGGCCTCAAGATGTTCGAAAAGGTGGGCATTCCGATTCTCGGCATCGTCGAGAACATGGCCGTGCACATCTGCTCGCACTGCGGCCACGCCGAGCATATCTTCGGCGCGGGCGGCGGCGAGCGCATGGCGAAGGAGTACGGCGTGGAGGTGCTCGGCAGCCTGCCGCTCGACATCACGATCCGCGAGCAGGCCGACTCGGGCAACCCCACCGTGGCGGCCGCGCCGCAGGGACCGGTCGCGCAGATCTATCGCGCGATCGCGCGGCGCGTGGCGATCCAGATCGCCGAACGCGCCCGCGACATGAGCTCGAAGTTCCCGACCATCGTCGTGCAGAACACCTGAGGCGGCCGGCGCGCTCGCACGCATGGGGACAGATAGGCGCGCGGCGCGCCGCGCGCGCGGTATCATGTGGGCTTCATCGAGTCCGGCCTGGCGACTGCAAGGGGCGGCGCCGGCCGGCAAGAGGATCGCATGGATAAAGGACACGACAGGCAAGCGGAGACTGCGCACGTCGTACGGGTGATGGCTCTCGTGGCGCTTTGCGGCTGCGTGCTCCTCGCCGCGGGCTGCACGAGTTTCATGGGGCAGCAGGAAAAACGCGCGAGCGCACAATTGTTGCCGACTGTCGGCAACCAGGTGCGCGGCACCGTCTCGTTCGTCGAGCACTCGGACGGCGTGCAGGTGAGCTACAACCTCGCGGGCCTGCCGCCCGACAGCGATCACGCCTTGCAGGTGCACGAGCGCGGCGACTGCAACGCCACGGACGCTTCGAGCGCCGGCGCCGTATTCGCGCCCGCGGCCGAGCGCCTGAAGCCCGGCGCGCGCGTGGAGGGTGACCTCGGCAACATTCATGCGGATTCGAATGGCGTCGCAACCGGTTTCATCGTGGCGCCGGACGTTTCGCTCGATGGCGTGCGCTCCGTGTTGCAGCGCGCCGTGATCGTGCATCGCGACCCGATCGACCCCTACGCCTACCCGCAGCGCGGCACGGGCCCGGCGCTCGCGTGCGGCCTGATCCGCGCCCAGTGAGCGCGGCATGGCGCCGCGACGCTGCGAAGGCCCCCGGCCGTGCGGTGGCGGCCCGGCGGGGTCCGGCAGCGGCTTCACAGGCCGGTTCGCAGGCCATTCACACACGCCATTCCAGGCAAGCTGATCCACATCGCGTAAAATAGACGCCTTTCGCACGCGGCGCGCGCCCGGTGGGCCCTGCGCATGCTTTCCCGACCCGTTTTTCTCGTTAAGTAGCGAACATGGCAATCAAGTCCGACAAGTGGATCCGGCGCATGGCCGAAGAGCAGAAGATGATCGAGCCGTTCGTGCGCGATCAGGTCCGTATGTCGGAAGACGGCCGCAAGATCGTGAGCTACGGCACCTCGAGCTACGGCTACGACATCCGCTGCGCCGACGAATTCAAGATCTTCACGAACATCAACTCGACCATCGTCGATCCGAAGAACTTCGACGAAAAGTCGTTCGTGGACTTCAAGGGCGATGTCTGCATCATCCCGCCCAATTCGTTCGCACTGGCGCGCACGGTCGAGTATTTCCGCATTCCGCGCAACGTCCTGACGGTGTGTCTGGGCAAATCCACCTATGCGCGCTGCGGGATCATCGTGAACGTCACGCCGTTCGAGCCCGAGTGGGAAGGGTACGTCACGCTCGAATTCTCAAATACGACACCTTTGCCTGCGAAAATCTACGCGAACGAGGGTGTGGCCCAGGTGCTGTTCTTCGAGAGCGACGAGGTCTGCGAGGTGTCCTACGCGGATCGCGGCGGCAAATATCAAGGCCAGCACGGTGTCACCCTGCCGAAGACCTGACGCAATCATCCACCGGACACAACGACATACGGGGACCGCTGCGCGTCATATGCAGCGGTCGTTTCTTTTGGAGAATCGCCCATGAAGTTTCGTTTTCCCGTCGTCATCATCGACGAAGACTTTCGCTCCGAGAACATCTCGGGTTCCGGCATCCGGGCACTCGCCGAAGCCATCGAGAAAGAGGGCGCGGAAGTCCTCGGGCTGACGAGCTATGGCGACCTCACGTCGTTCGCGCAGCAGTCGAGCCGCGCGGCGTGCTTCATCCTGTCGATCGACGACGACGAGCTGCTGCCCTACGTGGAGGGCGCGGACGGCGAAGCGCCGGAGCACGCGCCCGCCATCGTCGCGCTGCGCGCGTTCATGGAAGCGGTGCGTAAGCGCAACGCCGACATCCCCATTTTCCTGTACGGCGAAACGCGCACTTCGCGCCATCTGCCCAACGACATCCTGCGCGAGCTGCACGGCTTCATCCACATGTTCGAGGACACGCCGGAATTCGTCGCGCGTCACGTGATTCGTGAGGCGAAGGTGTATCTCGATGCGCTCTCGCCCCCGTTCTTCAAGGAGCTGGTGAAGTACGCCGACGAAGGCTCGTACTCGTGGCACTGCCCCGGTCACTCGGGCGGCGTGGCGTTCCTGAAGAACCCGCTCGGCCAGATGTTCCACCAGTTCTTCGGCGAGAACATGCTGCGCGCCGACGTCTGCAACGCCGTGGAAGAACTCGGCCAGCTGCTCGATCACACCGGCCCGGTTGCGGCTTCGGAGCGCAACGCGGCGCGCATTTTCAGCGCGGACCACGTGTTCTTCGTGACCAACGGCACGTCCACGTCGAACAAGATCGTGTGGCACGCGACCGTGGCGCCCGGCGACATCGTGCTGGTGGACCGCAACTGCCACAAGTCGATCCTGCACGCGATCACGATGACGGGCGCGATTCCCGTGTTCCTCACGCCCACGCGCAACAACTTCGGCATCATCGGCCCGATCCCGCGCGACGAATTCAAGCCGGAAAACATCCGCAAGAAGATCGAGGCGAATCCGTTCGCCCGTGAAGCGCTCGCGAAGAACCCGAACGTGAAGCCGCGCATTCTCACGATCACGCAGAGCACCTACGACGGCGTGATCTACAACGTCGAGATGATCAAGGATCTGCTCGGCGACATGCTCGACACGCTGCACTTCGACGAAGCCTGGCTGCCGCACGCCGAATTCCACGAGTTCTACCAGGACATGCACGCGATCGGCGCGGGCCGTCCGCGCACCAAGGCGCTCGTGTTCGCGACGCACTCCACGCACAAGCTGCTCGCCGGCATTTCGCAGGCTTCGCAGATCGTGGTGCAGGACTCGGAAGACAGCGCGTTCGACCGCCATCGCTTCAATGAGGCGTATCTCATGCACACGTCCACGAGCCCGCAGTACGCGATCATCGCGTCATGCGACGTGGCCGCGGCGATGATGGAAGCGCCGGGCGGCCCGGCGCTCGTGGAAGAGTCGATCGCCGAAGCGCTCGACTTCCGCCGCGCCATGCGCAAGGTGGATGCCGAATACGGCGACGACTGGTTCTTCCAGGTCTGGGGTCCGGACGATCTCGCCGAGGAAGGTATCGGCTCGCGCGAGGACTGGATCCTGCGCCCGAACGACCACTGGCACGGCTTCGGCGCGCTGGCCGAAGGCTTCAACATGCTGGACCCGATCAAGGCGACCATCGTCACGCCGGGTCTGGATGTGGACGGCGAGTTCAGCGACGCCGGCATTCCGGCCGCCATCGTCACGAAATACCTGGCCGAGCACGGCATCATCGTGGAGAAGACCGGCCTGTACTCGTTCTTCATCATGTTCACGATCGGCATCACCAAGGGCCGCTGGAACTCGATGGTCACCGAACTCCAGCAGTTCAAGGACGACTACGACACCAACCAGCCGCTCTGGCGCGTGCTGCCCGAGTTCGTCGCGCAGCATCCGATGTACGAGCGCGTGGGCCTGCGCGATCTGTGCCAGCAGATCCACAGCGTCTACCGCGCCAACGACATCGCGCGCCTCACGACCGAGATGTACCTCTCGAGCATGGAGCCCGCGATGAAGCCGTCGGATGCGTTCGCCAAGCTCGCGCACCGCGAGATCGACCGCGTGGCCATCGACGAACTCGAAGGCCGCGTCACGTCGATCCTGCTCACGCCGTATCCGCCGGGCATTCCCCTGCTGATTCCGGGCGAGCGTTTCAACAAGACGATCGTGAATTACCTGAAGTTCGCGCGCGAGTTCAACGAGCGCTTCCCGGGCTTCCACACTGACATCCACGGACTCGTGGGCGAGACCATCAACGGCCGCATCGAGTATTTCGTGGATTGCGTGCGCGACTGAGCGCCGACCGAGGCGCACGAGAGAGGGCAATGAAGGGCGGTTCACCGGCGCGGTTTGCGCGTTTCTTCACCGCGACGTTGTGTGCGGTATCGGCTGCCGTGGCGCTGTTGACCACGGCGCCGTCCGCGCGCGCCGAAGTCGCTGCGGCCGATCCGATCGATACGGCCATGCGCACGTGCGCGGCGCGCGCCGACCGGTCGTCTTCGGCGGGGCAGATCCAGTGCATGGACGACGCGCGCACCGCGTGGCGCGCCGCCGGCGAGACGGCGCTCGCGCAGATGCTCGCGAAAATGCCGCCCGCGCTGCAAAGGCGCTGGCGGCTGAGCCAGCAGAAGTGGGTGGCCTGGCGCGACGCGGAAGACACCATGCTGGGCGCGGCGTTCGCCACGTCGAGCGGTAGCACCTATCAGCTCTATGAGGCGGACATGCGCTTGCAGCCCGTGCGCGACCGCGCGATTGCGCTGCGCAACCAGGCGGCGGCGTACGACGGCAAGACGCCGCGTGCGCGCGTCTGTAGCGCCGACGCGCACTGCGAGCACGTGAGTTACGACTTGAACCGGTACTATCGCCAGTTCTACGCGCGCATGCCGGCACACGCGCGGCCGGCGGTCTCGCGCGCCCAAAGCGCGTGGCGCGCGTACCGCGACGCGACCACGCCGCTCATCGACGAGCATGCGCGGCTCGACCTGCTCGGCGCGCGTCTTGCCACGCTCAAGCGTTTGTCGGAAACGGTCAATAACCGGTGAGCCGCGTGGTGGCGGCCGGTGCTGCCGCCGCTTGTCCATCTTGTCGTTCAGCCTGGCCTGCGTTGGGGCAGCGTGCCCGTATGTTCGCCAGCTTGCGTTCGAGGCCGGCGACCTGACAGGCGTTGCCCCGCTGCCTGGCGTAATCGATCTTCGTCTGGATGATGTTGATGCGCGTCGCGCAGTTCTGCGTTCCTGCAAACGTAGCACTGCTGATAAAAACGAAAGGCGCGACTGCGGCAAGGACGATCTTCTTCATGGGGATTCGATGCACGCCGTGGAGCGTGGCCGGGGACGTGACGTAAGCCGGGACTGTGCCGGAGCGCGCCGCAGGCGGGCATCGAATAGATACGAGAGTCAGTCGATGATGAACTGCTCCGGCGCGCGCCTGGGCAGGGTGGTGGGCTCGCCCATGAGGTCGTGCAACGCGACCTCGATGCCCGTCGACATCATGTTGAGCGCGAGGTCGTTGTCCTCGGTGCCGAACGGATCTTCGAGCTGCGCGGCGATGGCTTCGTGGGCCATGAACGCGTAGGCCACGAACACGGCGAAGATGGGCGTGAGCGCGCCGATGCTGTCCACGAGGCCGAACGGCAGCATCGCGCAGAAGAAGTACACGGTGCGGTGAATCATCACCGTATAGGCGAACGGCAGCGGCGTGGAGACGATGCGCTCGCAACCGCCAATGACATCCGAGAGTCCGTTGAGATTGTGCTCGAACGCGAGCACCGCATAGCCGTCGAGGTGGCCTTCGCGCGCCTCGCGCCGAACCCATTCCGAGGCGCACAGCATGAGCGTGGCGGGGCGGTAGCGCGTGGCCATCACGCGCTCGAACACGGCGGGCGGCAGGCGCGATTCGAGGTCGGCGCGCGGGTCGGTGTTGCGCAACTGATGGCGCAGCGCGTGCGGCAGCGCGGCCAGGAGGGCGACGAGCTCGCGGGCGCGCCCGTGGGTGGCGGCCTCGTCGGCGCTCAAGGGGAGCGTGAGCGCCTCGCGCACGAGCGAGCGCGTTTCGTTGAGCATTTGCCCCCAGAGCTTGCGGCCTTCCCAGTAGCGGTCGTAGCTCGCGCTGTTGCGAAAGCCGAGAAACACCGCGAGCGCAATGCCGATCAGCGAGAACGGCACGGTGCTCAGGTTCACCGTGAGCTTGAGGATGTGATCGTGCGCGGCCACCGCAACGATCGAGAGGGCCAGCACGAGAAAGAGGCGCGGCAGGAGCTGCGGCAGCACGGAGCCGCGCCACGCGAGCAGCATGCGGAACCAGTGGAGATGAGGGCGGACGATCATCGGGGCAGGGAGTCGGAGCGAAGTCTGGGACCGCTGCGGCAAGCCGACGGTCCCGGTCGGGATCTTAGGCCACGGCGCACGAGCGCCGGGCGCACACTTCCGCCATTTTGCTGCGGGTACAGCGCGCTGTCATCTCAGGCGTGCCCCATAAACGAACCGGGCGCGCGACGTTGACCGTCGCGCGCCCGGTTGTGTTGCGCTTATTTCGCGCTTATTTCGACGCGGTAAGCGCCGCGCGCGCCGCCGCGATGGCCGCACGCACCTGCTCGGGCGCGGTGCCGCCCGGATGATTGCGCGCCGAGACCGAGCCTTCGAGCGTCAGCACTTCGAACACGTCTTCGGCCAGCAGATTCGACACCGCCGGCAGTTCGCGGCGCATTTCGTCGAGCGTGAGGTCGGCCAGATCGCAGTTGCGGTCCACGCAGATGCGCACGGCGTGCGCCACGGCTTCGTGCGCGTCGCGGAAGGGCAGGCCCTTCTTCACGAGGTAGTCGGCCAGATCCGTGGCCGTGGAGAAGCCTTGCAGCGCGGCGGCGCGCATGGCCTGCTCCTTCACCGTGATGCCCGCGACCATTTCGGCGAAGATGCGCAGCGTGTCGGCAACCGTGTCGACCGTGTCGAACAGCGGTTCCTTGTCTTCCTGGTTGTCCTTGTTGTACGCGAGCGGCTGGCCCTTCATGAGCGTGAGCAGGCCCATCAGATGGCCGTTCACGCGGCCGGTCTTGCCGCGCGCGAGTTCCGGCACGTCCGGATTCTTCTTCTGCGGCATGATCGACGAGCCCGTGCAGAAACGATCGGCCAGATCGATGAAGCCCACGCGCGGGCTCATCCACAGCACCAGTTCTTCCGAGAAACGCGAGACGTGCGTCATCACGAGCGCGGCGGCGGCCGTGAATTCGATCGCGAAGTCGCGGTCGGACACGGCGTCGAGCGAGTTCGCGCAGATGCCGTCGAAGCCCAGCGTCTTCGCAACCGCATGGCGGTCGATCGGGTAGCTCGTGCCCGCGAGCGCCGCCGCGCCGAGCGGCAGGCGGTTCACGCGCTTGCGGCAGTCCACCATGCGCTCGGCGTCGCGCGTGAACATTTCCACGTAGGCGAGCAGGTGATGGCCGAAGGTGACCGGCTGCGCCACTTGCAGGTGGGTGAAGCCGGGCATGATCGTGCCCGAGTGCTGTTCAGCCAGGTCGAGCAGCGCGCCGCGCAGGTCGCCGAGCAGGCCGCCGATGCGGTCGATCTCGCCGCGCAGCCACAGGCGGATATCGGTCGCGACCTGGTCGTTGCGCGAGCGGCCCGTGTGCAGGCGCTTGCCCGCGTCGCCGATCAGGGCGGTCAGGCGCGCTTCGATGTTCAGGTGCACGTCTTCGAGGTCGAGCAGCCACTCGAATTCGCCGCGCTCGATCTCACCCTTGATCTTCGCCATGCCGCCCTGGATGGCGGCGAGGTCGTCGGCGGAGATGATCTTCTGCGCGGCCAGCATCGAAGCGTGCGCGAGCGAGCCCTCGATATCGACGAGCGCGAGACGCTTGTCGAAGAAGACCGACGACGTGTAGCGCTTGACCAGCTCCGACATGGGTTCGGAGAAGCGAGCCGACCAGGCTTCGCCTTTTTTGTGCAGTTGGGAGGTCATGGTGATGAGCGGTGAGCGATGGGAAAGCGGGCCGCGCGGCCATTCGCAAAGCACAAAGCGCGGCGCACGGCGGGAAAGGAGAGAATTTTACCATCGGCGGGCGCCGCGGCCGGATGCGCCGCGCCGGCCGGGGCGCGCGCCCGGTTCAGAGCCGCACCAGCACCACGAGCTTGAGATCCTCGCGGTGCGCGGGCTTGAGCGTGATCTGGTCGTAGGCGATGCGGCCGTGGCGCGGATGGTTGAACTCGCGCCGGCCGCCCTCGCGCTCGAAAACGTCCTGCGAGGCCCAGAAGCGCGCGAACTCGTCGCTTGCGGCGATCAGCGAATCGATCAGCGCGCGCGTGGGCGGGTCGTTCAGGTGCCGGATCGAGTCGGCGCGGAATTCGGCGGCCAGACGCCGGGCGCGCGTCTCCCAGTCGACGATCAGCTCGCGCCCGAGCGGCTCGGTGAAAGTGAAGCGCAGCAGGTTGCGGTCGTGCTCGCCGTCGAGCCAGCCCGTGAAAAGGTCCGCCGCGTGTGCGTTCCAGGCGAGCGCCGTCCACTGGCGGTCGAGCACGTAGGCGGGGGCGTCCACGAGTTGCACCGTTTGCAGCAGCGTGGCGGGCGCGTCGGCGGCGGTGGCCGGGTCCGGTTCGGCCGGATCGCGCTGCGCGGCCAGTTCGAACAGGTAGGCGCGCTCGGCGCGCGAGAGCCGCAGCGCGACGGCGATGCGCGCGAGCGCGTCCGCCGAGGCCGAAACGGGGCGACCCTGCTCGATCCACGTGTACCAGGTCGGGCTCACGCCGCACAGTTGCGCGACCTCCTCGCGGCGCAGGCCGGGCGTGCGGCGGCGCGGGCCCGGCGGCAAGCCGACTTCCGCCGGCGAAAGACGCTCGCGATGCGCGCGGATGAATTCGCCGAGCGCGCGGGCGGGCGTCGCGTCGAGGGTTTTGGAGGCGCCGGATTCGGCGGCCGGGGTGTCGAGACTCATGGGGCGTGGGGCAGGTGGCGGCGATACCAGAATAATCGCTTAACTTGTACTGGTACAAAACGGCCTCTATTGTAGCGGCTGACGCGGCGACGGGCCGCCGCGCCAGACCGCCCGGAGATGCCAGAACCCGCGACGCGCAGCGACTGACGCTTCGCGCCCCACATAAAACGCCGCAACGCAAGCCATCACAGGAACATGCGATGAAACATCACGATCAGGTCGCCGACGCATTCGGCTCGACCGCCGCCGCCTACCTCACGAGCCAGGTCCACGCGAGCGGCGCGGATCTGGAGAACCTCGCCGCGACATTCGCGGCCACCTGCGGCAATGCGACGGTGCTGGACATGGGCTGCGGCGCGGGCCACGCGAGCTTCGCCGTGGCGCCACACGTGCGCGAAGTCGTGGCCTATGACATCGCCCCGCAGATGCTCGCCACGGTGGATGCCGCCGCGAAGGAGCGCGGCTTGACCACCGTGCGCACGCAGCAGGGCGCGGCCGAAACGCTGCCGTTCGCCGACGCCAGCTTCAACTGGGTCGTGAGCCGCATGAGCGCGCACCACTGGCGCGACGTGCCGCGCGCGCTGGCCGAAGTCCACCGCGTGCTCAAGCCGGGCGGGCGCCTGAAGTTCATCGACATCGCGGGTATCGACGATCCGCTTTACGACACGCATATCCAGGCCGTCGAATTGCTGCGCGACGCCTCGCACATTCGCGACTACCGCGCCGACGAGTGGATCGCCATGCTCGACGCGGCCGGGTTCGATGCGAAGGTGAGCGAGCGTTGGCGCATTTCGCTCGACTTCGACTCGTGGGTGGCGCGCATGCGCACGCCGCCCGAGCGCGTGACGGCGATTCGCTCGATGTGGGAGCGCGCGCCCGACGAAGTGCGGCAGTATTTCGATGTGCAGAGTGATTTCTCGTTCAAGCTCGACGCGCTGATGATCGAGGCGACGCGGCGCGATTGAGGCGCGATCGAGGCGCGCGTCGATGCGTCGGTTCATCGACGCTCAATGAAAAACGGCGTCGTGCCCGCGAAGGCACGACGCCGTTTCTACGTTTGCGCAGGGGTTGCATTCATTTCTGCCGCCTCGGCTGAGGAATCAGACCGAGATAGTACGCACATTGAAGTTCTACGTATTCTGATGTGTCGCAACTCTCTCCGTTCCGCCCCGTGCTACTTATATCGCCTCTCGTTAAGAGCAAGCTGCTTGCTTCGCCATGCCAATACAGTGCATATTTCGCCTCAACAACCAGCCCATGTCCGTTCTGCATTGTGAGGGTGTCGGCGACTTTGTTGCCTTCTCCGGGCGCGACGGCGTCAAGAATAATCCTGCATCTGTTGCAATCGCCGATGCCGGGCCGTTACCGCCGGGCCGTTACTACATCGTGGATCGCGGGTCAGGTGGACTGTTCACGCATATCCGTGATTTTTTCATGGACCTGGTCAACGACACCGACCGGGAGAAATGGTTTGCGCTTTACCGGGATGATGGCCAGATTGACGACTGGACCTTTATCAACGGCGTTGGCCGAGGACATTTCCGACTGCATCCACATGGTCGGGCCAACATCAGCGAAGGTTGCATCACCCTTGTCGATCCACCTGCCTTCTATCGCCTTCGAGACCGCTTGCTGCATGCAACGCCGATCGGTCTACCCGGCGCAAAAGGGTTTGCGTATGGGACGGTCGACGTCCAATGAAGGCCCTCCTTGCCAATGTCGTCGGCGTGATTGGTCTGTTTCTAGTCCTTGTTTTCCCGGTCGGCTACATCTTGTTCACGGAACCCGTGGCCGGCGTCGTTTCGCAAATGGCATGGTCGATCGGGATAGACCGCAATGCTGAGCCCGGCGATTCGCTTGTGGACTGCGCCTTGCTTTTTTCTTTCGTATTGGCAGTGGTCGGGGTTTTTCTTGTGAACATGCTCAACAGACAACGCAGACGGAGACCTGAGAATGTCGAATGATGTCTTCCTGAAAATCGATGGCATTACTGGCGAATCACAGGACGCTGCGCATTTGGGAGAAATCCAGGTGGCAAACTGGACGTGGAAGATGTCGCAGCGATCCTCCATGATGTCCGGGGCGGGTGGTGGTGCCGCGAAGGCTACTGTCGAAGACCTTGTCTTCTTTCACGAAGTGGACCGTGCAAGTCCCAACTTGATGTCTTATTGCCTGACCGGGAAACACGTTTCCAAAGCGGTCCTCACTATGCGCAAGGCTGGCGGCGTTCCGCTGGATTTCCTTCGTATCACGATGTTCGATGTGATCGTGACCGGTGTGGAAATGTCCGCGAGCTACGAGCAGGTTCGGCTGTCATTTGCGAGCGTAAGGCAGGAGTACGTTGTTCAAGATGCGCTTGGCGGGAGTAGAGGCGTTGTTACTGGAACATTCGATATCAAGGCTAACGCGACTGCTTAAAGCCCGGCTGCGCAATAGCCTGTGTCCAATGCGACGCTCAATGAATAACGGCGTCGTGCCCGCGAAGGCACGACGCCGTTTCTACCTGAGCGCGAACGCCCGATCCGACATCAACCCGCTCAACCCGTGTTGCGCAGCCCCGCCGCAATCCCGTTGATCGTCAGGTGAATACCGCGCCGCACGCGCGGGCTCGGGTCGCCTGCGCGATAACGCTTGATCAGCTCCACCTGCAAGTGATTGAGCGGATCGAGGTACGGGAAGCGGTTCTTGATCGAACGCGCGAGTAGCGGGTTGTCCGCCAGGCGCTCGCCCGCGCCCGTGATCTCGGCGAGCACCTTCGTCGTGCGCTCCCACTCGGCCACGATGCGCTCGAACACCAGCTTGCGCAGCTTCTTGTCGCTCACGAGCTGCGCATAGCGCGACGCCACCGCGAGGTCGGTCTTGGCGAGCGTCATGTCCATGTTCGACAGCAGGTTCGCGAAGAACGGCCAGGTCTTGTACATCTTCTTGAACATCGCCACCCGGCGCGCGCGCTCGGCGTCGCTGCCCGCTGCGTCCAGATGCGCCGTGACAGCGCTGCCAAAGCCGTACCAGCCCGTGAGCAGCAAGCGGCACTGGCCCCACGAAAAGCCCCACGGAATCGCGCGCAGGTCGTCGATCTTGCGGTTCTTCGGGTCTTGCAGCTTGCGCGAGGCCGGGCGGCTGCCGATGTTCAGCTCCGCGATTTCCGTGATCGGCGTCGAGGCGAAGAAGTAGTCGGTGAAGCCCGGCGTCTCGTACACGAGCGAGCGGTATGCCGCCATCGCCGCGTCGGAGAGTTGTTGCATCGTCTCTTCGTACGCGGGCAGTTGATCCGGCGAATTGCCGTGCGGCAGCAGCGTGGCTTCCAGCGTGGCCGCGATCACCGTTTCCAGATTGCGGCGGCCGATTTCCGGGTTGCCGAACTTGCTCGCGATGACTTCGCCCTGTTCGGTCAGGCGGATCTGGCCTTCCACCGTGCCCGGCGGCTGCGAGAGGATCGCGTTGTAGGTCGGGCCGCCGCCGCGGCCCACCGTGCCGCCGCGCCCGTGGAACAGACGCAGCGTGATGCCGCGTTCCTTGTGGAGCGCGACGAGCGCGAGTTCCGCGCGGTACAGCTCCCAGTTCGAGGTGAGGAAGCCGCCGTCCTTGTTGCTGTCCGAGTAGCCGAGCATGATTTCCTGCTCGTTGCCCTGGTGCTCGACAATGCCGTCGATGCCCGGCAGCGCGAGCAGGTCGCGCATGATGCCCGAGGCGTGGCGCAAGTCGGGAATCGTCTCGAACAGCGGAATCACCATGAGCGCGGCCTTCGCGGGATCTTCCGCGTGGCCGAGGCGGCCGCTCATGAGACCGGTTTCCTTTTGCAGCAGCATCACTTCGAGCAGGTCGGAAACCGTTTCGGTGTGCGAGATGATGTAGTTGCGCACCGCGCGCGCGCCGAACTTCTCGCGCGTCACGCGCGCCATTTCCAGCACGCCCAGCTCGCTCTTCACGAGGTCCGAGTAGTCGAGATACGGCGAGCGCAGCGTGCGCGGCTCGGCGAGTTGCGCGAGCAGCACGATCTGCTTGTCTTCTTCGGAGAGCGCAGCATAGTCGGCTTCGACGCCGGCGCGCGCGAGCAGTTCGCTGATCACGGCCTCGTGGATGTCCGAGCTTTGGCGCAGGTCGATCGAGGCGAGGTGGAAGCCGAACACTTCCACGGCGCGCAAGAGCGGGGCGAGGCGCGGCGTGGCAAGCGAGGCGCCGTGATGCTCGGCGAGCGAATCCATCAGGATGCGCAGGTCGCGCGAGAACTCGCCTGCGTCGGCGTAGGGCTGCGCACGCACGGGCGCGGCGTTGCGTCCGGCGCTGCGCACCGCGACCACGCCTTCGCCCAGACGCACGCGCGCGCTGGCGGCAAGGCGCGTGTACACACCGATCAGTGCACGGCGATACGGCTCGTCCACGCGGTGCGGCGACTGGTCGGGCGAGGCCTCGGCCAGCGCCTTCAGTTCATCGCTTGCGCCCGCGAGCAGGTTCGACACCGACAGTTCGGCGCCCAGGCGGTGCACTTCGTCGAGGTAATGCTGGAGGATCACCTGCGCCTGGCGCTCGCTCGCTTCCTCGAGCGTCGCGGAGGTGACGTTCGGATTGCCGTCGCGGTCGCCGCCGATCCAGCTGCCCATCTGGAAGAACGCGGGCAGGCGCGCCGAGAGACCGTGCTCCTTCAGCTGCGTTTCGATTTCGCCGTAGAGCGCCGGGATCTCGGTGAGGAAGGTCGTGTGGTAGTACGACAGCGCGTTCTCGATCTCGTCGCCCACGGTCAGGCGCGAGTCGCGCAGCATGCGCGTTTGCCAGAGCGACGTCACGCGCGCGCGCAAGAGCGACTCGTTGTGCTCCAGTTCGCGATGCGTGAGCGGCTGGTCGCGCTCGGCGAGCAGGCGCGCGATGTCGTGCTGCGAATCGAGCGTGCTTTTGCGCTGCACTTCGGTGGGGTGTGCGGTGAGCACGGGCACGATCAGCGCGTCGTTGAAGAACTGCTGGAGCACGGGCGTTGCCGCTGCGCCGGCTTCGGCGAGGCGCTCGAGCGAATGCGCGATGGTGCCCGCCTGAGCGGCCGACCCCGCGAGGTCGTGAATGCGGCGGCGGCGGTTGCGATGGCGATCTTCAGCGATGTTCGCGAGGTGCGAGAAGTAGCTGAAGGCGCGCACGACCGTCACGGTCTCCTCGGGCGAGAGCGCGCGCAACTGCTTTTCCAGCGCGAGCGCGTCGGCGCTGTCGTCCTCGCGGCGAAAGCGCACGGCGGTCTGACGAATGGTCTCCACCACGTCGAACACGGCGTCGCCTTCCTGCTCGCGCAGCACTTCGCCCAGCAGACGGCCGAGATAGCGGATATCTTCGAAGAGCGGCTGGTCCTTGTCGTCGCGCGCGCGGCCGTTGCGCGCGGCGCCGGCCGGCTTCGCCGCGACGAGGGGCGCTTTCGTGGCTTTCGTGGTCTTGGCGGCCTGCGGCGCTTTCGCGGCCTTCAAGGGCGTAGCGGTTTTCACGGCCTGGGCGGCCTGGGTCGCCGGTTTGGTCTTCGTGGCGGTCGTGGTCTTCGTGGTCTTCGTTGTTTTCGCCGGTTTCGCGGACGGCGCGGATGCGGCCTTCGAAGTAGCGTTCTGCGATGCGTTGTTGCGGCGCTCTGCGCGCGCCGAGCCTGAAGACTTCACGATGTTTTCCTTGAGGCTTGCCAGGGTATGGGCAGGTTGATCGGGGGACTGCCAACTGCATGGCCGCGACGCATGCCGGGCCGTGTACTGCGGGTGCAACCTGGAGAGGGTGGGAGGTGCCACCCGGCGCGAGCCGTGCGGATGTCGCAGAAACGGCGCGGGCCGCATAAGGCGGTGCGCCGGGTGCAGGCCTTGCTGGAGAGAGCGGCCGCCGGGGCGGGCGGTGCGCATGGCGTGTCGCCATTGGCTACGCTAGCGGCGCGTTACCTACCATATTGGGTACAGTAAGCACCAATGCCTTGCCGGGTCTCTTCCTTGCCGCCGCTCGCGCCTCGCGGCCGGACCCATTAGGGGAATCCCATGGGGCGGGCCGTAAAAAGGGCGCGTGCTAACATTGCCTGTTATCCGATCCTGCTTTTCATCCCGTCATTCGATGTACTTGCCATGAACTCCGAGACGTTATCCGCGCCCATGCCCCGCACACTTGTGATCGCTTCGCGGGAGAGCCGCCTCGCGATGTGGCAGGCAGAGCATGTGCAAGCTGCGCTGCACAAATTATATCCATCCTGTGACGTGAAAATTGTCGGAATGACGACACGCGGCGATCAAATTCTCGATCGCACGCTCTCGAAAGTGGGCGGCAAGGGCCTTTTCGTGAAGGAACTGGAGCAGGCGCTGGCCGAAGGGCGCGCCGACCTGGCCGTGCACTCGCTCAAGGACGTGCCCATGGAGTTGCCCGAGGGCTTCGCGCTCACGGCCATCATGGAGCGCGAGGACCCGCGCGACGCGTTCGTCTCGAACGACTACGACTCGCTGGCGGCCCTGCCGCCGGGCAGCGTGGTGGGCACTTCCAGCCTGCGGCGCGAGTCGATGATCCGTGCGCGCTTTCCGCATCTCGACGTGAAGCCGCTGCGCGGCAATCTCGACACGCGGCTTACCAAGCTCGACCGCGGCGACTACGCGGCCATTATTCTCGCGGCGGCAGGCCTGAAGCGCCTGGGTCTCGGCGCGCGTATCCGCGCGCTCATCGAGCCCGACGACAGCCTGCCGGCGGCGGGCCAGGGGGCGCTCGGCATCGAGATCCGCGCCGATCGCGCCGATGTGGCGGCATGGCTCGCGCCGCTGCACGACGACGCCACGGCCAAGGCCGTCGAGGCCGAGCGCATGGTGTCGCGCGCGCTGGGCGGCAGTTGTTCGGTGCCGCTCGCGGCTTACGCGCAGTGGCGCGACGGCAAGCTCGCGCTGCGCGGCACGATCTCCACGCCCGATGCGAGCCGCGTGCTCGCCGCGCAGGAAGCCACGGCGGCGGCCACGGTCGAGGAAGCGGTGGCGCTCGGCCGCCGCGTGGCCGACGACCTGATTGCCCAGGGCGCGCTCGACATCGTGCGCGCACTGGCCGATGCGGCTCACGCAGCCGATGGTCCGAACACCGCGCCGGACCACCCAACCCGCACGGGCGCAGGCCCGGCGTCCGAATGATGGCGGCCCCGAGGCAACCGGACGAGTGGGGCGGCCCCGGCGACGCCTCCACGGGCGCAAGCCGAACCGAACCGGGCAGCGCCGGCACGCCGTTCACGGCCGTCATTACCCGCCCGGCCGGTCAGTCGAATGGGCTCGCCGCGCAACTGGCGCAGCACGGTATCCGTACCTTCGACTTTCCGCTCATTGCCATCGCGCCCGTGACCGACGAAGCGCCGTTGCGCGCCGCGCTCGGCGCGCTCGAACGCTATGCGCTCGTCGTGTTCGTTTCGCCCAACGCCGTCGACCGCGCGTTCGCCTGCTACGCCTCGGTGTCCTCGATCTGGCCGCCTGCGTTACCGGTGGCCGTGGTGGGCCCGGCCAGCGTGGCCGCGCTCGAGCGTCATGGCGTGGCCGCCCCCGATCATCGCGTGCTGAGCCCGTCGAACGCGGGGGAAGAAGACCCCGCGCGCTTCGATTCGGAGTCGCTCTACGCGGCGCTCGAAAAGACCTTCGGCGCAGAGGCCTTCACGGGCAAGCGTGTGCTGATCGTGCGCGGCGACGGCGGCCGCGAGTGGCTCGCCGAGCGCCTGCGCGAAGCGGGCGCGGAAGTCGAGACGGTCGCGGCTTACCGCCGCATCGTGCCCGAGCCGCCCATCGCCGCGTGGACGCAGGTTCACGCACTGCTGGAAGGCGCGCCGCACGCATGGCTCGTCACGAGCTCCGAGGGCGTGCGCAACCTCGACGAACTCGCGCGCGAGCACCTCACGGCGGGCGAGATCGTCGAGCTGCGCCATGCGCCGCTCGTCGCGCCGCACCCTCGGATCGCCGAGACGGCGCGCTCAATGGGTTTTGATAGGATTACGGTGTCCGGCGCGGGCGACGAACGCATCGTCGAGACGCTGCTTGGCCTCGCTTCTTCCGTTGTTCAACCGGCTCAGAACACTCCGGCCCAGGCGCCGGCCAACTCACGCATGACAGATTCGAACAACACCAGCAACACAGCCAACCCGGGCGCCGTCACCACGGGCGCGTCGGGTTCCGGCGGCGCGTCCGCGCGGCCGTCGCATGCGTCGTCGGGTGCGGGGTCTTCCGCACCGCTGACCCAGCCGCCGGGTACGGGCAACGGACGTCGCGGCGCCGGTTCGGCGCTGCTGTGGCTCGTCGTGGTGCTGGTCGCGGCGGGCTCGGGCGCGGGCGGCTATTACCTCAATCGCAAGCTCGACGGCCTCGGCATGCAGGCGATCCAGCGCCAGCAGGCGGGCGAGCAGCAGATCGCCGCGCTGCGCGCGCGCACCGACCAGGCCGTGACCGGCGCGCAGCAGATCGACAAGCAGATCGCCCAGCTCGAAGGCAAGATCGCCGACGCGCAAACCTCGCAGCAGGCGCTCGCGCAGCAATACTCCGATCTTTCGAAGAGCCGCGACGACTGGACGCTCGCCGAAGTCGGCCAGATGCTCTCGAGCGCGAGCGAACAGCTCCAGCTCACGGGCAACACGCAACTCGCGCTCTTTGCGCTGCAAAGCGCCGATACGCGTCTCGCCGCGTCCGACAACGCGCAGGCCATCGCGGTGCGCAAGGCGATCGCGGAGGACATCGACAAGCTCAAGGCCGCGCCGTCCACGGACCTCACGGGTCTTGCCATCAAGCTCGACACCGCGCTCGGCCAGATCGATTCGCTGCCGCTCTCGGGCGAAGCGCTCGTCGCGCACACGAAGCCCGAGGCCGCCGCGCCCGCCGATGTCGCGAAGGTCGCCGCCGCGACCAACGAGCCGCGCTGGAAGGTGTGGGTCGACACCTTCGTCAACGGCGTGGGCAAGCAGATCGCGAGCCTCGTGCAGGTGCGCCGCATCGACAACGCGGACGCCATGCTCGTTTCGCCCGATCAGGGCTACTTCATGCGCGAAAACCTGAAGCTGCGCCTGCTCTCGGCGCGCCTCTCGCTGCTCTCGCGCAACGAGGCGACGCTCAAGTCCGACCTCGCGGACGCCGACGCCACGCTCGCGCGCTACTTCGACGGCGCGTCGAAACAAACGCAGACGGTGCGCGAACTGCTCAAGGAAGTGGGCGCCGGTTCGGCCGCCGTCGCGCTGCCTACGCTCGACAAGAGCTTGCAGGCGATCCAGCAATACCGGAGCCGGGGGTAAGACATGGCGATCCGTGGACTCCTCTGGCTCGCGCTCCTCTTCGCGATTGCCGTTGCACTGGCGACCGTCGGGCGCTTCGACGCCGGGCAGGTGCTGCTCGTCTACCCGCCGTATCGCGTGGACGTCTCGCTCAACCTGTTCGTGGTCGGCATCGTGGTGGCCTTCCTGCTGCTCTACGTGATCCTGCGCTTCGCGCGCAACGTCGTGACGATGCCGCGCCGCGTGGCCGCCTATCGCGCGCGCATGCGCACGGAAAAGGCGAACTCGGCGCTGCGCGACGCGGTGGGCAATCTCTACGCGGGCCGCTTCTCGCGCGCCGAGAAGGCCGCGCGCGATTCGCTCGCCGACGATAAGAACACCAGCGCCGCGGGCCTCATCGCCGCGACGGCCGCGCATCGTCTGCACGAGTACGCGCGCCGCGACGAATGGCTCACCCAGGTCGACGACCCCGACCTTCAGGAAGCGCGCCTGATGGCTACGGCCGACATGCGCGCCGATGGCCGCGACGCCGATGGCGCGCTCGCCGCGCTCACCGAAATGCGCTCGCAGGGCGGCCGCCGCATTCACGCGCAGCAGATCGCGCTGCGCGCGCAGCAGCAGCTCAAGAACTGGAGCGAAGTGCTCAAGCTCGTGAAGACGCTGGAAAAGCGCGAGGCGCTGCATCCGGCCGTGGCCGTGCGCCTGCGTCAGCTCGCGGCGGAAAACCTGCTGCGCGACCGCCGCCACAACGCCGACGCGCTGCTCGAACTGTGGCACGCGCTCTCGCCGGTCGAGCGCCACTCGCCGCGTCTGGCCGACTGCGCGGCCGAACTGCTGATCGCGCTCGACCGCCAGGCCGACGCACGCAAGATCGTCGAGGAAGCGCTCGCGCAGAACTGGGACGCGCGCCTGTTGCGCCGCTATCCGGACACGGCGGGCAGCGACGCGTTGCCGCTCATCCAGAAGGCCGAAGCGTGGCGCAAGGAGCGCCCCGAGGACGGCGACCTGCTGTTCGCGCTGGGCCGCCTGTGCCTGAAGCAGCAGTTGTGGGGCAAGGCGCAGTCGTTCCTGGAAGCGGCGATCAAGTCCGCCGACGCGAGCCAGAACGAGCCGCTCAAGATCCGTTCGCACCGCGCGCTCGCGCGTCTGCACGAGCAACTCGGCGACGGCGAGAAAGCGGCCACGCATTACCGCGAAAGCGCGTTGTCGATGAACGTGGTTTGACGCGGGCGCTGCGTCGCACCTGAAGCCGCAACGAAAACGGCCGCCTGCAAACACAGGCGGCCGTTTCCTTTTGGGAGATCGCTACAGGCTACAAGCTCAGCGATTCACGAGCTTCGCCGGGGCCGAAAGCGCGAGCAGGCCGCCCAGGATCATGAATGCCGCGAGCATGTACATGCCCGAGTCGTTGGCGGCGGTGGCCTGCTTGAGCCAGCCCACCGCATACGGGCTCAGGAAGCCCGCCAGATTGCCGATCGAGTTGATGAGCGCAATGCCGGCCGCCGCGCCCGTGCCCGCGAGCCACGCGGTGGGCAGGCTCCAGAACAGCGGCAGCGTGGTGAGAATGCCCATGGTCGCGATGGTGAGCGCCGTCATGGCGAGCGTGGTGTCGTGCGCCCACGTGACCGACAGCACGAGGCCGATCGCGCCGATGGCGGCAGGAACGGCAATGTGCCAGCGGCGCTCGCGCGTGCGGTCGGCGCTTTTCGCCACGAGCACCATGCCGACCACGGCCGCCGCGAACGGAATGGCCGAAAGCAGGCCGATCGTGAGCGCGTCCTTCACGCCTGTCGCCTTGATGATGGTGGGCAGCCAGAAGCTCACGCCGTAGAGACCCATCACGAACGAGAAGTAGGTGAGGCTCATGAGCAGCACGCGCGGGCTCGTGAGCACGGTCATGATCGGCGGATCTTCCTTGGTGGCGTCCTCGGCGGCGATGTTGCGTTCGAGCAGCGCGCGTTCTTCTTCCGTGAGCCATTTGGCTTTGCCGATGCGGTCGTCGAGCACGAAGAACACCAGCACGCCGACGATCACCGAAGGCAGCCCTTCGAGCAGGAACAGCCACTGCCAGCCCTGCCAGCCGTTCGCACCGTCGAAGGCCTTGAGAATCCAGCCCGACACCGGCCCGCCGATCACGCCCGACAGCGCGATGGCCGTCATGAACCACGTGGTCATGCGCCCGCGCCGCTGCGCCGGATACCAGTAGGTGAGGTAGAGAATGATGCCGGGGAAGAAGCCCGCCTCGCACAGGCCGAGCAGGAAGCGCATCACGTAGAACATGGTGGGCGTGGTGACGAACATCGTCAGGATGGAGACGAGGCCCCACGTGACCATGATGCGCGCGATCCACACGCGCGCACCCACGCGATGCAGGATGATATTGCTTGGCACTTCGAACAGAAAGTACCCGACGAAGAAGATGCCTGCGCCAAAGCCGTAGACCGCATCGGAGAGATTGAGCGCGCTGCTCATCTGGAGCTTGGCGAAGCCCACGTTCACGCGATCCAGATACGCGACCACGTAGCAGAGCATGAGAAGCGGAATGAGCCGCCACGCGACCTTGCGATACGTGGCTTCTTCGAAGGCGGAGGGCGGAGCGCCCGCGCCCGCATGCGGCAGATGATTCGCTGGACTGGCCATGGTGTCTCCAATATCGTCGTGCTTGTTGTATTGCCGCCCCGTGATGGCGGATATTCGACGCGAAAGCACGACCATTCTATACGCGCCGCCGCAACGCGGCAGCGCGTGGAAGTCGGGGAAAACACCGATCAGTCAAGCACTTAGGGCGCGATTATGCGCCCGAATGCGAGGCGGGTTACTACGCTACACGCAGCGCCCGCCATCCACTTCGATGCAGGTGCCGGTGATGAACGCCGCGTCGTCGGAGGCGAGATAGAGACAGGCGTTGGCCACGTCCTGCGGCGTGGAAAAGCGCCCGAGCGGAATGGTCGAGATGAAGCGCTGGCGGTTCTCGGGCGTATCGGGCACGCCCATGAACTCCGCCGTGAGGCCCGTATCGCCGATCACGGGATTCACGCAGTTCACGCGGATCTGGTCGGGGCCCAGCTCGGCGGCGAGCGCCTTGCTGGCCACGATCATCGCGCCCTTGCTGCCGTTGTACCAGACGAGCCCGGGCCTGGGCCGGATGCCCGCGGTCGACGCGATGTTGACGAACGCGCCGCCGCCGCGCTCGCGAAAATGCGGCACGAACGCACGCACGCTCCAGTAGAGCCCCTTCACGTTGACGGCGTAGACGCGGTCGAACTCCGCTTCGCTCACTTCGAGCACGGGCTTGTTGCGATGGGTGGTGCCCGCGTTGTTGACGACGATCTGCACGCTGCCGAAGTCCTCGATGGCGGCTTCGCGCAGTGCATGCCAGTCGGCTTCGCGCGTGATGTCGCCTTGCACCGCGATGGCCTTGCCGCCCGCGAGCGCGATCTCGCTCGCCACGCGCTCGGCCGCTTCGCCGTTCAGGTCGTTGATGACGACGTTCGCGCCTTCGCGCGCATAGGTCTTCGCAATGCCTTCGCCGAAGCCCGAGCCGGCGCCCGTCACGACGGCCGTCTTGCCTTTGAGTCGCATGGTGTCTCCGTTTGTGTTGCTTGTTTGAGTGTCGACGTGTTCAGCCGTGGCGGATCGCGATGGTCTTCAGCACCGTGAAACCATAGAGCGCCTCGAAGCCTTTCTCGCGCCCGTGCCCCGAATGCCGCGTGCCGCCGAACGGCAATTCGACGCCGCCGCCCGCGCCATAGTTGTTGATGAACACCTGGCCCGCGCGCACGCGCCGCGCGAGGCGCATTTGCCGCGCACCGTCGCGCGTCCATATGCCTGCCACGAGGCCATAGGGCGTGCCGTTGGCGAGCGCGAGCGCGTCGTCCTCGCTGTCGAAGGCCATGGCCGCGAGCACCGGCCCGAACACCTCTTCCTGCGCGAGACGGCTTTGCGGCGGCACGTCGCGCAGCAGCGTCGGGACTTCGTAGAAGCCGCCCGCGGGTGCATCGGCTTCGAGCCTGCCGCTCGCCGCCGTGGCGATGTGGTTCGCGGCCGCCTCATCGAGAAAGCCGCGCACGCGCTGGCGCTGCTTCTCGTTGATGAGCGGGCCGCAGTCGAGATCGGCGCCGGCCGGGCCCACGCGCAGCTTGCCGAACGACGCGGCCAGCCGGTCGATGAGCGGCTCGTAGGCGCTGCGCTCGATCAGCACGCGGCTGCCCGCCGAGCAGGTCTGCCCCGCGTTCTGCACGATCGCGGCGACGAGCACGGGCAGCGCGGCGTCGAAATCGGCATCGGCGAAAACGATTTGCGGCGACTTGCCGCCCAGTTCGAGCGTGACGGGCACGTGATGTTCGGCGGCCATCTGCGCGACGAGCTTGCCCGTTTGCGGCGAGCCCGTGAACGAGATGTGGTCGATGCCGGGATGCGCCGAGAGCGCCTCGCCCGCCTCATGCCCGAGCCCCGTCACGATGTTGAGCGCGCCGGCGGGCAGCCCCGCTTCCCGCGCCAGTTCCGCCACGCGCAGCAGCGACACGCAGGCGTCCTCGGCGGGTTTCACCACGCACGCGTTGCCGGTGGCGAGCGCCGCGCCCACGCTGCGCCCGAAGATCTGCATCGGGTAGTTCCAGGGCACGATATGGCCCGTCACGCCGTGCGGTTCGCGCACCGTGAGCACCGTATAGCCGGCCTGGTAGGGCAGGGTTTCGCCGTGCAGCTTGTCGGCCGCGCCCGCGTAGAACTCGAAGTAGCGGGCGAGCGCGAGTGCATCGGCGCGCGCCTGCTTGAGCGGCTTGCCGGTGTCGCGCGCTTCGAGCTGCGCGAGGGCTTCCTTGTGCTGGCCAACGAGGCCCGAGAGCGCGTACAGCAAACGCCCGCGCTCGGCGGCGCTCAATGCGCCCCAGGCACCTTCGAAGGCTTGACGCGCGGCTTTGACGGCGGCGTCGATGTCGGCGGCATTGCCGCGTGCGAGCTGCACGAAGGGCTGGCCGGTGGAGGGATCGATCGCGGCGAGGGTTTCGCCGCTGGCGGGCGCTTGCCACTCGCCGCCGATGAAGTGCTTCGCTTCTTCCATGCATGCGCCTCGTAATTGGGGTGTGAAACGAGGGAGGGGAAACGCAAAACGGGAAACGCCGCCGCCGCGTGCCCGGGGTCCGGCGATGCGGCGATGCGGCGAGGGAGGGCCGCGACGGCCAGTTCATTATCGCGCCGATTGCCGTCGTGGCGCGCGGGAATTCAGCAGACACTTCAAGGGCTTGCGGGAAAGCCCTGGGCCGAACCGCCGGCGGCCCTGGCCGATTGGCTATAATGGCGTCCATCCTCCAACTTCCGCGACGTCCGGCTGTGCGCCGGTATATCGCGCGGGCCGTCGGTTTTTCCCTTCTCAACAGAGAGCGCTCATGAGCTTTGCAAATGTCCCCGCCGGCAAGGATCTGCCGCAAGACTTCAATGTGATCATCGAGATTCCCGCGCAAAGCGATCCGGTGAAATACGAAGCTGACAAGGACCTGGGCCTGCTCGTCGTCGACCGTTTCGTCGGCACGGGCATGCGCTATCCCGTGAACTACGGCTTCATCCCGCAAACGCTCTCCGGCGACGGCGACCCGGTCGACGTGCTCGTGATCACGCCGTTCCCGCTGCTGGCAGGCTCGGTCGTGCGCTCGCGCGCGCTCGGCATGCTCCAGATGACCGACGAGTCGGGCGTCGACGCGAAGCTGATCGCGGTCCCGCACGACAAGGTCTGCCCGATGACGGCCAACCTCAAGTCGCTGGACGACGTGCCCGAGTACCTGAAGGACCAGATCAAGCACTTCTTCGAGAACTACAAGTCGCTCGAAAAGGGCAAGTGGGTCAAGGTCGAAGGCTGGGTCGGCATCGAAGCCGCCCACAAGGAAATCACGGACGGCGTCGCGAACTTCAAGAAGTAGAGCTGCGTAGTCAGAAAACGAAAGTTTCCTGAGGAGGCGCCCCTAAGGGGGCGCTTTTTTTATGTCATTGAATTTTCGAGTTTTTTCAAATTCACCGGTTGAGTATGAATTGACAATTTTTCATGCTTGGGCAAGCCGGCGAAGCTGGCGCGTCAGACGTTCGAGTGTGTGCAACTCCGGTACCGCCCTTGGGGCGGCTGTCCACACCCTCGTGGTGTGGGCAGCGGAGTTGTGCACACGGGGAACCGACGATACGTTTGCAGAGAAAAAGGGGGAAGTAGGTGCGGCTAAAGTTAGGGACGTGGGGTCCCGGAAGGGGAGTTTCCTAATTTCTGTATTGGAGAGGTGATTTTGCGTTGCTTGAACTCTTTGATATTATGTTTGAAGCCTCGTAGACAGAATTTCTGCCATGAATCATGGCACTTGGCAACAAAGTTGGGACCTATGCTGCATCGATATCAACCGGACTGGCGCCATATAAGTAGATAGCCAATACGCGTTGGAGTGTCTACGGGGCTTTTATCGAAATGTTTCCGAAAAGTACGTTGGAATGGTTTCAATTCGCCAAATCGCGAGCAACGCTTGCGATGCTTCTTGACATTAAGCATCAAGACCTGACTTATCTGCTCTACGTCAGGAAAGACGCAGAGAAATATAATGTATTTTCGGTTCCTAAGAGAGGCGGCGGGAGTAGGGACATTTGCGTGCCTATTCCGGAATTAAAATCACTACAGAGGAAGCTTGCAGCCGCGTTGGAGAAATGTATCGCAGATATCGAGACGATAACTAAGAAAACAAATAAAGCGTCTCACGGCTTTCGTTTAGGAAGGAGCATTCTCACGAACGCTTCTGAGCATCGCAGCAGGCGATACGTTTTCAATGTTGACCTTAAGGATTTCTTTCCGAGCATCACCGGACAGAGAATTCGGGGTTTCCTCATGAACGACAGGAACTTTGCGTTCGATGGGAGTGTTGCCACAACCATTGCCCATATTGCTTGCAGAGATGGACGGCTTCCCCAAGGTAGCCCGTGTTCACCCGTCATTTCAAACATCATTGCCGGAATTTTGGACGTTCACCTGTCCAAGTTGGCGAAGATGCACGGATGCACGTATACGAGATACGCCGACGACCTTACATTTTCTACGAACAAGCAAGATTTTCCTGCTGCGATTGCTTATCGCGACGGCGACAACGAACACTGCTGGAAGGTTGGGGCGGAACTCAATCGATTGATTCTCCGAAGTGGCTTCGCGGTGAATGAGAAGAAGACCCGGATGCAGTATCGAGATTCGAGGCAGCAAGTCACCGGGCTCGTGGTGAACAAGAAGGTTAACGTTGGAACTGAGTATCGTTATCTGGTGCGAGCTTACGTCGCGGCTCTAGTGAAGAGCGGTAAATATACGGTGAAGCGCCAGGTCGTTGATGTGAATGGCAAGCTACAGACGGTCAGTGAAGAGGGGACGCCGGCCCAGCTTCATGGAATGCTGGGATTTATTCATTCTGTCGACAGTGTCTTCCGTACGAATGTAAAGAAGCATCCTCACAACTATCCAGGGCAGCAAGGTAACGACAAGAAGCCCACTGGCAATTTAGCCATTTATCGGCGCTTTCTGATTTACACCCGCTTCTATGCCAACGCGGTTCCGCTGATAGTCTGCGAAGGGAAAACGGATGGCGTATATATCAGCAATGCGGTACACCAGAGCAAAGGTCTCTTTCCTAGCTTGGTCAAGAAAGATGGCGAAGGAAACGACGTATTGTCGTTCCAGCTTCTAAAGTACGCACGCAGGCACAAAAAAAAGAAAACGGTCCACTTACCCAACTATTCGACCATTACCATTCTGGGCGGCGGTAGCGGTGGAGGGCCAAATTTGGGAAACCTAATTCGTGCGTACCACGGCGAGTTGGCCAAGTTCAAGGCTCCCCGAGGTAAGCAACCGGTCATTTTTATTGTCGACAATGATAGTGGCGGGAAGACGGTCTTTAAGGTGGTGAGAGATGCATTGAAGGTGAACATTACGGGAGAGGAGCCCTTCGTATACCTGTTTGCGAACCTGTATATCGTTCCAGTGCCGCTTGGCGGCGCCAAAGAGCGGAGTATTGAGGGTCTCTTCTCGGGTGCGGATATAGCGAAGGGTCTAGAGGGGAAGCCCTTCGACTTTTCGGCGGAGTCCAGCTCGGCAACGTCGGCTGGCAAAGCCGATTTCGCATATGAATTCGTCGCGAAGCAGGCTAAAGATATAGATTGGGCGGGGTTCCACCCTCTGCTCGCGAACGTAGTGGGCGCAATGGACGACTACGCCGCGCGCCTTGCAGCGGGCGTGCCTTGAGTTCTCCTCCAGCCACTAGGCTTGGCAGCATGCGATGTGGGCGCGACGTTGGGTCGCCCCGACAAGCGCAATGTGGCACGAGAAGCAGGTGAGCTTGTGCCATTGCCCCCCCTGAACAGGCTTGTCGACTTACTCCGGCAAATCAAACCATGCGGGCGGTACCAAATAATTTTTCCCGCGCCACTCTTCTGCAAGCTCAACGCCGTCGAGATTGTCCCAAACGTCGGGGCCAGCGTGGTCCAGCACGATGATTTGGATTTTGCCTTTGAAGTGAGTAACGAGTTGCCCCATGGCGTCGAAAAAGCCGCGGATTGACCGGACGTCTTCGTCCAAAATCTCGTCCGTGTCGCGCTCACGCCTCGCGAGCCGACGCGGGAAGTACACCTGACTGGGCTGGTCGAAGATGACAAGCGCAGGAACAGGGGACTGGGCACGGTTAAGGAAAAAAGCCTGCAGGGCAAGTATCGCAGCGACGTGATACGAAAGCCAGTTCGCGCCGCTGCCCAGTTGCCAAAGGAAATCTTCGCGCCCGGCGTAGTCCGTCACACCGACGGTAAGTTCCTTGATATCTAGTCGCGCAGGCGCGTCCTTGCGCTCAACATCTAACTTGGCAGCCAATTTCGTCAGGTTTCTTGAGACGCGACCCACTGCGCTTTGCAACTTGCGAGCATATTCTGCTTCGGATAGTGACTCTTGAATCTCAGCGATGCGGTTGCTTAGTTTATCGATTTCCTCATCTAACCCGTTCGGTTCCTTTCGTGCGGAAAACAGTTTAAGCGCTTCCTCAACTCTGCCAAGAAAGCGCGCAACGCGCGCAGTAGCTAGTTCGTGTTCACGGATTGTCTTTGAACGCTCTTCAATAGCGCGCTTACGGACGCGGACGGCTTTTAATTGGTCGTCAAGCAACTGCAGCTTTTCCGTAACGTCAACGAGGTCACGGTCGAGTACCGGAGGAGCTTTCGAGACTGTGTGGGTTTCGTCTTCAATGACCGAAAGTGCATCGCATAGCTGGTCAAGTTCATTATGCGAGGAGTCCATCGAGCCATCGCACACCGGACAGCGCGTGCTGTCATTCGGAAGCGTCCGGAGCCAGCGTGAAATTCCGAGTCGCTTGGCTTGGTCTGAAAGACTGTCTTTGTAGTCTGTAACTGTGTCACGGACGGCAGTAATCTGATTCAATCGATGGCGAGCAACGCTGAGTTCGCGGGTAATGGCAGACTCTTCAGCCTGCAACGCGGCGTACTCCGAGGCCGATGCTTGACTGCCAGCAAGTGAAAAACCATCACCAGTTTCGCCCACTGAGACGATGTTCTCCAGCGCGCGAATCAGAGACGGTTCAGTGGCATCTGGGAGGTCGCCGGTCAACAAACCAAGCTCACGTGCTTCGGTAATCCAAACCTGCAAATTCGCTAGCCACGTTTCAGATACTTTGTCGTACGCTGTTTGCTCGCGTTGCTTGCGACGTAGTTCTCGCAATAGGTTTTCTAACTCCCACTTGAGTGCAAGGCGTTTGCCGGTTGTTGCACCGAGCACATAGGGGAAGATGGTTCGGACCTTCTCGCGATGCTCAATTGTGTCCGCTCGGAAGAATAGAACGTCGGGATTGGCGACAATGTTCTGCGGCTGGAAACAAAATGCCAATGTGTCGCGGAAGCTGGGGCGGCCTTGGAATCCGTTGCCTGTTTCTTCCGCGTCGAATCCCAAGTTCGAAAGGCCCGCCAACCTGTCAAGCATATGCTTGACCGCTTTTCGAGTCGTATTCTTTGTCGGTTGCTCAAAGCGAGCTTCCATGCCCTCATCTTCTAGCACCATCATTTCGTCGGTGCTCTGCTGATTTCCGGGCTCCCGGCGCGCCAATAATTTCTCCCCCTCGCTCGTACTAATTCGAATGCCGAACCAAGCACAGGACTCTCGAATTTTTCCAGCGGGTATATTGCAGAGCCGTGAGCCCAAGCAGTAGTCGATAATGGGAATCACGGAGGATTTCCCTCGCTTGGACGCTCCGCTGATAATGTTTACTACGCCGAGTTCAAAGGGCACACGTCTGGGTTCATGACCCGCATTCTTTGGCCAAAGAATGACTTCAAGTATCTGCAGATGCACGGTTACAGCTCCAATCGAAGCGAATAGCTAAGTTCGCGGAGGGAAGTCTGCTGAGCCCACATACCCAGCTTCTCTGCTGCGGAGGCGAGGTCGAGCACCTCGGCTGGCAGGGCACGAGTGAATGCCGTGCTGCGTGGCCAAAGCTGGGCGGCTTCGGTCGAGAGGGTTAGTAGACCAGTTGAGAGACTCAACGCGAGCGAGCGACGCGAAAGGTCGCGCATTGCTTCGGCGCGCTCCTGAATTGAGAAGAGAAGGTCAATCTGCTTAACAAATTTGCTTTCGAACTTCCGAATTCCCGATGACTTGAATGTCTTCGTGACGACCTCGCGAAGGTCTTCGTTGAAAATGACAGGAAGAACAAGGAACGCTAGAACCGCAGGGCAGCCGTCTGCTTTGTTGCTCGAACTGTAGTAGCCGCAAACGGCCCGCCAAATAAGTGCGGCGCCGAGCCCTGGGTTTTGAATGGCATCAATCTCATCAAGCAGCATCTGCGACGTCCTTGGGCGATGCGAGAAGACTCGCGAAATCAGGATGCCATCCAACGTCCAGCGTATTCGCAAGCTTGTGGAAGCTCCCAGGCGTAAAGTGTGTCGAGACGGTTTTGCCCTGGAGAAGGACGGACGCCTCGAGGCAAGATGATAAAAGGAGCGTGCCGAAATCCTCTGGCGGTTTCCCGCGAGTCTGCACCTTGGCTGCCATTTTCTTCGAGTTCCACACGCGTTTCAGTGTTTTTTCGTATTCCACGAGGCTACTGCGATGAATGTAGCCGCGCTTCGCCCATTCGGTCCGGTCTGTGGCTGCCATCAGGAAAGTATTGATAGCGTCGAGAACTATCTCCTCGTCGGCACCGATAAGCTGTAGCTGTCGAAGATAAGTCTGGTCGAGGAAAACTTCGGCCTGTATCTGCTTGTCGGTTGGCGGTGTCGCGTAGGTTGGAAGTATGGTGTCGCTACGGTCAAACTTGCGCACAGCGGCGACATATTCCGCATGAAACTCGTCGCGACTCACCACTGCTGGAAGCCCTTTCTCAATTAGCTTCGTGACAGTAATTCGAACCCAACCTGCAAGCTGTCGCAAGATTTCTTCAACGTTCTCTGAGCCGACTGGCGCGCACGCAATTTCCTTCGCTAACTCAGCGTAGGGAGCGCCGATACCGCACTCCAGGGTAAAAGCACAAACGATGTCGACTAGAGCGCTTTCAGTCGCTCCGAGGACGATGTTCACCTGTTTGGCAAGCTTGTCAGGAATCGATGCGCGTTTCTCGAAGGCGGGTGCGTCCCCCCAAAATTCCTTCCGGATGGCGGCGATTGCCGCCTTCGCATCTTGCTTCGTTATGCAGTCGCCGAGTTTCTGGGCAATCTTGCCTTTATAGGGCTGTGCGACATAGAGGACGAACTTTGTGCCAGCGGGGATTTTCCCGGAGCGGCGTCCGTTAAGCCAGTTTGCGAAGGTCTTCCATAAATCGGTCGAGCGGTCGCTTATCGGATTATGGGCGAGGCCGCTTTTGACCTGTTCCGCATAACCTTCGCCGTCTTTGGTCCCAGAGACGTCGTCAATACACTCCAAGGCAACGGTGTCGCCAGGCTGCGAGCGAAGCAGGTGGTGCAGAAACCGCGCCTCCTGTATGCCATAACCGTAGAACTGGCCTGGAGCGCTGGTTGAGCCAGCTCTAGATTTCTTAGTCACGGCATCCCCGGATTGTCAGCGCGAGTTGCGGGAGATGAGTGCGCGCTGGGCAGGTCTTCTCGTCGGCGTCAATTATGGAGCATTGACCAAATCTTAGGCAAACCGTGCGGGGACGGATTGTTCCTCGCTTTACATCCGGGCGAAGAACCCCGCCCCCCGCCTTGCGGCTAATATTCTAGAGCATGGGCGCGATACGGGCGTTCCCTATACGCGCAATGACACCGCCGCTGCACTATGTCCTAGCTAAATACCTCGACCCGTTTGAGCTTGCGCAACTTTTGGGAGAAAGTGTACGGACAGTCAAATTACGGGCAAAGCATCGTCCTTCGTTACTTCCGCCTCGCGCTCAGCTTTACGACCAGGAGCTTCTTCGTTGGCGTCAGGACGTAGTCCTGCTTTGGCTCGCGAGTTCGAATTCGCCCAACTCAAAGTAGGTCCGTCGGCTTGATACCAAATGCCACCGCGAGCTTCTCTAGCGTAGCCAATTGCAGCGCGGCTGCCGAACTAGTCGACGCTTCGATGCGGGAAACATGGTTCCGGTCCATCCCTACGCGGTCGCCCAATTCCTTTTGGCTTATATGTTGCGCGGTACGACGGTCGCGCACATTCTGCCCCACCAGTTTGCTGGAAATGGGGCTGCCGGGCGGTCTGTGCGCAATGGGGTGGTCCTCAGGGGTTTCGAGGAGGACGCGAACGTCCACGTCCAACGCACGGGCCAGAGCATCAGCGCGCTCAATCGTCATCCGCGAAGACGTGCGTTCGTACCGGCTGATGGCCGTCCTGTCTGAGCCTAAGCGGTTGCCGAGCTGTTCTTGAGAACAGCCAAGCTCCTCCCGGTAGCGCTTCAAATTCTTGATGAATCGCTCTTGCAGCGACATCTGCGTTATCTAAAAAGAAAACTAAATTCTCCCGTAGACAACGTAGATGTCTACAGCACTAGCGTTGTCTACATGTAAGTTGTCGTCGTTTACATATACAACGCAAACGTCTACACTTGAGGGCATCACAAGGCGGTCCATCCGCCCAGAATTCGCTTTTCGTTTTCCGTTTGGCGGTAGTCGCAGTACCAATCTTTTGAGGAACGTATGGACGCAGTTCAGTTGCGGTACATTCCCGCGACCACGCGGGCGGTCATGTCGCACGCCGGAGCACCAGCTACGATGGAAATAGGCGGTCGCTTGTATGAACTCACGCCAGAAGAGATGCCGGGCGAGGTTGAATGGCGCGTTGCGCTGCTCCGATGGCTTGGGCGAAAAGTGTTCTTCTACCTTGCATCTATCGCACCAGAAGACCGCATCCAAAAGCTGCTCCGCGTTGAGCACGACCTAATTCGCCGCACATGGCTTCACGCCATTGAAGCTCATGCGGTAGCGGAAGGTGCGCTCTTATCGATTTCCGACTTGACGGACCAAGAGGTCGCAGCACTGAGGCGTGGGGACGTCTATTTTGAAGCGCTGGCGAAACGCGAAGGCGAGCGGTTGATAAAGCGCTTTGAAAGACTCGTGATGCGGCACTGCAAGCCGCACGAGTCAGCTTCGCCTTCCGCCGCGCCTTAATGCGCGTGATGGGCAATCCTCTGCTCGAATGAAATGGACGGATTGGCTCGCTGTCTGAGGTGTGAATGTTCGAACAAGCCGCTTTTCTGCTAGGGCTGCCTGCAGCACTCGCGCTGCTCGGGTTCCTTATCGGACGGCTGATTCGAGGCAGACGCCCACGCGTTCAAGCCGAGCATCCGCGGCTTTCGTACAGCGCTGCATATCTTCGCGATGCGCACAACAAAGGAATCTCAATGCTCACGCGCTCTCGTTGTGTTTTTGAGGCCATATATTTTTGTCTGTGCGAGGTCGCGGAAACGCACGGCCACGCGGTCGACGGGCGAGTCCATCCGAACGATGAGCTCGTGTGTGCTGGGCTTGACGCGTTAGGCGCATCAGATGAAGACCGAAAGGAGGTTGCCTTGCTTGCAAGATGGGCGGCAGAAGCAAACCCGACATTGCCTCAAATAACCATCGAGGAGGCATGCAAGCTCGCGGTGCGCGTTTATTGCAAGTCTGTGGCTTTGCTCTCTTCGTCGCCGACTCAATAGCATGCGCCTGCACGCCTCCATTTTGCTCACAGAATAGAAAACAGCAGTCGTCCGCAAATTGCGGAAGACCCAGAACCGTGCGAGTGCGCATATTGGCACGCTTGGGTCGCGTTTCTGGAAGGGTAACAATGTTGCGTGTGCATGAGGCTTTTGAGGCGGTGTGATGAGACGCGTGCGACGTGTGAAACAGGTGTTGCTGGCGAAGCGGGGCAGCGGATTGATTACGGTGCACGCACTGGCAAAGCTGCTTTGGGTTTCGCCCGGCTATGCGCGCCGCCTTACGCGTCGTCACGTGCTTCGGCCGGTACGTCTCATCCGTGGGCAGCGGCACGTAGCACGCGCCCGAGCCGAGGCATATAAGCGGAAGATGCGAGGCAGGATGGCTAGGGCAATGCTTGCGTATGTGGAGTCGTCAGCTCTGCTCGCGGAACGGGAGGAGAGGCGGACATAGTTCGACTGCAGAGTGCGCTTAAGGCTGGCGAAACCTCCGGAGTTGCTTTCCGTTTTGACGGTCCGGCGTTCCTTCGGTGCATGCATGCAAAGCACACTCGCTGAGGAAAACTGAGCAGTCGCGCGGTGCGGTACACCTCAACCAGCGGAACCGACGGAGGGCGGCCGCGTTTCTCAATGAGGAGCCTCTTTGACTGGGGTTCCCATTATTCGAATTCAGCGATAGAGAGGAACAGATACAGATGCGTGATGAACTGCAGAAAAGCCTGCGCGAGCGCTATCCGCTCATTTTTGGCGCCGCTCCGGCGCACCGTGACCCGTTCAAGGTGCTGAGTCCATTCCAGGTCTGGGGATTTGAATGCGGCGATGGCTGGTTCGACTTACTTGATGCGCTAGCCCTGAATCTGCAGTACGCGACCAAATCCACAGGCGCACCGCAGGTGGTCGCGGCGCAGGTCAAGGAAAAATTCGGGTGCCTGCGCTTCTATACAGACCTAGCAGATGCCCGACAGCGTGCCATGATTGAACTGGCCGAAACAATGAGCGGCCGGATTTGCGAGGAATGTGGAAACAGGGGAGCACTGATGAGCACAAATGGCTGGCTGATGACATGCTGCCCTGCCCACGCCGCGGGAGGCGAAGAATAGGCGTGTCGCGTCCAGGCTTGCTTCGTGAATGGGCGTTCTAGTGTGTCTTCGGTAACGCGAAGGATATGAGCCGCAGCGTTGGAGTACACCCGTTTGGGGAAAATCGACAACCGTTTTATTGGCTAGGTCGCCCTACACCAGGCGTGTGGCCTCTGCCAACGCACGGTGCCGAAGTGATTGCGGCGTGGCTCGCGCTGCGCAGACCGCCGTGCACCGTACCTCTGTTCGCGTTCTAATCACGAGTCCAACGTCTGGCCCGTTTCAGCCTTACCCTCTTGTCTTGGCGCGTCCAGCTGCGAAATTCCGTCGTCCCAGTGCGACAATGTTCACGTTGTCATAGGAGGTGCCGAGCGAAGCCCGGTATTTGTCTATTCGAATATTTTCTCCTGCAAGTATTTTCCGCATTGAATCGCCATACCTGTGAAATAGGCTGCCTGTACGGCGAGCAGGCCGAGGACTACTGTGCTGCCGAGGGTTGCGACAGAAAAGAAAGCGTGATTTGCGCTGTTCTCGACATAGGGCGCAATTTCACGGACTTTTCTGCACCAATACGCCGATTCGATTCCGCCGACCGCGAAAAAGATGCCTTGTGCCCAAGGTCGCATGTCTTTGTATTTTGGCATCCGTGGGCGGTTTCTCCAGCGAATTCCGACGGTGCGCAGCTGCTTCGCCAAATCCATTGATAGCCCCTTCGATTCACGTGAATTCCGAAGATGTAGCCCAGCCGTCTGCCTTGACGGCCGGGTATTCGTACCGGGTTCAGTCCTTCAACTGATTCCCGCATTCACTGCAGAAGCGGGCGGAGTTGGGGTTTGCAGCGGAACACTTCCCGCAGACGGTCGTCAGTGCCTTCTGACGCATATAGGCAATTTGAACAACGCACGGGAGTGTCACGCGGTATGCCGGGCTGGCCAAGCCTGCAACGGTCCAAAGCGTGGAAATCACCCAGCCTACTGGGCCGATAGCAACGCTGAGATAGCGCATCATCGGTCCCATCACAACAAACGGGATGCGTACTTGTGGTTGGCCTGGCTCTCGCACACGTTGTCTTTTTCAAGCTGACTGACCCTGCCCGAGACTGGTTGTTCCCTAGCTCTTCAACAACACTCAAACCGCCTACCACCAGCGGCGCAGCGCCGCATTCCGCTTCTGCGCCCGCTGTGCCTCTCACGCCGGCGCCTGCTGCGGCGTCTGGGGCCAAGTCATCTTCGAAGTCTCCAACTGCTCAGGCGTCAGGCACAACGGGCTGACGCAACGCGCCGTATAGGGGCAGCCAAAGCAATGATTTTGGCCCAGCGCTTCGTGCATCTACAGTCCCACGAGAGTCGGCTGGCCGGTGAAATCCGAGCTTGTACGGCGTCCGAGTCGCCGTCACCCAATTGTCCAACACTGGATTGCCATTGAGATTATTTCGACCGGTCGTTCCGACTAAGCCGGCCGCGTGCGTGAGCGATGTAAGCCAGAGGCTGCTTCTTCTGAACGTCGCTCAATCCGCCTATGGATGAGAATGCAGCGTAGACCGCCCCAGCGAAACTGACTGCACCACCCGAAAATGCCATTACGGTATCAGGTGGTGTTGAAGCCCATTGCATTCCGGTACCTGATAAAGGGGCCAATGCTCCAAACACAAGCCTCTTCCAGCTGAACCGCATCGCATCGCGAAGCTCGTCAACCTGAAGCTGACAGTCATTGATGAAAGCTAGCGTGGCGTCTGCTCTGTCCTCCGGGTCTGGTAGATTCGCAATCACAGCAGACTGCGATTCAATTTTTATTCTGAGCGCTGGCAGAAGGCTACCGTGTTTCTCTTTGAAATCAACCAATTCGGACAACGTCACGCGTTCATCAGGTATGGGTAGGAGGCAGGTGAGGATTTGATGGCGTGCCTGCTGATGTTGTGGTGCCTTGCCCCGTCGACTCGCAGTTCCGTGACCAAACCATTGAGCGTATTCCCAGAGATTGGTGACAGGCTCGGCGTCTACGTCATCTAGGTTGCCGAGGCACACAGCCAAATATGTCATGAACAAATTGGCAACGGGGGTGTCGACGCTGTACCACGATGCTCCGTTCCTCGCGGCAAGACCGCGCTCCACAAGAAACTCCGCTATACCGGCCAGCTTCTCTATGTGGATGTCTACACGCGTTCGCACCAAAGGAACTTGAGACAGCCTCTGACGTTTGAGTCTGTCTTCAAGCAGTTGGATGAACGCGGATTCAAAGTCGCCAAGACGATACAAGTGAGCGGCCGGCGAGACAGCCGTTACCAAATCTGCACTCAAGAGCTCGCGCATGAAAGGGGCAAGTTCCCGCCGCCTGTAGTTGTACTCAAGGGGTACTATTGATGATAGCTTGTCCCAATAGAGCAGCGTACGAATAGTCCATGCCGTGTTCGGGACGGAAATGAACGGGAAGTAAAGTGCGTTGTTCCGCATGGTCTTGTTCTATTTATTAAGTTTGTTCGCGATGGCGCGTTGATACCCTCTCGTGAAGTGCTCTTCGTCAGCGGTGCCGCTCGGCAGTCCTTTCCGCATTGTTTGACCATGTTCTTTCGACTTGTTTTTATGCTCATCCATCGAATCTAGCTCTGCAGAAATCTGTGCCATTGTTTCGATTGCCGACTTTTCCTTCGATTCGTCCATCTGGTCGCCATACTGAAGTTCGACAATAGCGATATACACCTCCCACAACCGCTTGTAACTACGCTCACTAGTCAAACCGGGGTGCATGGCAGTCTCTGCAATTAGCAGCGCAAGTCTCTGGACTGGTGTCAGATTGCCAGCATCGGTTCGGAGCTTCGCTTTACCGTGCCATACGCCAACGATGGCGGCAATGGTCGTTAAACTATTGTTCTCATTTGCAACCAACGCGGCCAGAAGCAGCCCAACATGTGTCGCAATTTCCGCATATTTTTTCCGAATGTTCCACAATCCTTCCAAGATTGCGGAACACGCTCGACTCGCAATTATCGCGTCTACCGCTTGTCCGACTCTAGTCGCACGTCCGACTGAGTCGGGCAGCGATGCGATAAGGTAGCGCGGAGTTATGACAATCCCCACATTCCACATACATAGAAGACCGAGCTTCTCGCCAATCTGCTTTGGGGTGAGTAGCTCTAGTTCATCTGCGCGCCGAAGCAAGTCGAAGGTACAAAATCCACTTAGCGCGGAATCGGTCTTCGACACGTAAAGGCGGAGCGCCGCATCGTCGGAGTAAATGAAATAGCGTCCGTCCTCCACCAGCAGGCTCATGTCCTCTGAAAGCAAATGCTGTTTTGGACCTTGTTCGTCAGCTGACATTGAGCTGACGGGCTGCTGGATGTTCTGGAAGCGGTTTTTCAGTTCTTGAACGAGCCGCGCGTACCGCGGCTGCGACCAGGGGTTCGCTAAGGTGGACGCTCGCTCGCGGATTTCTATCAGCAATGCTTGACTGACCGCGATTTTAGGGAAGATGGCGAAGAGCGTATCGAAGAGTTCTAGGTCCTGCAGGACGAACAATGCGGTCAGGTCTAGCAGCGGGATGCCCGTAACCAGTTCATGAAATGAGCGCTCAACCCATTGACCCATAATCATCTGGAGATGATATTGATGGGCGTCCCGTTTCGACCTCTTTCCCATTTCCCAAAGCTCGCCATCGTCTCTCACATTCTGGTGGACAAGCCGTGGCCGCCACGAGAACGGTACGGGCAATTCGCCGCGGCTGAGTTGTCGCACCATCTTTTCTCGTGCAGGATTCGGTGCCTCAGGGTCGCCGAGAACCTGCTTGAGCATCGCCATGAGGTCTTCGCCGCTGGCATTCTCCGGCAGCGACCCGCGACGGAGGATTTTAGAATCCGGCCACCGTTCAACGAACCGAGTCAACCGTTCGTTGAATTCAATGGCCCTTGCAGGCTCGCCCCTATCCTCCACCCCTATCGTCGCCGTGAGGAACATCGACAGAAACTGTCCTTCCGCGTACTCGTCGTTTCTGTCGACGAGTTGGCCCATCGTCCACGCGATGTCAATGGCTCTTTTGCTTCTTGGCTCCTTTGCCTGTAACAGGTTAAAGAGGAGACGCATACAATCGAGACGACGATTCCTGTCGGTCTCTTCACCCAAAAGCCGCTCTACGAGCTCTAACGCTTCGTCAATGAATCCAGACCTAGTAACGATATTGACATATGTATTCGTTGCCAATTCGTCGGAGACGCCGCTGTCAAGGAGGCGGCGAAGCTCGTGCAGCGCATCCGACGAGAGCCCCAACTTGTCAAGAGCGAGAGCTCGAATGGCTAGGAAGCGCCCAATATGGTCAAACTTCGATATGGCTCGGTCCGCGACAGCAAGTAAATTACTCCAGTTCCTGAGAGTTACATGCGCCTGGGCGAGCTGAAACTCACCTTCAAGTGAGATTTGCTGGAATTCCCTGATTCGTTCGGCAACTTGAACGCACTCAGCTGCCTGCACTAAGTCACCTGCGTCGAGAACGTGAAATAGCTGCAACGCGATTGTCAGCGGGCGATTGAGCCGATGGTAATCCGCTTGCAGCTCTCGCAATGGAGGTTCCCGACTGAGGGCGTTGTCGCCGACTGCTCGAAAATATTTTAGGACGGCAAGGTGCTCTTTCCATTCGTCACGTTGTTCTAGACGCGCCAGCAAAGGTTGCACCCGCTCGTTAAGCAAGAGCCGGTCTGCCGACAAGACGCTGAGACACAGCGAGACGGGATAGAGCAGGTGGTCTTGAGGCAACTCGTCGAGACCGGCTTCCATTGTCTCGAGGCACTGACGATGGGCTTTTGCTTGATGCAGAATCCCGATTCGTCTGAAAGCTTGTTCGGACGATGCTGGTTGGCGCTCGTTTGCGGCCAGTGCAGTCGGATAGTCGGCAACATTCACCGCAATCAATTCCAATGCCCGCTGAACGACCTCAAGGTGAGGTCGAGCTGTAGCAGCCTCCTTGGCAAGCTGTAGCTGCTCCTTTGCTCGACCGAGCATCAGCGCGGTTGCCCCCCAAATGTCAGCGATGTACTCCACATTGCTGGGCCAACCCGCTTCTTTTAGCAACCGCACCGATTCGGCAATGTCATTCCATGAACGCTGGAGGAGGGATGATTCAATGGTTGCTGGGCCACTCCAGGCCGCTATTACGTAATCTCCGGCGTTGCGAACGTCGGCAGGCATCGCAAGGCTGAATAAGGCGCGAGCGCGAAGGATGAGGAAGAGCTGTTGATGTCGAGGGGAGACATCGCTTTGAGCGAGCCCCTCGTCGCTTAGGCTCACGACGTCCTCATGACGGTCCTGCATTGACGCGATGATTCCTAGCGTTGGTAACGCTACTGTTCTGTCTAGGCGAGCTAGAATCCCGAAGGCGTTCTCGAATTTTGCTTCTGCAGCTAAGACGCGCGCAAGCATCGCTTGAGTTTCCGGGTCCTGTGATTTCAAGCGAGATTTGATTGCCTCGCTATCTACCTCTGTACCGGCGACACCTTGAACAGCTAGCTGTGCCTCCGACCATGCAATGACATAGCGGGGCAGGTCATTAGTTAGTTCGCACGCCTTTTGGTGGCAGGTCACAGCCCTCTGCTTATTGCCTACCCAAGTCGCAAGGCGTCCTCGACAGTACCAGTACTCAGCCTGTTCATGAGGTGTTGCATCATCAAGACCGAATTCAAGCGAGTCGAGAATCGATTGTGCCTTGTCGATGGTCCCAATTCGAAGTAAGCGGTCGGTCTCATTGAGTTTTCCCGCAATCGATTCCTTAGGAGCCTCGGGCCACGGCGAACTTATGGGGGCGGCAACTGCTTGAAGAAGCGAGCTATCATACGCGCCTAAGTTCTTGGCAAGATTTTCCAGCATGACAGCCCTTTCGTCGGGGGCAGTTGACGGCAATTTCTCCTCTAACATGGCCTCAAAGTTTGCTGCGGTCTGGACTAGACGAAGCTTCTTTTCGAGCTCCGGCAAAAGGTCTAACTCGTCTGACAGCAGGTTCGCGACTGGAACCCTGACTGTGAGCGTGTCTGTATCCGCTGAGTCTTTGCCTTCTTGCCTGTAGCGTTTGAGCTCTTCGTGAATCCAGACGTAGAAGCACGGGCAGTTCTTTGTGTTTTTATCAACGCTTAGGTCACAAAGCACGAGCAAGATAGGCTCACTGGTTCGGGAGTAATAGTTGACCGTACGACGACTGAGCCCAATGGAGTAGAAATCCTTCTTGGCGCTTAGTGTGGGAGATTCCGTTCCTGTAGTGGTCTAATCTCCCCGGACACCAATTTAGGCGAGAATACTCGTCATAAAGAGGTGTCTGATGAGCAAGCAACGTCGTACGTTTTCCCCTGAGTTCAAGCGCAGTGCTGCGTCTCTGGTTCTCGACCAGAGCTATAGCCACGTCGATGCCAGCCGGTCGGTCGGCGTTGCGGAGTCGGTTCTGCGTCGCTGGGTTCAACAACTGCGTCAGGAACGCCACGGCATCGCACCTCACGGTCCCGCAATGACGCCAGAGCAGCAGCGCATCCAGGAGCTGGAAGCGCGGATTGAACGCCTCGAGAGGGAGAAGACCATTTTAAAAAAAGCTACTGCGCTGCTGATGTCGGAAGGGATAGAACGTACGAAATAATCGACCAGGTCGGCGACGGCGTGTCGGTGGCAATGTTGTGTGAATTGTTCGATATACCTCGGTCGTGCTTTTACGCATACAGACATCGTCGAGAGCGAGTTGACGTGGCACGAATGGCACTGCGCAGTCGCGTGCACGAGTTGTTCGTCGAGAGCCGAAGCTCGGCAGGCAGCCGCAGCATCATGGGCATGCTGCGCGAGCAAGGCGCGACGATTGGACGTTTCAAGGTCAGTCGTCTGATGGACGAACTCGGTTTGATTTGCAAGCAACCTGGCAACCACGCATACAAGCGCGCCACGGTGGAGCGCGTCGACATTCCGAACGTCTTGAATCGGGGGTTCGATGTGGCGGCACCGAATCAAGTCTGGTGCGGCGACATTACGTATTTATGGGCGCAGGGTCGCTGGCATTATTTGGCCGTGGTGTTGGACCTGTTCACGCGCCGCGTTGTCGGCTGGTCATTCTCGACGAGCCCCGACGCCGACCTGGTGGTGAAGGCATTAGACATGGCGTTCGAGCAACGCGGTCGGCCTACGGGCTTGATGTTCCACAGCGACCAGGGCGGTCAATATGCTAGCCGGAAATTCCGTCAGCGGTTGTGGCGCTATCGAATCAGGCAGAGCATGAGTCGGCGTGGAAATTGTTGGGATAACAGCCCGATGGAACGCCTGTTTCGAAGCTTGAAAACGGAATGGGTGCCGAGCACTGGATATACGAGTGCTGGAGAAGCCCATCGGGACATCAGCTATTACCTGATGCAGCGATACAACTGGACTCGACCGCATCAATTCAATGACGGTCTAGCGCCCGCAGTCGCAGAAGAAAAACTTAACTCGGTGTCCGGCGTGAGTTGACCACTACATTCCCTTTTGTTGAACTCTAAAAATGCCACTGTAGCGGCCGCTCTTCACAATCTGGATTTGATAGTCAAACCCTGCGTCATCCGTTCCTTCAAGAGAATTGACTCGCCAACTATCGGGTCGATTTGCGGCGAAACACTTAGTTGCACGCTGACCGATGCGCTGAGCTTCGCTCTCCATCGGAAGTTCTAGGTTGGAAGACATGATTAACCTTTGTTTGGCGCTTGCCGGCGGAAGTCGAGAAAGCTTGCGCGTGAGGATGCGTTCGGAAGCAGCTTGTGTTGACCATATTTCCCGTGCGCGTTGACGTGCAATGCACAGTGTTCAGGCGTCCGGTCTGCGGCTGGCGGGAGTTGACCGCCTGCATATAGTTGGCCGAAGCATTGAGGCTATTGGCGAACTGCTGATTGGCAATCTGTTGGGCCTGAAGTTGCCGGTCTTGGTCCTGAATCATACGTGCCTCACGATACTGTCGGTCGGCAACCGTCGCGTAGTCCTTCTGCAAATGCCAGTAGCTCTCACCAGCGATTGCTTCCAGTTCCGAGAGGGCGTAGCGGCCGCACTGTACCTCAAGCGCTAACCTGCTGACATCCTCAGCAGGATGCGCGCGCAAGATTCTCCTAAGCTCGGAATCGAGCGGAGTAACGAACGAGGGAAGCCCATAGCGGGAACGTTCGGCGCGCAGCTTGCGCTCGCGCCGCCACGGCAAATCTGGCGCCGGCGGGTCGACGTACGGCGCCACCATGCTGTTGCGGTCACGCTTAGTGTGGTCGAGGCGATAGACGCACATGTCATAGGCATACCAGTCCCCACGGGCCTCTTCGTCCGTAAGCCATACGGGCGTCGGCACAAACCGCATTTGTACCTCGTCCCAGACTGCCCACCTGTGCTCCCAAACTGGCTCCATGACCTGACAAGAATGCTGTATGAATGTACAGTATATCCAGGAATGCTGGCAGGTTGGCAAGTGGCCGTTGGCTCTATGGAGGAGTTCTATGTGCACAAACTACGCGGCGGCGCGCCGCGACCGGATTTTCAAGCAGTTCGGCGTCGAACCGTCCGATAGCCCGTGGCGAGACGAGGCGTACAAGGACTATCCGGCACCAATTGTCAGGCGCGTGGCCGACGCCGAGCGAGCTGACGTCGCAACGTTCGGGATGGTGCCGCGCAAGCACATTCCGCCCGGCGTCCGTGTCTTCGACACAATGAACGCGCGCGCGGAGACGGTGGGCGAGAAGCGTAGCTTCAGCGGTGCGTGGAAGCGGCTGCAGTTGTGCCTTATACCTTGCGAAGCGTTCTACGAGCCCAATTACGAAAGCGGGAAAGCTGTGCGATGGCGCATCAACATGGCCTCCGGCGAACCTTTCGCGATTGCCGGGCTATGGCGCGAGTGGGGTGAAGGTGCCGAAGGCAAGGCGCTGTCGTTCACGATGCTGACCGTCAATTCAACTGAGCATCCGCTCATGAATCGGTTCCACAAGCCAGGTGACGAGAAGCGTTCTGTCGTCATCGTCCGGCCGACGGACTATGAGAACTGGCTCGGCAGCAACTCGACGGATGAAGCGCGTTCGTTCCTGAATCTTTTCCCCGCGGAGCTGATGCATGCCGAGGCGTTCCCAGCGCCGCCACGTGGGTCTAAAGCCAGCGCAACTGCGCCGAAAATAGAAGGCGAGAAATGAAGAGGCTGGATGATGAAGCGAGAGCGGAACTGCTCACATTCCTCGTGGTTGGACAGCTGTTCGCGTTCGTATTCGTCCTTGATGGCGAGAAGCTTATAGAAGGTAATGGCGACAGCGCGCACGACGTCGTTGTTTTGGGTTTTCATCGCCTTTCCAATCAGATTGCGATAGCGTTCGACGTATCGGCGGCCACCGCAGACTACTGATTGCCTAATGGTCTTTGTTGCTGTTGACGAGGATGGAAAGCCTTCACCAGTGCCATCGTTCACACCGGTCACCGGAGAGGAGCGACGTTTGGCTAAGTACGCGATGAACGTGAAGAGTGCTCTTGATGCAATCGTGGAACTTAAGCCAGAAGACGTGGCGACGGGCGGCGTTTGAGCCTGACATGAGACGGGGACATAGTGAAACCGTCTCCCGTTTTGATGATTGCGCTTGAGTCGGCTACTGTCGCAAGGAGCAATGGCGGTTTGCTCCCCGCACGCAGAGATTTAGGCTTCGGCCTTGCGCAGTCGGCCGCCGAAATGTTTGAGCAAAAGCCCGGCGCAGAGCGCCAGCAAGGCGACAAGGGCGATATAGACCCCGGGCATCGCTGCATGCTTCGTTGCCTTAATGAGGAAGGTGATGGCAACCGGCGTAAGACCAGTGAAGATGACGGTACTGAGATTCAGCGAGAGCGCAATGCCGCTGAATCGCACCTCGGTTGGGAAGAGGTCTGCGAGGATGCAGGCGTAGGCTCCTGCAACAAGCCCGCCAACGAGGCCCATTGCGATGACGGCGGTCAATAGGTCGATGGTGCCCGCGACCAGCGCAAGATAGAGCGGGTAGCTGCCGCCAATCATCAGCAAGGTACCAATTCGATGCACGATACGCCGCGGAAGGTGGTCGCACAGCCATCCGGAGAACAGAATCGAAATTGAGAGGCAGGCGACGCCGACATTCTGGCAAGCACTGACGAGACGAGCGTCGTGGTGCAACGTGTTGGTGGCAAAGTTCGGAAAGAAGACGAAGAGCATGATGTTCGATGCGTTCACCACGCTCGAGATGCCCACGCCAATCAATACAGCCTTTCCGTGATGAGCAATGAGGTCGCGGAACGGCTTGCGCGACACGTGCGTCCGCATGCGGGCAAATTCCTGAGTTTCCTCCAGAGAGCGTCGCAGGAAGTAGCTGACCAAGCCGAGCAGGCCGCCGAGACAGAACGCAATTCGCCAGCCATAGGAATGCACGTCTGCAGCACTCAGCGATGACTGGATGACAAAGTTCGTCATCGTTGCGATGAAGATGCCACTATTCAAGAAGAAGAGGACGAGGCCGCTGACAAAACCGGCCTTCTGCGGGACCTCTTCGACTACATATGTAATGGCGCACGGCAGCTCTCCGGCGAGGAAGAAGCCCTGCATGAGTCGCAGCAGGATAAGCAGCAATGGCGCCACTACCCCGATTGTTGCGTACCCTGGCAGCAATCCGATACCGATGGTCGAGGCCGACATCGCCAAAACTGAGACGAGGAAAACGTATTTTCGTCCGTGTCGGTCGCCGAAACTGCTAAGAACTATGGCGCCGAGCGGGCGCGATACGTAGCCGACGGCGAAGACGCCAAACGAGCTGATGAGAGCGACGACTGGGTCGAACGACGGGAAAAACTGTGAGGCGATTTGCTTTGCGAACACGCCGTACACGATGAAGTCATACATCTCCAGCGAACTGCCGAGGCTCGCCAGAAGGACGGTCTTCCACTTTCGCATAGAGAATGTGGCCTGTTGTGGAGCGGTGCTCGTTGAAAGCATTGCTCTGTCTCCTTTGATTTGATTCTGCAGCTAGCTCTGTTTTCGGCGCTTGCGGCGAAGGGTGAGAGGGGCTCACTGTCGCTGCACGGGCGTGGCCCCAGGTGTTCCGGTTTTCAGTGCCGACTCTCGCCCGCCAAAGTTCTCAATCAAAGCGTGCTGGTCTTGCTTGGCGGACGCATCTACAGCTTCCGGGTCGACGATGTTTCGAAGTTGCGCTTCGAACTCTGCGGCCAATTCCCGATATTCCGGCAATGAAGCAACGTTGTGCGCTTCGGTAGGGTCGGCCTCGAGGTTAAAGAGCTCAGGCTCAAGGCCTACGTAGTAGTGGTATTTGTACTTCTTGTTCGCGAGCATGTATGCCGCCGACTCGCAGCCAACGGCGTGGTATTCGCTAAAGACAGTGCGGGTTGGGTCGTCGGGCGTATTCGCCAGATGCGCCATCGATGTGCCCGGCGACTCGACGTCTTCGGGCAAACCGACCTGGTCGAGAATGGTGTTCTGGATGTCTACCAACGAGACCGGGGTTTCACAAACTCGGCCGGCGGGAATTTCGGGCCCGGCAAGAATCATCGGAACACCCGTGGATTCGCGATACATCAGGCACTTGTTCCACATCCCACGCGAGCCGAGGTTCTCTCCGTGGTCGCTGGCGTAAATGACCGTTGTCGAATCGTCGAGGCCATGCTCCCGCAATGCGTCGAGCACTCGCCCGATATTGTCATCAACGAATGAAACAAGCCCCAAGTACGAGGCGATAGCGAGCCGGCGCTGCTCGTCGCTGCCGATAGCCAGGTCGTGGTCCATATACCGCGCTTGCCGCTCAACCCAAGGGTGGCGCTTATATCCGCGGTCGGGATGCAGCGTCGGTAACTCGATGCTGTCGGTCGGGTAGAGGTCGAAGTACCGCTGAGGGACGACAAGCGGAAAATGGGGCGCCACGAAGCCGACAAAGAGAACCCAAGGCTCTTCTTGTTCAGCGTGTTCGGCAAGCCAGCGGACGGCGTGGTCGGCGACGCCTTCATCGAACTCATTGTATGACGAGTGGCCCGGTCCAATCTGGTCATACAGCTGCGAGCGGCCCATGGTCTCGGGCAGAGGGTCGCGAACGGAGCCCCAGACCTGGCCGATGCCGCCCATGATGTGAGCCGGAGAAATTTGTTTGCGAAAGCCCGCAGGGCTTGACGCGCTTCGGTAGTGAAGCTTGCCAATAGCGTCGACAGCGAATCCGGCATCGTCAACCCGATGCGCCCAACCTTTGGGCTCACCGTCATAGGCTATCGCGTTATCCCAGCAGCGGATTTGGTGAACGTGACGACCAGTGGCCAGGCTCGCGCGTGCCGGCACGCAGATAGGAGAAGGCGTATAAGCGTTCTCGAATCTAGTGCCTCGCGCCGCTAGTTGGTCGAGATTGGGCGTTTGGACAACTTGGTTGCCCGCACAACCCATCAATGCATGTTGATGTTCATCAGACAGAATGAACAGCACATTCGATTGCTTCATTGGGGTCACTGAGTTCGTTTTTTAGAGCGGGGATAGCCGCCAACGATTCCCATCCTGCTTCCAAGTGACCCGCACTACAAGTTACGATTTTTCTCTTTTTCATTACCTGACGGTTATTTATCGGGTTACTACTGTCATCATTGCGCCGGCTTCCTCGAAGCAACGCTGCATCAAACCGACGACCGGGCTCGCGTGGTTGCGCAGGCGAGTCATCAGGATTTGCGAGGGTAGATGGAGCAGCGACAAAGGCAACACCGCTAGGTCGCTGGCATCGACGCTGCGCTGTGCGTATGACTGGGGAAGTAGCGCTATCAGGTTGCCACCTTCCAGCAGAACGGAATATGCCAATAGTGACGCGGATTGCACACACCCTGGCGGCAACTCCAGTTTGTGCCGGGACAGGGTCTGTTCGAGCGCCTTGTCGAGCGCGGAGCCTGCCGGCGGCAGTATCCAGGGTACGTCATGGACGTCTTTCCATGTGATGGTGCGACGGTAGGCCAATGGATGGTCTTTCCCGGCGACTACCACTATTGGGTCATTGCACACGGGGACTTGTTCAAAGTCCCTTTGATGCGGCGGTGAGGTCCGGGAAATCACGATGTCGAGTTCACCCTCCAGCAGCATGGGAAACATGCGGTCTGTCGTGCTCTCTAGCAGCGAAACCGAAGCGTTCGGCGCGTGCCGCTGAAACGTCGCGATGGCCCGCGGCACGAAGACGGGAGTTGTGGTTCCGACGGCCCCGACTGCTATTTTCCCCGCGACGCCTGAGGCCAATGCATCCAGCTCGATTCTTGCCTGCTCCAGATGACGAAGGATTTCCCGGCCATGAGTGACCAGCGTTTCACCGGCCGCCGTGAACCGCAGTTTTCTGCCGGCCCGCTGCACGAGCGGCATCTGTAGCGCCGCCTCCATCTCGGCGATTTGCTTCGAGATTGCGGGCTGTGTGACGTGAAACGCTTCTGCAACTTTGCGAACCTGCCCCACCTGCGCCAAGCGCACCAGAATCCGCAACTGCTGGAGTTTGAGGCCAGCACGAAAGAATCTTTCGATGGCTGCTGGTTGCGTCGTATCACTCACGAGACTACTCATGTCATTACCGTACGGTTATGAATTGGGAAAAAATCGTCAATTTTCTGTTATTGGAAAAAATCATAGTCTTTCCTCCACAGCGAAACAAGCGCGTCTGATGACGGTCATCCCGCCGCAGGCAAAGCGCATCGCACAGAACTACAAAACGGAGACAGAAGTCATGAAGAAGGTCGCAGTTGCCGCCATCCTGTGCGGTGCATCTCATCTGGCGTTGGCGCAGAGTAGTGTCGAGCTCTACGGTATCGTTGATACAGGTTTCGAGTATGTGAGCAATGTCGGCGTTGCGGACAAGGGCCTGTTCCGCGCGACCCAGCTGACCGGACAGCAGCCTTCTCGTTGGGGATTTAAAGGTGCGGAGGACTTGGGCGGCGGATTGAAGGCAATCTTTCGCCTCGAAAATGGATTCTCGATTACGAATGGGCAGTTAAACCAAGGCGGGCGACTGTTTGGTCGCTCGGCTTATGTTGGCTTGAGCAGCAACCAGTGGGGAACCCTCACATTCGGTCGTCAGCAGGAGATGCTCTGGACCGCGTTGCTGCAGGCGGACAACATCGGGTCAGCGTCGTATTCGATGGTCGATTTCGACCCGTTCCTGGCGAGCGCTCGCGAAGACAATTCTGTCGCTTACACCAACACCGTTGGCGGATTTACCCTTGGCGCGACGTACAGCCTCGGGAGAGACACACTCGCACCGGGTAACTGCGCGGGCCAACAACCGGGCGACGGAGTTGCGTGTCGTGCCTGGTCGGCCATGCTCCAGTACAACAGTGCCTCATGGGGCGCATCCGTCGCTTATGACGAGCAACGCGGCGGCGGAACCTCTTCGGTAGCGCTCATACCTAGCCAGCCAACTATCGCCTTCAAGTCGTCGTCGGACAAAGACTCTCGCTTTTTGACTGATGCCTTCGCCAAGTTCGGCGACCTGAGGCTCGGAGCGGGATGGATTTACCGCCGTCTTAGAGCCGACGCAGTGTCACTGCAAACAAATCTGTTTTTTGCCGGCGCAACGTATCCGGTCACTCCTTCAGTCGTGCTCGATGGCCAATACGTAGGTCTGCGCAGTACCGTCGCGGGCGTGCGCGGGGACCTTGCCATTGCTCGAGTGACTTACCTGCTTTCAAAGCGAAGCTCCGTCTATGTCGCGGGCGCGCATATGTTCAACGGCCACGCAGCGACCTTCTCTGTATCCAGCACTTCACCGGTGCCGGCCGCTCCGGTCGCGGGGCGTGGTCAGACAGGCGTGATGGTTGGCCTGCGCCAACTTTTCTAACGGTTTGGATTGGAAGCGGAGACCCCGCTTCCATCCCTCATTGAGGATTGAATGTCGTGATTGTGGAGATTCGAACTTACACCTGCCGAGTAGGGGCGGTGCCATCATTTCTCGAAGCGTACGAGAAAGAAGGCCTGCCGCTTCAACGCGGATACCTTGGCGAGCCAATAGGCTGGTTCGTGAGCGAGGTTGGACGCTTGAACGAGGTCGTGCACCTGTGGAGATTTGAAGACATGGCAGACCGCGAGACGCGTCGCGCAGCCATGCAACAGGACGACCGGTGGCGCACGTTTCTTCGCAGCGTCGCTGCATCGAATTATTTGATTTCGCAGGCGAGCTCCATCTATCGCCCGACCAGCTTCTCGAAGATGCAGTGACGTTGTCGCATCAATGGGTGCCGCTGGGGGAGTGCAGCAGCGTTCTGTGCGTTGCGCTTTCAATGCGAACCAACTTGACGGAATCATCACATTGAAATCAGCTTGATAATGTGGCGGCTGACTTTGCAAAGGGTCTACACTCAATCTATGCCCTCCGCCTGGGAGCCAATATGTCGACAGACGGGAAGATGACGCCTTCAGTTACCGACGCAGTGCAACTCGCGCACGTGCGTGTGGACGTGCTGTTCAGGCGTGTCGGGGCCAGTCAGCCTCCCGACGTCCAACGCGAGCTCTCCGCAGGATTCGAAGAAATACTCGTCGACGTTTTGAGCCAGCATCCTGCATGCGCCTGGTACTGCCGACTTCCTGTCCATCGCCGAGACGGCGACGCAGCTATTCGTCTCTCGTCCGCACGTGTCGAAGCTGCTGGAACAAGGGAAACCGGAACTCCATCATGAAGCGGGGAAAGACCGGGTTGTCACAAAGGCGTCGGTCCTGGCGTATCGCGTCGGCCGCGAGGCAGCAATAGAGGCGTATAACGCTTCGACGTCCAACGAAGAATGAGCCGACGGCCGCGCGCTACGAAGCTGGCTCTGAGCTCGCCACGGACACCTGAATCGTCAGATGCATGACCGAACACTGAAGAGCGCCCAGAGGCGGTCGCACCTTCTATCGCCTGCGATTTGCAAAACTATGCTGTCCATTGGACGCGAGATGCTGTGCTTGCTCGCTGTAACAATGCGGCAATGCAGAGTCGCTCGTGCGGCGCTGCGCGCAGATTCGAGTCGGCTTTGCGATGTGACTCGATGAGTGACGACATTGGGGCAATCTGAAGTTGCCTGTCGTAAAGTTCGAGCAGGCGGGCAGTAGGTCGAACAACGTCAGCACGCAAGCTAAACGGGGCATCTAGCCTTGTCTCAAGTGCAACCGAAACGAACTTCTCATCGGCATCCGAGAAGACGGCCGTTTCACACAATCCATAGCCTGCTTCGAATAGATAGAAGGCGGCGAACATCGTTCGCACGATGGCCCGGAGGTGGAACGCCTTGCCGTGCTCTGTTCGTAGCGCGCAAAAGCAGAGGTGGTTCCCGAGCGACTCTTCGACGAACGCGCTCGTTGGCAGCAGCACCGTGGTGCTGGGTCGAGTCGTGAAATGGTTACGTCTCGTACTGAATTCGACTGATAGCAGGGGAAAAGAGTGAGCCCCTCATTGAAGCGCCAGCTGTTGTCACTACGCTGACCTGCTGTTCGCCAGCACGGGTGTTGACCACAGGCGCTCTGTCGGCACCGATTCGTCAGCGCGAAAGATGTCCTTCCAGCCGCGAAGAGGAGTGAACGCTGCGAGCCGATTCGGGATTGCGACTCGGAATCGGTCCTCCAGTGTGCCGAGGAACTCAGGGTTCTGCAGACGAAGGAAGGGGTTTACCGCCAGTTCGAGCTCGATAGACGTCGGCAATGTCGGCAGCCCGTCATATCTCAATGCTCTCGCCCGCTGATACCACAGATTTGTCTCAGTATTGGACGGCTCACAATGCCGCGCGAACTGAATGTTCGCGAGAGTGTATTCGTGCGCACAGTGGACTTTCGTATCTCGCGGCAGCACGGCAAGGCCGTCGAGCGATGCAAGCATTTGCTCAGCTGTGCCTTCTAACAATCTACCGCATCCGCTCGCGAACAGCGCGTCTCCACAAAATAGATGTGTCACGCCGGTACCGCGAGCGTCCTCGAAATAAGCAATGTGGTCCTGCGTATGACCTGGTATGGCAATGATGCTCGCCTCGAACGCAGGCTCGCTATATGTAAGACGAAATCCATGCCCGGCACGAGCGGAAACTCCGGGAATGAATGCCTTTGCGAGGCCGTATACGGGTATTGCATAGTCGCCCGACCAGGAGAGAAGCGCTTCGATGCCACCTGTATGGTCGGAATGGTGATGGGTTACCAGCACGCCGGTAAGCCGCAGACCATTTTCGTCGCAGTAACGGATGACCGGCGCCGTGTCGCCCGGGTCTACGACAATTGCCGAGCAGCCATCGGTGATGAGCCACGCGTAGTTATCACTGTAGATTGGGATAGGAACGTATTCAAGTTCTGTCACGTGCGACCTCGCCGAGAGTTGGTGAATCGCCAGTCTAGGCTGCTAACCGGCTACACACCATTTTGTACGTAGCACATCGCTACGCCTTGCCTCACAGCGCAACTCGACTTGCATAGATGTGCATAGCAATCTTCGACCCACTGCGGCAACGGTCCTCGCTTCTATTAGGAACCGGTCGCCCGGTTTCCGTACGTCCGCTAAGCCGTATTTGGCACCGTCTCGCATTCAAACACGGGTCCATGGCGCTCGCCTTCCTGCGGGCCTTTGTGTAGTCAAACTGCGCTAACGGTCAACGATGGTTGCACTCCCGTTCAAGCTAGCGACGGATGTGGACGCCTATCATCCCATCACCATTGAGAGCGGCTGACAACTGCCCGCTGAAGCCACTAATTAAATCATCAGGAGACGAAGCGACGCGCATTGCATACATCGCGTTCTTTACGCATGGATGCCATGCGCCCTTGCCGACGAATGCTGCCCTCGCAGACGGTCGGCTAGAGCTTCGAATGGACATCAGAAGGGGCAACCGGCTTTCGACGTTGGGCATGGTTTGTGGACCTCAAGCGCTGTCAATCAGATGCACCGCAATGCCTGCACTACCTTAGGGACAGCGCTGGCTCAGCCGGACGCTCGTCCGGAGGACTCATTACGCCACGCGCATAGACTCAATGCCGTGCGGTGGATTGGTTGGGTAAAAATGACTCGCTACATTTGTCTCCAGATGGTTGGAATCGCCTCAACCCCAAACGGTTTCGGGAACACTCTGGAGAACACCTATGTCCACAACGACCGCTTCGCCGCTGAATTTCCAGCGCGAGGCAAATCTGCCCCGCAACTGCACGTTCGACCCGCACGACTGGAAAATTCTGAGTCAATATTGGCACCCCGTTGCTCTCGCCGCGGAAGTTGGGGAGAAGCCCACGCGCGTCAAACTGCTAGATGAGGCGCTTGTCGTCTATCGGGCAAACGGTGCGCTCATCGCAGCTCGAGATGTCTGTCCGCACCGAGGCGCGCCTCTCAGTCAGGGGTGGGTGGAGGATGGGCAACTTGTATGCCCGTACCACGGTCTTGCATACGACACTAGCGGAAAATGCACGCGCATCCCATCTCAGGAGGGGCCGATTCCGGACCGACTGTGTTTGACCACGTTCGCGGTGCGCGAGGACTACGGACTCGTGTGGGTGTCTCTGGGAGGCGGGCAGAAGTCACTTCCTGAGTATCCCTCATGGGACGCCGAAGGCTTCCAACAGATTCTCTGTCCAACTATCGACATCAAGGCATCCGCGGGCCGACAAGTTGAAGGATTCATCGATGTCGCACACTTTGCGTGGATTCACCACGACAGCTTCGGCGACCGTTCGAACGCCTTCGTGCCCAAGTACACAGTAGAACGCCAGGGAACGGGATTCCGTGCCGAATACATCAGCACCGTGAGCAACTTCCCGAAAGCGCTACAGCACCGAGCTCCGGAGGGCTACCTGTGGCGCCGCGTGTTTGAGGTGGACGTTCCGTTTTTTGCGCGGTTGACTGTTCACTTTCCAGAGGGCGGGCGCATTCAGATTCTTAATGCTGCAAGTCCCGTATCGGCAAGGCTAACTCGCCTGTTCTGCCCCATCGCACGCAACTTCGATACGCATCTGCCGTTAGAGGATGTGTACGAGTTCAACAGGCAAGTTTTTGAAGAAGACCGTGCGATTGTTGAGCAGCAGTGTCCCGAAGACCTGCCGATTGACCGCTCCGCCGAAGTGCCTATCTTGGCAGACCGTTCCTCTGGTGCATATCGGCGCGCTCTTGCCGAAATTGGGCTGGGTCAGTCTTACACCAGCTAAAACGATGGGAGTCGAAGATGAAGACTTGGGAATGTGTAATTTGTGGCTTTCGATACGACGAGGCATTAGGTCTTCCTGAAGCTGGCATTGCTCCGGGGACATCTTGGGAAGCCGTACCTGAAGACTGGTTGTGCCCCGACTGCGGCACCGGCAAGCTGGATTTTGAAATGCAGGTGGTGGTTCTGTGAGCGACTCAACTGGCGCACCCATCATCATTGTCGGTTCCGGAATAGCTGGCTACACAATTGCCCGAGAACTGCGCAAACGCAACGCGGCTGTCTCCATCGCAATGGTAACTGCCGACGATGGATGTTTCTATTCGAAGCCAGCGCTCTCAAACGCACTCGCTGCGAGGAAAAGCATTGAAGAACTCGCAACGTGCGATGCCTCCACAATGGGCAGTCAGTTGGGGATGACGATTATTACCCACCGGAAAGTCGAAGCAATATTTCCGGAGAGTCATGAAATCCTCGTCGACGGTCATCGGTTACGTTACTCCAGTTTGGTACTTGCATTAGGCGCAGATGCACGGCGGATTCAACTAACGGGCGATGCTACCGAAGACGTGCTTTCGGTCAACGACCTCCGCGACTACGAGAGCTTCAGACGGAGAATTGATGGCGCAAAGTCAATCGCAGTTCTTGGTGCGGGGTTAATCGGCTGTGAATTTGCGAACGACCTTTCGATAGCGGGTTATGACGTGACGCTCATCGACCCGGCAGCAGCACCTCTGTCCAGATTGTTGCCGGAATCGGCCGGGGATGCCTTGGCGTTGGCGTTGATGAAGCACCGAATCCAAGTGCTGATGAACACATCCGTGCAAGCCGTCAATCGGTACGGTGAGGGATTCCGCTTGTGCTTCGCAGACGGTGCTTCGGTGGACGTCGACCTCGTCATGTCAGCTGTCGGCTTGATACCCAGAACAGCGCTCGCATTCTCCGCAGGCTTGGAAGTCGAAGTCGGAATTCGAACAGATGCTTGCTGCCGAACAAGCTCTGGCGACATCTATGCTCTTGGCGACTGCGCGGCGGTAAATGGGAAAGTGCAGCCATATGTGCTGCCAATCATGCACTCTGCGAGGGCGCTTGCGCAAACACTTTGCGGTGAAGTGACAAGTGTTACGTTCCCCGTCATGCCGGTAACGATTAAAACTCCAGCGCTGCCGACGGTCGTGGTGTCACCTGAGGGTGCTGGCGTTTGGCGCTACGAGTCGGACGTGCCGAACGCGGAGGGCGGATTCATGGCACTTTGCGAGGACCCCGGGACCAGCAGAGCGCTTGGATTTGCGCTCCTAGGCGGCGACCCGGCAGGGAAGGCGACACTCCTTAAGGCTTTGTCACAAGGGAAATTCTGAGGGTCGCGATAGAGCATGCCGCCTTGTGACATATGCGATGTGCTACTCGTACTCCCTGCCTCCCATTTCAGAAAATATCTTTAGCTCACGTCAGGTCGAAGAGTTGCCTCGTTTCTGCTCAGGTTTCGTCTGCTGCCCGGACCTTGTCGCCAGAGCAGTTTGAGCGACCTTCTTAACGAGCCGTCGGAGCCACCTAAGTGCCGCGCTCCGATGGCTCCCTTCATGCCATAGTTGATAGTATGTCAGCGCCGCAGCCGAGCAGGGGAGAGGCTCAACGCGCAGGGGCAACAGTTGAGCATAGTGCGCCGCAAGCGCACGAGTTGTCGTGAAGAGCAATTCGGACCGAGCAACTACATAGGGCGCCATTCCAAAGTAAGGGAGGGTCGCAGTAACCGTTCGCGTGAGGTCGTTCCGCGCGAGTTCGGTGTCAATCGTTCCCCAAGGACCAGTGTTGTATGTGGTCACAGACAGATGCTCTGCATTCTCGTAAGCGTCGCGCGTAAGCTTTCCTTTCGGAATCGGGTGGTCCGCACGCAGAAGACAGACCAAGTCATCCTCGCAAAGCGTTTGAATATGGAGATGTTGGGGAGGCTTCCTCCAATTTCCGACGACTAGGTCAAGTAGACCCGCCTCTAGGCCGCTCTCGTAGCCGCCGTCTACCATCTGCAAATGCTTCACCTCAAGCTTTGCGTGCGGAGCGGCTCGGCGAAAAGCGTCGATAATCTCTGGAACGAAAAATACATCCAGGTAGTCGGGTGAACCAATACGAAAAGTGCGCGTGCTCGATGCCGGTTCGAATGCATCATTCGGGTGAAGAATCGCGCTGATACTAGCCAGCGCCTGCGATGCCGGCTCGATGAGCGTCAATGCATGACTTGTCAATACCATCCTGCTCCCGCTGCGAACCAATAGGGGGTCTCCCGTCAACTCTCGTAGGCGGCGCAGGGCTGCACTTACCGCGGGTTGAGACTGGCCAAGCAGCTTCGCCGCACGAGAAACACTCGATTCCGTGAGAAGTGTATGCAACACGGAAATCATGTGCGAATCAATGCTGTCTTTGGACATCGATAGAAGGTCTAGGGTTTGCAGTGTGACGAACGAGATGCTGGGCATCGATGCGTCGTCACTCGAAAGCGACGACGTGCGTACGACTTCGAAATATACGACTGGATATATCGAAGGTCAACTCCGGCGCGTACTTGTCGAGTTCAACTTGAGTTTGATGACGACGCGTCTCGAACGCATGCTGTGGAACTTCATCGCTCGCCAAGGTTATCTTCGTTCGACAAGTCCAACTGTTTCGGAATGCTCGGTGGTGTCCTTAGGGAACGTTCAAAGCGTTTTCCGCTTGCAGTGTCTTCCATGCGGCCCTGACCTTTGCCTTGACCCATGAAATACGGAGTGGGTCTCTTGTAGCGAAGGTCGACATTTGAAAGTAGTTGATAGGCGGCAACTCAACGTCAAGCGGCGACATATGCAGCGGAAGAAAAGATGCATAGTGTTCCGCAAATCGTCTAGAGGTAGTAAAGAGAAGGCCAGACCTCTCCAGCAAATGCGGTATCACGTCAGCGAAGGGCATCGCCACTGTATTTCGGCGACTCATCTGCCGAGCGCGTAGAGCGCTCTCGATGGCATACTGAGGTCTTCCGCGATGAGACAGCAAGGCAACGTGTTCCGCTTTCTCGTACTGAGCACGTGATATATGCGGCTGCCGCGATAGCGGATGCCTCTTGCTCATGAGGCAAACCAATTCGTCCGTGCCGATAAGTTCATGGCCAATCGGAACTTCCCCTAATGTACTCACAATTGCTGTATCGACGCTACCTGACCAGAGTTCCTGCGACACATCCTCTGCTTCAATCGACTTGAACTCTACGGAGGTGTGTTCTGAGCTCCTCAGAATTTCAGCGGTTATGGCGGGGACGAGGATGCTGGAGATTTCGTCGATACAAGCGACCACACATTTTCGTGGCACGATAGCATCCGATTTTCCATGTGCGCGACCACTGAGGAGTTCGACGCATTCGGTGACGGCTGAAAGAGAGCCAATTAGTTCCAGCGCACGTTCGGTAGGGACCAGTCGAGACTTGCCTCGAACGAGAAGTGGGTCGCCGAGCATGGTGCGAAGCCGCGCGAGGGTTCCGCTGACCGCTGACTGCGACATATTGAGGCGCACCCCTGCGCGGGTAATGCTTTGCTCCTGCAAAACGACGCTGAGAATATTGAACATGTTTAGATTAACCCGCTCTAGATGTTCATACTCGGCAATTGAATCAACAACAGGCATATTCACTCTCATTGTTCTCACGCAAGTGCGCAGGTGGCAGGTCAGTGCACCTGCGCGTGTGTATCTGTCTCTTAGGAACCGAACGCTGGCTAAGCGCGAGGGGATGCCTCACGCCCCGCGCTTTTTATGGGAGCGCTCATCTCCAGGAGTTCGTGGGCTTACTCGCCGTCAGCGTGTTTTTAACCGAGGTAACACCCGGTACGCCCATGGCAACGTTTCCTGCAAGTTCAATCTGTTCTTGATTCTTCACTGTCCCTTGGAGGGTGATTTGTCCATTCCGGGCGCGCACGGCGATGTCGAGTGCCGTAAGTCCTTTTGTTTTCCGGAGGGCCGATTTCACCTGACGTCGCAGTGCACCGTCGCTGATTCGTGGCGCTGACGCATTGTTCGCCGACTGTGTCGCGCTACCTGGTTCAGGAGGTTGGGCTGATGTACTGCACGCCCAGGCAAGGGAGGCAGTGAGCAGGGCGACGCTAGCTACAGTGGACACCTTCATGTTTTCATCCTCGTCTAGTTTCATCAATGTTGTTCGAGGTGGTGGGTGCGCTTGCCGAACAGAACCTATATCTGTCCCGACCACCCGTTCTTGGAGGCATAGCGAGACCGGGGCGAGGAGGCACGCTTTGCTCTGCTGCGCAGGAGTTGCGTCTCTCTTCCATCCCATTGAGCCGAAGACCGTGTTTCGGCGATTTGGCAGTCACGTCTGTCGTGTGTTCCATTTCACGGCGAGACCTTCCCTTGTACGCCTTCGACGAACCAGTTCATGCTGCCGAGTGCGTCGGCGGTGAGAGCTTTTCCTTGCTCAACGCGAACCTTTCCCGAATCGTCCTTGATTGGGCCAGTGAAAGGGTCGAGTCGGCCCCCCTTTAGTGCCTCATGAGCATTTCGCGTTGCTTGCTGCACGCGGTCGGGTACCACCGCTTGATTAATATGTGTGAGGTCGACCAAGCCTTCTTTGACCCCCCAGTACACGGGCTTGCTAGTCCACGTTCCTTGCTGAATCTCATCGATGACTTTGACGTAGTACATGCCCCAGTTATATTCGATTGAACCAAGCTGCGCATGAGGCCCCCACTTACTCATATCGGCATCAAAACCGAAGGCATAGACTTTGTGGTCTTCCGCAACCGACATCATTGCCGTCGAATCTGTACTTTGTGATAGAACATCAGCGCCAAGTCCAATCAACGTTTCTGCGGCCTGCCTTTCCTTTCCCGGGTCGAACCAGCTGTTAATCCAGACGACTTTCACGATAGTATTCGGCGCCACGGAGCGTGCGCCGAGTGCGAAAGCATTAATGTTTCTTACAACCTCCGGAATCGGCATGGAACCAACAAAGCCAAGCACGTGCGACTTGGACATGTACCCGGCGACAATGCCAGCCAAATACTCTGCCTCGTAAACTCGCCCGTTATAGGTGCCGAGGTTTGGCGAAGTTTTGTAGCCAGCACTGTTCAGAAATACAGTATCAGGGTAGTTGCGGGCGACCTGGAGCATTGAATTCATGTATCCAAAGCCGGTGCCGATGATTACTTTGTCACCCTGGGCCGCACGGTTTCTAAATACTCGAGATGCCTCAGCGCTCTCCGGTACATTCTCGACTCTGGTCACCTTTATCCGATTTCCATACAGCTTCTCGGCGGCCGAAATCCCGATTTCGTGTGACCGCGTCCAGCCACCATCTCCTGGATTTCCAAAGTACACAACGGAAATATTTAGCGGCGGGGTGACGGCCAAAGATTGGTGTGATGCCGTCAGGAACTGTAGCGACAGTAATGAAAGTGCGACGCGAAATATGGCACGCCGGCTTATCTTGAGCATGGTGGTCTCCAAGTATCAATGGCTTTGGGCGAAGCAGAGGGGGAATCTTGTAGTGTCAGAAGTGAAATGTCGCTTGAACGAACGGTGTACTTTGAATCGCTCCGCCCAACGACGTGGGGGCTCCGAACTTGTGATACCAGTATTGCCAACCGATGCCCGCTTCTATCCAGTTCTTCTTTCCGAACGCGAGTTGACCAACATCGACCATCAGTCTAGGGTTAAGCAGTACCTCGGTCTTTGTCGATGTAGCGTAGTCGTTTCCCTTTGGTCCAATCACGTTCAGGTAGCCTTGAAAGCTGAGCGGAATCGGACCAATGGCAAACGGGATGTTCCACGAACTTCCAATCGTATAGGTCCAGTGGAAACTAGTGGGACCGTAGTAGCCGTCATTGTTGAACTCTTTATATGCCCCAACGGAAATCTGCCAGAACCCAACGGGTACCTTGATGTGGAAGCTCGGCCCGAACTGGATTGCAAGTTCGCCTGACGCATAGTAGTTATTCTTCGCGTCCCAGTTGAAACCTGAGTTGAAGCCAATGTCGGAGAAGGGCCCAAAAGTGAATTTGTCGGTTCCAAAAATCTTGTTGAAGCTCAGGTCGTTCCGATACACAAACCAGCCTTCATAGGCACCTTGCGGCTGATGGTTTGTCGAGTTGGCAGGGTCTTGACGGTTTGACATCATGAGCAGGGCGTCAAAGAAGTTGGTCCCGTACTTGAATCCGTCGGTGTGGCTGAACTCGATGTTGTTCATCCCAACGTCGCTCCCACCGGGTTGGCTCGGACTCGTCACTCCTGGCATTCTGAAGTACGGGCCGTACCAGTAAGAAATCGTGTCGTCTGCCCACTCAAAGGCTTGAGCGTTTGAAGCGAACGTAAGGCATGCTGCCACTGCCAACAGCCGAATCTTCATATAGTTCTCCTAATTATATGTTTCGGGAAATACAGATATTTCGAGCCAACCGCATACCCGTTTCGTTCCCCTACATTGCCAACGCTGGTCCCGCTTACAAGAACGACGTCCTTCACCTATGCGGAATAGCCAAGCTAGGCCACACGTGCAGTTTGCTTTTCCTCACGGGCGATGCACTTCAAGGACTTGACAGGATGGCTTTCTAGTGCGCAAAACTGGTACACCAGACAGTATTCCAAAAAAGCCAAACGGCCAAGTGTTTCAAAATCAGTGAAAGCCCCAACCTCGGGGGTTAGTGTCTTGGTGCGAAGGCGGGCCGCTGTATGAGTAGCACTGCAAGTGCCTGAATTTCCGGGTGTGCGGGCATCTGGGAACCGCCGCGCAGAAAGGGTGGAGTTCGCGTGCCAAATATGAAACGTTGCGTTTCATGGATGGCCTTCCGGTGAAAAAATTGGAGGGATAGATTCAAACTGTCGCGCCATCTGAGTTGCTCGGTGGCGCCTCTCGTTAAAGCCACCAGCAGCCCCAGGAACTAAAGATGATTACCTATACCCCACCCGGCCCGGCAAAGTTCATCCCAGTCATCGACCTCGAGGGGAGCTTTTCGGACGACGTTGAAGTAAGAAGAAAGGTTGCGTGGGAGGTTCACAAGGCATGCCGCGATACTGGATTTTTCTACATCTCTAACCATCGCGTACCTGAGTCCGTGACGGAAGGTCAACTCGCCTTGGCTCGTCAGTTTTTTTCACTTCCTCAAGATGAGAAGCTGAAAATCAACTTCAATGACAACCCTTCTATGCGTGGTTACGAACCGATGTCGAGCCAGGCTCTCGACGACGGGTCGCTACCTGATTTGAAAGAGGGTTTCATGGCAGGCATTGACGGTCTGCAAGCGTACGTGACAAAAGGTGAATACAACAGCAAAAATCAGTGGCCTGAAACGCTGCCGACAATGGCGCCAACGACGGATGCCTATCTTCACAGCATGCTCGCGTTGGGGCGTCACCTGCTGGGCGTGCTTGCACTGTCGCTCGAATTGCCGGAGGAGTACTTCGCTGACGGCCTCGATATGCCGATGATTACCACGCGCTTGCTCCACTACCCGCCTCAATCAAAGGTTGGCGAGGGCAATCAGCTCGGTGCAGGGGCGCATACCGACTGGGGGATGCTGACGATGTTGCTCCAGGATGACGTCGGAGGACTGGAGGTCCGCAATGCGGACGGCGAGTGGGTGCGAGCGCCGCACATCCCCGGAACCTTCGTAATAAATCTGGGCGACATGGTACCTGTGCTAACAAATGGTGTGTACCACTCGAACATGCATCGTGTCCTAAACTTGGCACCAGATAAGCATCGCTACTCGGTGCCCACCTTCTTCGACCCTAACTACTTCTACAGAATTACGCCGTTGTTGTCGTGTGGCGCAAAGCAGAATGGTTCGGTTCGAGAGTACACGGTTGGGGAGCACATCGCCGAAATGTATGCGAAGACCTATGGAAATGCGGTTGCGGCGTGACGCCTGACTCGCGAGGCGTGTGTATGTCCGGGAAGGCACGAAGGGGTAGCCTCCCCGGCGCAACCAACTTTGGCGAATGGGTCGATGCGAGGAGTGCGCATTACCAACCGGCAGTATCACCGACCAATAGCGGAACGTCGCAGCAACAGCCTGTGGAGCTCACTCCGAGGGAGCTTTGGGGAGCACGGTTGCAGACGAGGCGACATAGTTGTTGAAGGTCGGTATGTCCACGATGCTCTGCGTGACTAGGTCGATGAAGCTCTTGAGCTTCTTGCTGCCGTAGCGCTGCCTGTGATAGGCGCAAAAAATACGTTGCATCTCGGGCTTCCAGTCCTGCAAAACTGGAATCAAACTCCCATGCCTGATTTCTGGTTGGACAAAAAAGTCTGGGAGCAGAGCAATTCCTAACCCGTCAACGCAGAACGTCTTCATTACCCAGTAGTCGTTGGTTTCGATGATTGACCGACTTATGTACGGTTGAGACGTTTGCTGAGAATGGAGCATCACCTGTCCTGCTGACTCAGACTCACGAAGTGCAATTCGCTCGTGTCGGACCAACTCCTTTGGGTCGGAGGGCAGGCCTTGCCGTCGTGCGTAAATTGGACTTGCATACAGACCGTAGCTCAGCCTGCCGACCGGTTTGGCGATTACGTTCGGAAGGTCCGGCGCCTCTGAGCAAATGTAACAGTCGGCGTCTTCAACTCGCGGCGAGTGAGGTAGTCCGGCAGCATACAGTTCGCAGACGACGTTGCTGTACCTCGTCAAAAATTGGCGGGTCACGTAGCAGACGAACGTCGTCGTAAAATGGTTCTCGGCGAGAATGCAGAGCCGTCCCTTTACGCCGTTGTTGAGCTCTTGAACCTCCGCGCGGGCTCGCTCCAAGCGGCCACTCATTTCGAGCAAGAGCGCCTCGCAACGGATATAGAAAGCTTTGCCTGCCTCGGTCGGCACGACCCGCCTGGACGACCGTTCTACCAGTTCGACTCCGAGGTCTTGCTCAAGCCGTAACAGGTGGCGGCTTAGGGTTGACTTCGAGATGCCGGTCATCGCTTCGGCTTTCGTTAGGCTACCGGTCCGAACAATTACTGCAAACGCTTCAATAAGCTTAATATCGAGTGCCATCTGAGGTCAGAGCGGCAAGCTAGCGGACGTAGTCCGCGCTATGGGGTACTGGGCGCGCCGGGTCGGACAGTGAGGCCGATTGAGGCTGCTCGGGGGCGCGGTTTTCGCCCAGCGTACCAGAAGTGGAATTGGTTCGCGAGGGCCCGGGAACCAGCATCACATTTTCCAATCGGTAGCGTTTGTGTGACTACTGGCGTAAATTGGTAGGAAGAGTGCTTGGCGGCGCTACGGTACGTCGAAGGCGTGCCGCAGCGCCGCCAATCTGGCGGGTAAATACAGCGTACTGCGAGTTAGGCTTCGTAGTCTCGCGCTGTCTCCAAAGTGAGGCGGGCAGCTTCTTCGTCGCTGCTCAACCCGTTCAGAGCAACGTTCAAGATGATGGCGGCAACCGCAGTCAGGAGAATGCTACTGCTTAATATCGGACTGAGCGAGCTTGGGAGCTTGGCGAAAAGCTTGTCTGACACAACGGGAATCATCCCCACTCCTACGCTGATGGCAACAATGTAGAGATTGTGAGTCCGATTGAAGTTCACTTTAGTGAGCGTTTTGATTCCGTTAGACGCCACCATGCCGAACATTACGATGCCTGCACCGCCCAATACGCACGGTGGAATGGAAGCCACAACCACCGAGAGCTTCGGGACCAAGCCGAGCAAGATGAGAATCACTCCACCGACAGCGCACACCCAACGGCTCTTTACGCCTGTCACCGCAACAAGACCGACGTTCTGGGCAAAGGAGGTGTACGGGAACGTGTTGAACAGCCCTCCGATGATGTTGCCAACGCCATCCGCTCTGAAGCCGCGAGTCAAGTCTTTTTCCGTGATGGGTTTTCCCGTAATTTCGCCAATGGCCAGAAACATTCCCGCCGATTCGACAAAGGTAACGAGCATAACAACGCACATTGACGCGGTTGCCCAAAGGTCAAACTTCGGGGCACCAAAGTGCAGTGGAGTCACCCATCCAATCCATGCAGCGTCATGCACGCCGGCGAGCGAGACTTGGCCGAGCGGGACTGCTATGATGAATCCGAAAATGAGTCCCAGAAGAATCGCCAGGTTAGCAAGGAATCCGCGAGCGTACTTAACCATCAACAGAACGAAGATGAGTACTGAAGCGGCGATGCCCAGGTAGACAGGGTTGCCAAAGTCGGGATTCCCAAATCCACCACCCGACCATGCTGCTGCGACACCCATGAGCGAAAGGCCGACCATGAGGATTTCCGTGCCCGTGACAATGGGAGGGAAGAACCGGAGGAGTTTCCCTACAAGCGGCGCGACGATAATGCCAAAGACTCCCGCGGAAATGGTTGCACCGTAAATTCCAAGAAGGCCCAGTTCCGGATTTGACCCAATGGCAATCATGGGTCCAAGAGCAGTGAATGTGACGCCCATCATGATTGGGAGGCGAATCCCAATGCCCTTGAATCCAATCGTTTGTACCAGCGTTGCAAGGCCACCGGCCATAAGGTCCGCATTTATGAGGAACGCAACCTGGTCCTTGGGCAGTTTCAGGACAGCACCGATGATTAGTGGTGTCGCAATAGCCCCAGCGTACATTATCAGAACGTGCTGGATGGCCAGTAAGACCAACTCACCCAACGGTAACTTCTCGTCGCTTTCTGCATCAAACATGATTCACTCTCTTGTGGGCAAATATTGAGGTGCACCAGCATCCGCGCCTAAGTTATGTCGGCCACTCGACGCGCGTATTTGGGGGAGGGTTCCTGGAGGTTAAAGGAACCATCAGATTCAAAGCGGCGATTCACAGTTACGTGAATCGCCGCGAATAGGACCCGCTTGCCAGTCTCGGGCCAGTCCGATTGCAGTCGAGGCTACGCCCGATGAGCGTTGACGAAGTCTTCCGCAGACTGCGCTTTCTTCTTCGCTTCATGGACAGCGACGCGCTCCGCGTAGAGCTCTCGCACGAACTTCGCGACGAGGCAACTGTCGGCGAACATGTTGTACTTCCAACCCGTCCCGTACGCTGCGAGGTTGATATTGTCGATGGTCATGATTTCCATCTTCGAATCGTCGACCTCCAGGTACTGGTCGATGACTTTTCGGACGAGTTCCTTCGTGCACGCGAGCTTGTGTGCATGCCATTCCTCGGTATGCCACTCACCAGGTTTGGGGTTTGAGAACGGATATTGAATCGCGCGGCCGGGCCTGTCGAAGCCAAGACCATCCCAGGGGCCGGTCTCGAACGCCCACCAATTACGCGGACCGTTCGGCGCCGCCGGACGAACCTGCGTCCAAACGACCATGTTCTGCTTCAGCCACTCGTCTGCGAAACTATCGTCGTTGTACGGGTCGAGTTTCCTGATGGCCTCTTTGTCGCCGCGCAACTGAGCGACCGCTTGCTCTACCTCATTCTCAATCTTGAATATGCAGTGGCTGTAGTCCATGCAGAAGTTGAATGGAATGCCACGGCTGCGAACTGCTTCCGCCACCTTGGTGACACGTCGGAAATCTTCGGACCACATGTCAACATGGGATTCAAAGGAAATCGTCAGGTCAAACTGCTTGGCTTGGTCGTAGGTGTAAAGGTAGAAGTCGATGACCTCCTGGTCAGTGATGTAGTGCCCGTCACCGTGTTTGGCCCAAATCATCAGATTGTGAAACTTTGACCCGACCTCATGGGCGCGCTTGAGATTCGACCGTAGAATCTGGTCATCCTTTCCAAGCACATACGTCCAGCTGCCGGAGAGGACAGGGAGGTGATACTTCTCGCTGGCTTTTTGGTACTGGTGCAGTTGGTCATCGTCGACGGGAATGCGGTCGACGAAATCCCAAAGGCCCGACTCCGAAAGCAGGCGTAACTGCTCTGCAATCGGAAGCTCTTCATCCGAGACGGGATTTTCGATTGACGAAGGTTGAACGCCCCGCCCAGCGCATGCCAGCTTAAACATCTTTTTTGTCATCACTTACTCCTGGAAAATGCAACGTCAAATTCATGATTTAGAGCGGTCGTAGGTCGGAGTACTGCCGTTCGCTCTCAATGACTGGCTCATGAAGCGCCTTCTTGAACGCGGCGGCGCCATCCCTTGCCGCTTCACTCAACTCACGCATCCACTTCCGGTACTGGACTGACACCTTGTCGGTCACCACGGGTACTTCGTCCGTGGTCATCTCGGCGGGCCATTGCGATTCGATGACCGGCTTGTCCTCAGCGAATACGACGTCGTTGAATGCGATGTGGAGATAGTCCGAATCGCTTCCTTGCTCACGGGCGAAAATCAGGAAATTCTTGGTGTGCGACTCGTCGACGGGGCACGACACGTTGAACAGCACATGCTGGGAGCTAGTGGAGTACTTTTCCACGGCCAGATTGATGGCAAATGGCATGCTGCAGTGATAGGTGAACGTGCCAATCGGAGCTTGGTCCGGAACGTCCATGCCCGCAGGTGTCTCGTAGACGAAGCGGAATTGCCCGTTGACGCGGTCCATTGGAACGATGGGTGGCTCGGCGTTGTTTGGGTCAAAGAGCGTGCCCGGGTGGATGAATGCAAAATGGGAGAAATCAGTGAAGTTCTCCCAACGGCGCTCGGCGGATGCGTCCCACCAGTAGGGTTCCTGTACTACGATTCTCATCTTCGGGTCTTCGGCGGCGCTGAAGTACGGAATCTGGGTGCAGTCGAAGGACGAGTCGAGCCGGACCCAAATCAACCCGTACTTCTCCTCACAATCGAAGCTGTCGACGCGGGCCTTATTGGGAATCGGATTGTCGGGGCAAGCTGGAATCTGCGTGCAGGCTCCAGCCGTGTCGTATTTCCAGCCGTGGTAAGGACATTGGAGCTGGCCGTCAACGACCTGCCCACAGGAGAGCTTCGCGGACCGATGGGCGCACCGGTCTCGCATTGCCACATACTTTCCATTGAGCTTAGCCACCACAAGCTGCTCCCTGAGCAACGTAACGCCGAGCGGGCCGAAGCTTGTCGGCTGGGCCTTCTCAAGTTCAGTTACTGTGCACACCGGGTGCCAGAAGTGCCGGAGATACTGGTTGTCCTTAATCAGCGGTACGGGTTGCATTCCTGTCTCCTTTGTTGATTCGTTAAACTAACTACTAACAAGTAGTCGGCAAGACCTTGTTCGGTTGGCAGTCTCGAGGGCGACTCGCGTGGTTTATTAAATGTCAAATCTGGTATACCAGAAATTACGAAGTCAATAAACGCATGTCAAGCGAGTCGTTCAGCTTTTGAAAACGGAAGGGGGAGAATCTATGCTCGAACGTCGGCTAGACGTGCACGTTTGCAGGTGGAAGCCGCGCGCTTCGAAGTAAGACAGGTCCTATCCTGCCATCTCGTCAATGATATTAGTGCGCAGAGCCTCGCGAAACGCTTCTTTGCCGCTCGGTGCAGCGAGGGACAGCTCACGATGCCACTTACGGTACTGGATAGACACCTTGTCCGTAGCGACGGATATTTCAGTGGCAGATACTTCGGCAGGCCATTGAGACTCGATAATCGGTTGGTCTTCCTCCAATACGCGTTTCTGGAATGCGAGATGGACGTGGTCCGGCTGGCCGTCACGTTCACGGATGATGACCATGAAGTTGCGGCAAGTTTTTTCGTCAATGGGTGACGCGGTGGTCCAGAGGATGAATCGAGAGCCGTCGCGCCAAAGCTTGATTTCCAGGTTGATGGAGTAGGGCATGGTGCAACGGTAGATGAAGTCACCCATCGGCGCTTCTTCGGGGATGCCTTCCATCTCGCGGGGAGGAGAGAGTTCGAACTGCAATTCGCCGTCTACGCGATTGACCAGGACCAACGGATGGCTTGCAAAGAAGGGGTCGTAAAGCGTGCCCGGATGCACGAATGCAAAATGTGAGAAGTCGGTGAAGTTTTCCCAACGGCGCTCTGCGACCGTGTTCCAGATATAGGAGTCTGCCACGATAACCTGCATGTCTGGGTTGTCCCAATCTCCGAGGAACGGAATCTCGGTGCAATCGTATGAGTTATCGAGGCGCACCCAAACAATTTGATACTTGACCTCGCAGTCGTACATGGCGAGCTTCGCTCGCGGCGGCACTGGCTTGTCAGGGCATGCCGGGACGACCTTGCAAACACCTTCATTGTCGTACTGCCATCCGTGATACGGGCACTGCAATGTGTCTCTGCCGTCACACTTCGCGATGCGCCCAATGGATAGCTGCGCAGAGCGGTGAGCGCACCGGTCCGGGGCGGCGACAATCTTGCCGTTCAGCCTCGCTAGAACCAGTTTTTCACCGAGCAGCGTGACGGCCATTGGTCCGTGGCCAGATGCGTTGGACCGCTCAAATTCGTCGAGGGTACAGACTGGGTGCCAGAAATGCCGAAGATAGGACTTGTCTTCCAGAAGTGGCTTGTACTGTTCACGCGCACTCATTCAATGCTCCTGTGGGTAAGGTGATACGTTCTTGAAATCTAAGACGCCAAAACACAAATCTGGTATACCAAAGTAGAGCGCAAAAAAAACGGATGCAATCAGGGATTTCCTGCATCCGTGGCAATTGGGGCTTCGGAGATACATTTTTCGTGCCAGCTACTCGTTACTCCCAATATGCGCTGTAGCCGCTTTCGTAGCAAAGGGCGCTAAAATGCGTATCCAGATAGCCAGCGGCGTCGCACGGTGCATTTTCGTGCGACTTTGGTGCATCGGGTTCATTTTGGTGCCAAAACGCCCATCTGGAGTACCATGGCATTGGTTGTTGAATTCCAACACTCACGCGCGGGCTCGCGCCTTTCCAGAACATGCTGACCCAGAAGATAGTAGGCGCAATCTCGGATGCAATCTATCATCGAAGACTACCGCCAGGCGCCAAACTGAATGAGCGCGACATCGCGGAGCTCTATGGCGTGAGCCGCACCGTGGTGCGTCAGGCTCTGATTCGGTTGTCTCAGGACGGCCTGGTTGAGATTTCGCCAAAGCGTTCCTCATCTGTCTGGCGCCCCACGTTCGACGACGCATTTGAGCTGTACCAAATGCTGCTCGTGCTCGAGAGTGGCGTAATCGACCAGTTGACCAAAAGCATTACGGCAGACCAGTTGAAAGCCTTGAGGGCGCACACGACGAAGGAGAAGGCCGCTTTCGAAAAGGGCAAGCATGACCTTGGCGATAGACTCGGACGAGAGTTTCATGAGTTGCTCATTTCCTTTCTGAACAACGCGACGCTGAACCAGATTCACCATCAGCTGAGGCGCCGCGAGGCACTTATCAATGCGATGTTCCGCGTGGGCTTCGACTACTGCCAGCTGCGCGACGAGCACTCACAACTCGTTGAATGTTTGGAGAACAGGGATGCAACGGCGGCTAAGGCGCTTCTCGCATCCCACTACAACCTCGTCATCCGGGGCTATCGATTCGACGCCATGGCTACACCGGAAGTAGACCTCTCGCTCGCACTAGCGCACTAAACGGCGCTCACACATCGGCCTGCGTTCGCGGGCCGAAAATCCCCTCCGCGGACCTTCTGAAGCGCACTCGCGTTTCGCCTCAGTGTTATCCCCGACAAAAAAACGCTTGGCGTCAGGAAATTTTTTAGTATAGATTCTGGTATACCAGATTGTGAATCTGACAAGCCAACGTAGGAGATACACGTGAATTTTGAGCAGCAACTGTTCGATGACTGGCACCCTGTGGCGGCGCTCGACGACATCGTGTCGGGTCATGTTTTCCATACGCGCCTGCTTGGTCGCGAGGTGTCGTACGAGAAGGTTGGAGACGTTGTCGCCGCGAAGTGGAACGACAATGGAACGCATAGACCGCTCTATGCGAAGGAGCGGTATGGAACTCTTTGGCTTTCCTTTGCCTCGAATCCGAGGGACCTCTTCCTAGTCCCTGAGTTTTCTGAAAGCGACCGCCGTATCGTTTCTGCCGGGTCGGCTCGCGTAAATACATCGGGGCTGCGAGCCATCGAGAATTTCCTCGATATGGCGCATTTTCCGTTTGTGCACACAGACATCCTCGGGGCGGAACCGTTTACTGACGTCGCGCCGTACAAAGTGACGCACGACGAGCAGGTCGATGAAATTATCGCCACCGAATGTCGATTCCCCCAGCCGCGAGGCTCGGCTACGGCCACCGAAGCGATTGACATGGAATACATCTATCGCATCACGCGGCCTTACATCGCGATTCTTTACAAGACCTGTCCGCTGGACCCTTCGCGCTGGGACGTACTCTGCCTCTTTGTTCAACCGGTAGATGAAGAATGGTGCGTCGCGCATACGTTGATGTGCTACGTCGACGACGTTAACAGTGACGAACAGTTGCGGCATTTCCAGCAGACCATTTTCGGCCAGGATTTGATGATTCTCATCAATCAGGTGCCGAAGCGACTGCCGTTGTCGGTCAACCGTGAGACTCCGGTCCGGGCCGACGTCCTTGCAACGGCATATCGCCGCTGGATGCGCGAAGGCGGCTTGAAATACGGCGCAATTGTGGATTGATATAGGGACTTCAGATTCATGACTTCTTTCGATGGAAACCGCTGGTACCCCGTTACCAGCGCCGAGGCTCTTAGCCAGCGTCACGTCTTTCAGGCATCACTCGCAGGGCAGGAACTCGCTATTTGGCGCGACGACAATGGCATCGTCAATGCCTGGGAAAATCGCTGTCCTCATCGCGGCCTGAGGCTTTCTCTTGGCGTGAATGTTGGCCACGAGCTTCGCTGCCAGTATCACGGTTGGACATATGAAAGCGGCTCTGGAGGTTGCACCTTCGTGCCGGCTCATCGGGACGCAACTGAGCCGAGCAAGGCCTGTGCGAAGACGTTTGCCGTTCGTGAATCTGCGGGTTTGATATGGGTCTCACTCGGAACCCCGGTCGGTGACCCTCCCATCATAAAGACACAAGTGGACGGCGTATCTGCAACTTTTCTGAGAAGCCTGCCGTTCAACGTTCCTGCACAAGAGGTCGCAAAAAGCCTTCTCGAAGATGGGTTGTGCTTTGATGAATGCTTCGGTGGCGAATCGAAGAGCGTTGGCTTTCGCCGGTATGGCGATGACATTGTTGAAATATCGACAGGGCAGGATGGTCAACCAGGGCTGCATTTCTATATTCAACCGCATTCGCAGGACAAAGCAGTGGTGCATGCGATGGCCGCGCGCATGCCATCCATCACTCTTGACTTCCTGACTCGCTTCTCACACGTGCTTGGAGAGTTCAGACGTGCGCTTGAGCGGGCAAACGCCAAAGAGCCTGTGAAGAAGGGCATTGTATCGGCAAAAGCTGCGCCTATTCCCGTGCAAGTTCCCGTCGTGGTCGCGACACCGCAAGCTAATTCAGCCGAGTATCGCTGTACGGTGAGCTCGCGCGTGCAGGAAACCGCAGACATTGTTTCGTTTGGTCTTACGCCTGTCGGCCGGCCGCTGCCTCAACTCACTCCCGGGATGCATGTGAGCGTGACGACGCCAGTCGGGCTCGTTCGGCAATATTCAATCCTCAATGCGCCCCACGAACGTGAGTCGTTTCTGATTGGCGTCAAGCGAGAGGTGCAGTCGCTAGGTGGTTCGCGTTCGATGCACGACGATGTGCAGGACGGCGTTGAACTCAAAATCACGGTTCCCCGCAATGGCTTCCCGCTGCGTCGGAACGGTCGTCGACCTGTCCTGATTGCCGGTGGCATCGGTATTACGCCTATCCTTTCGATGGCTCAGGCACTCAATGCGAGCGGCGATTCGTATGAGATGCACTATTTCGTTCGCACACCTGAGCATACTCCGTTCCGCGAGCGACTGCGCTCTCTTGGGAAAAACGTATATCTCCACACTGGACTCGACGCGTACGGAACCCGACAGCGACTCGAGGAAATTGTCGAGTTGCTTAATCCAGAATCGGCGGAGATATACACATGCGGCCCCGGGCCCATGATTGATACGGTGAAGGAAGTCGCAGTCGGACGCGGTTTCCCGGAGGAGTCGGTGCGCTTCGAGTACTTCAAGAACACAGACATCCCCACTGGCGGCGAGGCTTTCGAGGTGACACTCGCGAAGTCGGGCAAGACCGTCACTGTGGCAGCCGGGCAGACGCTTTTGCAGGCTTGCTGGGATGCTGGCGCACCCATTGAGGCGTCATGCGAGCAGGGTGTTTGTGGTACATGCATGACGGCAGTGCTCGATGGGGAACCGGAGCATCACGATACTTACTTATCAAAGCAAGAGCGTGCCAGCGGCAAGTGGATTATGCCGTGCGTATCCCGATGCAAGAGCAAGAAGCTCGTGCTCGATATCTAAAGTGAGTCTCACATGATAAAGCTCTACGATTACGAACTTTCCGGCAACTGCTACAAGGTACGGCTCCTGCTTAACATCCTTGGCGTGGAACACAAGCTTGAGCCCGTCGAGTTCTATCCGGGCAGAGAGCACAAAACCGACGTGTTTCTGAGAGTTAATCCTCTCGGGCAGCTTCCCGCGCTCATTGACGACCACGTGACGTTGCGTGACGCACAAGCGATTCTGGTCTATCTGGCGTCTCGATACGATACGGCCGGCACTTGGTATCCGGCATCGAATCCGCAACTCATTGGCGAAATTCAGATGTGGCTTTCGTTTGCCGACAGCCTCACTGGTTCTATCTCTGCGGCGCGTTTGCACGACCTGTTCTTCTTTGATTTCGACGACGACGCGTGTCGAAAGCGCGCGCACGAATTGCTGAGAGTCTTGGACGAGCATCTCTGGCTCCGCGAAAAGACGGGGGGGGAGTTCCTTTGCAGCCCATCGCAACCGACCGTCGCCGACATTGCCTGTTTTCCCTACATCGTATTGGCAGACGAAGGTGGAGTCTCGCTCGCAGACTACGGCGCAATCCGCCGCTGGACCGACCGCGTCAAACGCATACCGGGCTTTATCGTGATGTCCGGTGTCTTTCCCGCCTCGCCCTTGCCCACGTGACCGGGGCTGCGATTGCTTCAAGCAGCGAGTTGAAGCGATTGGCAGCCGCGGATTTGCCTGGGCGGCGGCCCCAGATTTTGCAGCCTCTTACTACCCCCTGAAGGGCTTGATACATGAAGACGAAAGCAGCTATCGCATGGAAGGCCGGTGCACCCTTGACCGTTGAAGAAGTAGACCTCGAAGGGCCGCGAGCAGGAGAGGTCCTGATTGAGGTGAAAGCTACCGGCATCTGTCACACCGACTATTACACGCTCTCCGGAGCTGACCCGGAGGGCCTTTTCCCCGCCATTCTCGGTCATGAAGGCGCCGGTGTGGTCGTGGATGTGGGTCCGGGTGTCGGCACGCTGAAGAAGGGTGACCACGTCATCCCCCTCTACACGCCTGAATGTCGTCAGTGCAAGTTTTGTCTGTCGCGCAAGACGAATCTATGCCAGGCCATTCGTTCGACACAGGGCAAAGGCCTCATGCCGGATTCGACGTCGAGATTTTCGCTCGATGGCAAGCCGCTGTTCCATTACATGGGTACATCAACTTTCTCGAACTACATCGTGGTACCCGAAATCGCGGTAGCAAAGGTGCGCGAAGACGCGCCGTTCGACAAGATTTGCTACATCGGTTGTGGCGTGACGACGGGCGTCGGTGCGGTGGTTTATTCGGCGAAAGTCGAAGCGGGCACGAACGTAGTTGTGTTCGGATTGGGTGGCATCGGCCTGAATGTAATTCAGGGCGCGAAGATGGTAGGCGCCGACAAGATTATCGGTGTTGATATTAATCCGGGGCGCGTCGAACTCGCGAAGAAGTTTGGCATGACCCACTTTATCAACCCGAAGGCGGTCGACAATGTTGTCGACCACATTGTGCAGTTGACCGATGGTGGCGCCGACTACTCGTTCGAATGCGTTGGCAATACCACATTGATGCGCCAGGCGCTCGAATGCACGCATAAAGGCTGGGGGCAGTCGTTTATCATCGGCGTCGCTGCCGCCGGTCAGGAAATCAGCACGCGGCCGTTTCAACTAGTGACAGGTCGCGAGTGGAAAGGCTCCGCTTTCGGTGGCGCGCGCGGTCGTACAGACGTTCCGAAAATCGTCGACTGGTACATGGAAGGAAAAATCAATATCGATGACTTGATAACGCATCACCTTCCTCTCGAACGAATCAACGAGGGATTTGACCTGATGAAGAAGGGTGAGTCCATCCGCTCGGTCGTAATCTACTGACAAGGAGGATTCATGCTCGATATTGTTGAATCACATCGTTGCTTTGGCGGCACGCAGGCGGTCTACAAGCATTCATCGAGCACGGTAAGCATGCCGATGAAGTTCTCGGTTTTCTTGCCCCCTCAAGCGGCTTCCCGAAAAGTACCCGTCCTCTTCTATCTTGCCGGCTTGACGTGCACGGAGGAGACTTTCCCAATCAAAGCGGGAGCACAGCGATACGCGGCAGAGCACGGAATTGCCTTGATTGCTCCCGACACCAGTCCGCGGGAAACCGGGATTCCATGGGAGAACAGTTCTTGGGAATTTGGGACAGGTGCGGGATTCTATGTTGATGCTACTGAATCGCCGTGGTCCAAGCATTTCCGGATGTACTCCTACGTTCGGGATGAGCTGCGTCGGCTAGCTATCGAGCACTTCCCGATTGACGGAACGAAGATAGGAATTTTCGGACACTCGATGGGAGGGCATGGCGCGCTGATTCTCGCGTTGCGGAATCCACATATTTACAAGTCAGTTTCAGCGTTTGCGCCAATTGCGGCACCGATGCGATGCGATTGGGGCCAAGGCGCATTCGCCGGATACCTCGGGCGGTTTCGGGATACCTGGAAGCAATACGATGCAAGTGTGCTGATGCAGACGATGCATAGCCCTTTCCCCACCGGGATTCTTATCGACCAAGGATTGGACGACAAGTTTCTAACGGATAAGCAGCTGAATCCTGAGATGTTTGAGGAGGCTTGCTTATCTGCTAAGCAGCCGCTGACGCTGCGTAGACATGAAGGTTACGACCACGGATATTATTTTATTTCCACGTTCATGGCCGACCATATTGCACATCACGCCAAGATTTTGAATGGTAGTGGTGCGGAAAACTGAGTTGTTAGGCGGGCGTCAACGCCCTTGGGGTGCGTTTCAGCTCCTGTCTCGCACCCTTTTTCGCCCCGACGTGTCGGGGCTTTTTTTTTCGTCCATGAAATTAATTGGAAGTTGGGCCCGTGGAAAAGACACGATTCAATCCCGTGCTTCCCGAGTGGTCGATGGCAGATAGGACATCTCCAGTGGGCAGGATTATGCGCGCGACGCTTGACCCATCGCGAATAGCCGACTTATAGATGCGCATCGACCCACGCGCGCGCCCATGCGAGACCCGCCTGCTCTGCTTCCTCCATAGTCTGGAATAAGCCGAGTACCCCGGAGGCTTCGACCAGCTTCTGTTCGCGAGTGATGGTCCCGCTCGAAGCAAACCGCCCCTGTTCAAGTAGTTCCTCCTGTTGCGCGATGGCATGTCCCCACAACACGCAGCCTTTGTACGTCTCTCTGTCCATTGCAGAACCACAGTCCTCGTGCGTCGTATTGACGTGTCGTGATTCTATGTGAAGCTGACGCCTAACGCCGCATTCATATGTCGCCGGCGATTCGCTTTGCACGTAGCGCGGTGTGCGTTTGCCGTCCGCGGCTATCGGTCGCGCCGCGCAGTCAAATTGACACAATCGTGGCATTGTCTGGATATTCGTCTAAAGAATGCCGGCGTTATCGCCGTTAGTGGTCTTCAAGGGACGCTGTAGACACCAAGACGAGGCGATTCTCGGTCGCTACACCTTCGCACAAGTGAGATTGATGGACCCATACGAAAACATTGTGATTGGAAACTTTCTTTACACCTTCGGGTTGTGCATCGGGCAACTGAGTGAAGAATCCGTGCGGCCGATGTGTGTGAATCTGCTACAGCAGTCACCGATTGACCAGGCGCTCGGTGACCTTATGGTCGCGAATACCGGTGTAACGCGGTTGATTGAGTTCAAGCGCGAGAGGAATGCCTCGGAAAAGGAAGAGACGAAGCGGCAGCTACTGTCGCGGGCATTGGTCGGAAATCCACATCTACAGGCGATTTCGCGAGAGATTCATTGGTATATCGAGACGTCGGATGAGGCGAATAGCCTGGTTTCGAGAGTTGTGCCCTACCTCGATTTTGCCGACACGCGAGCTGAGGCGACGACTATCGAGCATTTCACAGCTTCGAGTGCCGCTGATGCCGTGGCTAGGGTAATTGATGCGGAGACGCAGGCGGCATACAAGCAGTACGTGAATTTGGTCGCAGTGTCGCAGGGAGGCTTGCAGGGTGCATCGGGTGGACTAATCGTCAACTACAGTCAGAAGGATGGTCTCCGCTATGTCTTGGTGGCGGATATCCGAGACCTGCTCTTAAACCATCGCTTCGTCCGAGAGGCCTACTTCGAACAAGTGAGGCAACAGGCCATCGAGTTGAAACGTGAACAGGCCGTGAGGGAGCAGAGACTATCGCGAGGAAGGGGGAGGTAGCTGCCATGGGTTTGCGCTCTGATTCTGAAGGTCTCAAATACTCCTACGACGTCCTTGGGTCGTTGCTGGAGGCAGCTATCCGCGACCAGAAGCTTACAGGTGACGCCATCGTGTCTATGCAGCGCGTGTCGAACGAACTCGCGCAACACGGCAGTCGGTTGCCTGGAACGGTCGCCGCAGCCGTGAATAGCAACCTAAAGCAAACGATAGACAGCGCGGCGGAGGTACTGACCGAGCGGGTCAAGGACGCCAACGTGGAGGCTGACCGCGCGGCAGATGCATTTCGAAGGGCGACAAGACGAGCCACATTCTTTGTTTGCATTCCGGCGGTGTTCGCCACCGCGGCGCTTATGGCTACTTGGTATGGAGTTACCGCCCATTCAGTACACCAGCTAGAACAGGAGAAACTGAGTCTCCAACAAAGAGTGGACTATCTCTACAGTCAGGGCGGACAACTGGATGTTCGCAGTTGTCCTCTTTCCGATGGCAGGGCCGTTCCTTGCATACGAGTAGAGTCAAAAGGGCAAAACGGATACCACGTTCCCATTTGGGTGAGATAGGGCAGTTCGCGGAGTTGTCCTCCGCGTTGTTGCGCAAGAATCTGTGCGCTTTTAGCATTGAGAGGTAGCGCGGGTTTCTCAAGTTCGAGACGGTAGTGCTGACATTGGCTTCGCCTGCCGGCCTTCACGTGTGGCATAGTGCTTGAACTTCCCCAGTAAAGTGAAAGCAATGACCACACTTCAGTCTGTTCAGGCAAAAATCCTGAAGCTCCAGGCACAGGCGCAGGAACTCGCCGCTACGAAAAGCAAGGTCGGTCTCGAAAAGATTAGCGCGTTGATGGAAAAGCACGGCGTCACTGTCGCTGACATCGAGGCGTTTGTTGGCAAGCGACGTGGTCGTAAACCTCAATCAGGCATCGCAGCAAAGCAAGGCGGCGCCGCTGCGAAGTACGTTGACCCCAAGTCTGGTGCGACTTGGTCCGGCCGCGGCCGGGCGCCGGCGTGGATTGCAAACGCGAAAGACCGGACGAGGTTTCTGGTTGGAGGCGGCGCGGCGTCGAGCAGCGCAAAAGCAAAGGTACCGGCGAAGGCGGGCAACTACGTTCGTGGCCCGCAGCCAGCCCTATACCAGGACCCGGAGTCCGGCGCTACGTGGAGTGGCCGAGGACGCGCTCCAGCTTGGATTGCGGGGGCGAAAGACCGCTCCCGCTTTTTGATTGTGAAACCGTAAAGCAACGGACGCATTTGAATGGCGAGCGGACCTAGGTGGCTCCCCTAATCGTTGGGGACGAGTGAGCGTCGTTGTTCCACTTCCATCTGTCCGGACCACATCGATAACCCTTCGCGTCGCTATCAGTACATGTTTGACCTAGACTCCGTCCATACAGAATTGCTTTTTAATGCGCATATCGATGAGTTCCATGTTGTGGACAAGGACATGCTCTTCGGTGAATTGTCCAAAGGTAACTTTACGGATTTTCATCGAACTAGGGCGAGTGTGTACTTCCTGGCGAAGACACGGCGAGTTAAATTCTTGCCTGAGACGTTCGTTGTCGAGTCAGGCTTTTGTCTGAGTGGGAAGGTAAGGATTGGCAGTCGTGTCGAGACGGTGCGATTCAACGTCGCAAAGATTCTTTTTGAAGCAAGCGGAGTAAAGGAAGGCTTCACTTCTTGGGAGCATTGGGCTACCGAGGTAATGTCGGGCTGGGACGTGAGCGGTGCTTCGAACTTACCGGTAGACGAGATATATAGAAGGTTCAGTTCAATCGACTTTGAGCTATCCAGCGGCGCTTACTTGTACATTGATTGTAAGCTCCTGCAAGGTGCTAAGGGCGGTGAGTTGAAGGCTCGCACTGTCGTCAATCCGGTTCAGCTTGCCCACATGTTTGACTGGGACGTTTTCGACGACATCGAAGTCTTATATATTGGCAAAAGCAAGGGCAGCGTTCTCAATCGAACGTTGAACCACAACAAATGGGGGGCTATTACGAGTGCGGTCAGAGAAGACGAGATGGTGCTCGTATATTTCTTGAACATCTCGCATAGTCCGATTGCGAAGATGGTGCCTCACCAGATGTTAAGGGTGGTTGGTTCGATGACCGATGATGAATTGGACCGAGATGCGGTAAGCGTGATTACGGAGGCTGCTCTTATCAAGCATTTCTTCAAAGAGAAGGGTTTCAACGAGAAAATTGTGAATCAGCCGATAGAAGAAGTGGCCATGGTGAAGGAAATTCTCGTCGACCGTGGTTACACGGGAGTTTTAGTGGCGGTGCAACTTGAGGGCCCCTTGGGCGTGCTAGGTACAGACTTCACCGGGCATCATAATCATCACGTCGCTCGTTATACACTGCAGCAGCTGTAGTCGTTGAATTAAGCGCGCATTGTCTGTGGTGTTTCGGTGGGCGCTGTTCCAAGATGGTAGTCGACTGACGACTTGCCTGTTGCAAAGTACAACAATAGTTACAATAAGCACAGGGTCGGACATGGGCGCCATGTCGTCGGGCTGGAGCGCGCGCCGAAATGTGCTCGGAAATGCGTTTAAATTACTCATCGGATGATACACGGCATGGATGTCACCGAAGACCCGCAAGTCACCGTCTTCATTAGCTACTCGCACAAGGACGAGCGCTTCAAGGAGGCACTGGAGGAGCATCTCGCAGTTCTGCGGCGAGCGAAGAAGATTTCGCATTGGTCAGACAGAAAAATTGTTGCTGGGAGTTCGTGGGCAGCAGAAATCGACCGTAACATTGAGACTGCCGACGTCATTCTCTTGCTCGTTAGCCCAAGTTTCGTAGCGTCCGGATACTGCTACGAGAAGGAACTTGCACGTGCTTTGAAGAGGCATGAGGCCGAAAGCGCCGTCGTAATTCCGGTCTTTGTGCGTCCGTTGGACCTGATAGACGAACCTTTGATGGGTTTGCAGGGACTACCAAAGGACGCCATTTCAATCATCGAATGGCAGAACGAAGACTTAGGTTGGCGCGATGTCGCCCGGGGCCTTCGCGTCGTTATAGACGAACTACTTGAGCGGAAGCGCCGATATCATGAACCGTCGGGTTTCAGCACGCTTCAGGAAACATTGGCCGAAATGGTTGAGAGCCTCGACCGGCGTGACAAGTCCGGACCGATAAGCGGCATTTCCTTCGGCTTGCACGACGTTGACCATCTCACTGACGGAATACACGCTGGGCAACTAATAACAATCGCTTCTCGCCCAAGCATGGGCAAGACAAACTTAGCACTAGGTATAGTGTCATCGGTCGCTGTCTCCGGTCTGCCGGTGCTTGTCTTCAGCACCAAAACTCCGCGTCGCGACGTAATGAACAGGTTGATAACCATCACGGGCCGCGTTTCGCACACACGTTTCCAGGTTGGAAGGCTGAATGATGATGACTGGCCTCGCGTAACGCACGCGGTGCACCAACTGGCAGAAGCGCAGATTTTGTTTGACGATAGCACGGACTTGGCTTTCAGCGCATTGCGCGAAAGATGCATCTCCGCCAAGAGGAAGCTCGGCGCTCTCGGATTGGTGGTAGTCGACTCGGTCTCGTATATCAAAGTTTCTTCGGAGACTGGCGCCCATGAAGAGGTCATAGCTCGAGGACTCAAAGCGCTCGCCCGGGAGCTCGATTGTGCGGTTCTCGTGACAGCGCCGGTTTCCCGGACCGTCGAAATCCGTCCGAACAAGCGACCAAACTCACCTGACCTCCAAAACTGGCGCGAACTCGCAGACGAGTCCGATTTGGTCGCCTTTGTGTACAGGGACGAGTTCTACAATTTTGATTCGCCGGATAGGGGAACGGCGGAACTCATTATCGCTAAGAACCAGTATGGTCAGGTTGGTCCGGTGCGGCTTGTATTCGCGCCGGAATACGGGACCTTCTCTGACCTTACCTTTAATCCCTGAGCAGTCAATGTAGCGATACGTCGGATGCATTCGGTTTGGTCCGAAACTATGCGAGCTATCGCCGAGAAATTCCCGAGCTAGTAGATATCGTTTGAGAGTTGGTTAAGCCTTGTTTTCATCGGTTAGCGGTGAAACTGGTTGGTCCCAGATAGCGGCATCAAGGTGGGGTGCGCACTCTACGGTGATGTAGAACCACGGCCTATCGTCGTCGGATATGGAAAGGACCGGCATCAAGCGGTGTTTCACTGAGCGCTTCAGGAAGTCTAGCTGCGGTGGAGATGAAAAATACGACTTAGCGTTTTCGGCAAGACCCTCAAGACCCGAGTACAGAGGTAAGCTACGCACGAGTTTGTCTTCACCTGTCTCCGTCAAGACGACCGCGTTTTCCAGTGCCCCGTCAAAAAAGACCTTTAGTATGTGTTCGTCGACTATGGGTACGTCTTCGACGGGGAATCCGACGTGTATCGGATTGTTGAGAACCACCAGAGGTAGTACCTCGAAGCCTTCAGGACATTGGACGCCACGTGCTGCCAATTGTTCGCGAAACGCGGTTGCGTTGTCTCTAACAAACGCAGCTTTTCTGGCAATCTGATTTGCGGCCAGCTCAACTTTCTGTCTGTGGCGGGCGGTTTCTTGGGACTCGGTGGGCTGCAGCATGCACTTCACTTCGCCGACAAGAACGAGATTTTCGATTACAACGACGAGGTCTATCTCTTCGGGGCGCCGGCCCGGCACAGTGAAGTTCAGTGCTTCAGGGAGTACGGACGCTGATTCGGAAAGCGTCGGTGACTCCGCAGCAGACTCTGCAACGTGCGCCCGTATGAACCGTTCGAATACTGGTCCGCGCTGCTCGAGCTGTTCGCCGAGTTCGCGCAGCCACACATCTGTCAGGCGATGGATGTTCGGCGAATAGATGCCGGCTAGACATGGTGACACAGCCGTCCTGCTCACAGGAACGAGCGGATGTCCGTACAGTTCTTGGTGATATGCGCCGCTGTATGTGAGGAACTTGACGATGCTCGTGGCGCGACTCATCGCGACGCGCGCCGCGACCGATATCGCGCGAGCGATGGTTGCGACGTCGATAACCGGCAAGTATTGCGCAACCCACGCGTGAGGCTCACGGTCATCGGTGGTGTCGCTCTCAAAATCGAATAGCTTCAGCGAGATGGACTGGAGGACTGCCCATGCGGACATCAGGTTATATATGGTGCCACCGCTAAGTAGCGGACGCGGCCTGCTTAATAGCTCTTCGTAATAAGGCTCCTGTGCGTAGGATGCGGACGCAAGCCATCGTATGGCATCGTCGCGATTCGAGCTATGGTCATTGAGTATGTCGATGACGTAGTTGCCGTCCCTCCGGGAAATCCGCTTTACAGAGCGCGGCGCGGCCGCGAAAAGGGCGTGGTCTGGCCACAATTTCAGATTCTCAATTGAATTGTGGTGATACTGAAGGAGCAGGTTATCGAGTCTACGGCCTGAAACCCGATTCCGGACAATCCAGTCGTCATCCCGGGGCACAATCAGCGTTGCGTCACGCTTCTCTTCAATCCGGTAGCCGTTCCAAGCGAAGTCATCCCACTGCTCGCTCAGGTCATCGAACTGCGCACCAAGGTTGAATTCGACGAGCAAACGGTCCCAATCGACTTTTTTGAATGATGCGTTTCCGGTCAAGCCATCGGGTCCACTTCCCACGGAGCGAAGTGTTTCGCCAATCGAAAGTCTAACGCCAACCTCTGTCGCCTGGATGAGTTCATCAGGTGAGAAGGCGCCTCCTGGGGCCTCAATTTTTATGTTTAACTGATTAAGGGGAACGGCCGGCTTGCCATTACCCTGGGCGCCCGCGAGGAGGGTCTTCATGCGATGAATGATGGCGCGTGCGGCATGGTTGCCGACTGCCAGCGCGGCTCGAATCTTGGTAACGTCATTCAGACCGGATTCTGGGAGATAACGCATCGACCAGAGCCGTAGACACTTCTCATGTACCATCAAACCCGCGCGATACAGGTCGGCATCTGCGTCATCGGTGCCGAGACGCTCAAAGTCCCTAGTCCAAGTCTCTTCGCTGAAACGTTGCAGGTTCAATGGACTTGGCAGGTCGCGGTGTCGATAGGCCAGCAGGAAATCCATAGCTTTCGAGAGACGGGCAGTTGATGTACGCAAGCGTGATTCGGCCAGGGACCCCAGACCTGCTTGCATTGAAATTCTTGGCGGCCAGTGGTAGACCGCCAGGTTGGGCTAACATATTTTCCTCGGAACTGCATGCAGCCAATGGCCTGAGCGACGACGTGATATGGAAACGACCATTTTCGACAACGATGATACTGCCTACCTTGCGTGGGCCCAAGCCAATCCACTGGGATTCGTGCTTAACCGATATAGAGTCGGCACTTCCACAAGCTATCTCGTATTGCATCGAGCGACGTGCAATGCCGTCACGAAGCCGCGCCAAAGCGAACCGGGCGAATTCACGCAACGCGGCTACATCAAGGTTTGTTCGACAGACCTCGAGGAACTCCGGACATACGCGCGCTCAGTTGGTCGTATCGACGGCTCGTTTTCTAAGGTTTGCAAGCTCTGCGGCGTGGGCTGACAAGACGCGGGGGCGCAAACTAACGCATCTCATGCATTTCGCATAATGCGTGGCGGTTTGCGCGGTATCGAAGAGTGACGGCAACTAGCTACCTAAGCCGCCTCGTGCCTGCCAAAGAGTTGGAGACTGGGAGAATTGCTCCCCGGATTTCCCGGATTTCCCGGATTTGTGACTGCCACTTGGGCGTCGACGTCTCTCATGCGAGGTCAACGTCGAGCCACCGCTGCGCGAAGGGCGAATGGGGCAGCTAGTCGTTCCCTCCGGTGTCTTTAGAATTCGGGCTTTTAAGCGCGAGAAGGGCTCCGGCATCAGCAATCCGGATTGTCGAATCGTGGCGCGCGTCGCTGGCCCGTAGTCTCCGATGTCGCCGGACAATTATGACCGGGGTGCTCTCTGGCGGTTTGCCCCTGTGGCGCGAAAATACCTGAAACTCACGTTCGTCGAGCGGGTCGCTATCGCTTTGGGTGCGCAACTCATCGAATATCGGCTCTCGACGTCGCTTGTTGCAGAATGATGGGCGTTCTGTTGGCATCCACTCGTCGAGTAGCTCGCGCAAGTCTTCCGAGTGAAAACCGAGTACCTCCGAGAGTGCGCTTTCCTGCATTCTCTTCCGCTGGGCCAGTTGCTCTCCGGTTAGCCTGTCATCCCAATGCGCTTCGCCGTCAACGGTTCCGCGCTGAGTCGCTGCATTCAGTTCCCGGTAGCTTCCGAAGCCGCACATTTGCGCAGTGAGAGAAAGTGTAGCTGTGTGCGTCAATCGCCCCGGTGGGAGCAATTTCTTTAAATCCCTAGTCCGTCGCTTTACATCTGACGGGAGACAAGCAGAGTTGGGGGATAGAACCTAGGAGCGGTAAATTAAGACCATCGAAGTAGGCGGCAGGCTCCGGTACGGGACAGACGCCCCATGGCGATTCTTTCATAACGAGTGGAGGCTGAGGGCGGAATGTGTCGGCCAAGCGGTCCATGTAGTCCGAGTGGTTCCTTGGGGCGAATCGCTCCAATTCGCGCTTTGCTTCGTTCATTCGTTCTGTGTTCGTGGACCAAGTCGCCGAGGGATGCCGAGACGAGGGGCGCCACAGTTTGAGTAGATTCCGTGCTTCTTCAATCGTTACATTGAGGCACTTTTTTAGCGCGACTGCCTGCAGTTGTACTCGGTCGGTCATCGTCGGCTCGTCAATGTCCTCGTCCCATTTGTGCGGGTAGCCCCAGTCAAAGGCAAGGTACTCGAGCAAATTCGCATACGAGGCGTAGCCGAATACCTTCGCAGTCACCTCCAACGAGGTCGCTTCGCTCAGATTGACCGGTGAAAGGCGACGCAGTCCGTTCGCGATGCGTCGCGTATCTCTTGCAGATGCAGGAAAAAATGTGAACCACTCCGTATCGCCAAACATGGGCAATCTCCATTGGCGTCTGGATGCACACCAAAGCATTAGTTGAGAAGATTAATTAATCAAGATTTGAAATTGGAATATAAACCGTGTCGTTTCCCGCCTGATTTCGCTACCAGAAGGACCCCGCACCGCGAGCTCGATAATCGAAACGATGGAATCTTATAAACTCCTTTGTGCTCCCTAATCGTAGCGAAGCGGAGGTACGAGCGCATGATAGATGGAGTAGAAAGAGAGCGCAAGCGATTTATAAATATGCTTTTTGTTGATTTTTATAGCAGATGTAGATTCTTAGATAGCAGGTGTAGATATTTTTTGGTTTGGGGGAGGAAGCGGAATCTCTAACGTATCACATTCCAGAAGAATTAGATGATTCCCCGATATTCTGCAAGATGTTCTATTGCGAGAATTCACCCCATAATCTGGGCGGGGAATCGTACCTTGGGTACATGCATCGGCGATGCAACCGACCCACGAAGCTAGATATGTGAAATGCCGCGCAGCGATGATGGGCGGCGAGAGCCTACTCCCGAACGTTCTATTGCGAGCGCGAAGAGATTCTGTTCATGTTGAGTGATGAGGTGTTACATGCGCACTGTGGCATCAATCGACGCCAGCCCGAGTTCGATATACGCGGCGTGTCGGGCAGTGATGGTCAACAATCAAAGTCCTTACATGCTAAGTGACAGTCGCAGAATCGTATCAGACGGGCGCATGGAGCGACTCCCCATCATGATTCACCGCAGTACACGCATACCGCCGGTCCTTGCAAACATCCGTCTCTTACGCAGACGCACAGCTCTGGCGTCAGAATCGCGTATGAAATTGGGTGCGCACTTCTGTCACATATATTGGTGGACAGATGCCTTCATGCCAGATTTTGAGCAGCGCCTACTGAAGGGCGAAGTGCCAAACATACAGCTCATCCGTGACGGACTTATCAACTGGCTCAGGCACGCGTCGATAACACAAAGCATGAATCGAACCGCTCAGATGTTCGTTGGTGTAAATACATACAATGCCAGAGTGAGGGCATTGAGGGGCCTCATTGATGAAGCTTTGGATTTAGCGATTGCTGATGCGAACAAATCGCTTGAACAAATTTCAAAAATAAAGATGCAACGCGAGGCATTGGATAATATCTTTGAAAGTAATCTCTTCGCACCGCAAGACGCGGACGAGCGAGAAGCGCTTAGCAAAGTTGAGCTCGAATTGCTTTTAGATGCTTCCAGGCCAGTATCGAGATTGAACCCTTGGCGCGGGTACATTCCGAAAATCAGAAACTACCCAATGACGCTCCTTCTCTTTAGACAAGGAATTAGGAGAGGTGAACTTGCGGGGATGATGAAGGATGATGTGTTGGAAATCGAAGGGCAACACTACATTCGGGTTTTTCGCCGCCCGGACGATGATAGAGACCCGCGAAAACGCCAACCGGCAGCGAAGACTCAACCAAGAGTGCTTCCGATTTCTATAGAGACATGGACAGTTCTTCAGCATTACATTCGAAAGGTCAGACCGATGACAAAGGCTGCTCTCGAGCATGATTATCTTTTCGTCAGCTCTCGCACGGGAGCGCCGCTGAGTTTGTCCGGAGTCAATATAGCAATAGCTCAGTTAGGTTTCGTGTTAGGCAGGAGAATCTTCCCCCATATAGGGCGCCATACGGTCGCGAGCGATTATCTTGCCGACGCGCGTGAGGATGGCAAGACAGAAAAGGAAGCACGCGGAGGCCTAATGTCCCTTTGCGGCTGGAAAAGTGAAGGAAGCGTGGAAAGATATACGAAGCGGGAAAGAGACCGGACCCGAGACGAAGTTCTCAAAAAGCATCAAAGGAAGGTATTCGACGAATGAATCTGACACTCGATTTGTTTAGCTCAGAAGCTTATCGACTCCCACCCGTTCCTGAGTCAACGGTCGACCGAGCTAAGCGGGTGGTCGACACGTCATCTGATATTTGGAAACTGGATGACGACCACAGATATGTATGCTTGAGGTGGAAAAAACTCGAGCTTGGTGAGTCGTTGTTTCTTGCTTCGATTCAGCACTATCTTTTTAAACTGATTGGAGGAAACAGTCCACAGTATTTGCGGAATATTTTTGGTACGTTCAAGTATTGCCTGTCGATAACGGACCAGCGGATTTGGCCGTCCGGCCAAGATGCAGACCCGGACGCATTTGAGCAACAACTTTGGGACTGGCTTCGTGAGGTCGTCAGGGCGCTTAGGGCAAAGTCTTCGCTGCATCGATTCTGGAATGTCCGAACATGGCTCATCTACGCGGCTGACAACTGGCCGGAGCTTGGGTTCAGCGCAGAGCTATGTATGGCGTATGCAGGCCTGGAACTGCCACAGAATCCGACCGGATTGAACGTCCACAGCGACGACCCCGATGTGGGACCTTTGTGGCCGGACGAATTACACGCATTAAAAATGGCCTTGCTGAAAGACGCCTGTCGAGAACATCGGTCAGTCCAAGAGCGTGCAGCTGTGCGGCTCTGTCTCGGTTTCGGGAGAAATCCAAGAAACTATTGCTTGCTGTTGCAGAGCTATCTCTCGAACAAGCTTAAGCGCCGGCTGCCTGAGGACGAAGGGTGGATTTTGAAAATTCCTCGCATCAAAAAGGCGGCCACTAAACACGGAAGGCACAAACTTAAGGAGGTTTATTGCGGAAAGAATATAGTCGCCTCTGTTCTTGAGCTTGTGAAATCCAACAGAGAATTGAAGGTGAATAGAGTCGACCCGCCGCTCTTCATTTCAGAGAATGCCAGGCGAGATGGAAGTCTTACCGAACTGTGCATGGACAGCCATGAGTTCTCAGATTTGCTTCACTCATTCGTGAAGAGAATGGGGGTTCCTTCGCGAGTGAACGATAAGCTTTTGCATCTGACTCCCCGGCGACTCAGATATACGTTTGCAACGACGCTCGCGCGGTCAGGCATATCCAAGCAGGCTTTGGCAGATGCGCTTGACCACTCAAACACTAAATGCGTGCATGTCTATTTCGCGATGGGTAAAGATATGCTTCCTCAAATAGACGCTGCTTTCGAGAGCAACGGGGGGCAGTTAGTGTCGTGGTTCTCGGAGCCAATTTGGCCGGGCGAGGAAACTAATGTCAATGTGCCCGGAATGCGAATTCGGGTGGCAGGCGCCGATGAGTCTACGGAGGATGATGGAGGCGCGTGTGCTCGCGAGGTGGGAAGCAGTTGCGGGTTAGACGTTCCACTAGCATGTTACGGCTGCCACAAATTTCAGCCATTTTGGAACGGCCCGCACGAGCAAGCCTTGAGACAGGTTGAAGACAGGATTGACGGCATCAGAGAATTTAAGAACGCGGAAGCGGAGCTTTCAGCGCTGAAGCATCGAGTGGAGTCACTTATCAAACGATGCGCGGGAAAAAAGAAATGAGAGGAAAGAAGAAGCGGTCACGTACGCCTCGGGAGAGTCTGCAGTTTATTTCGGAGCTCTCAAATGACCCCAATCTCAATCTAGAGCGCGTGGTCGCCAAGGCGAAACAGTTGAATCCATTCTCGCACGACTGGGAGGTGGATGTTTGGGCACTAGGGCATCATTTCAATCCCAGTGGTACGTTCATACCTGACGCCGTTCCGATAACCTCGTTCGACCCTGGTTCTCGAAGGATAACAAGTGTCACGTTGATATTTGATGATTTGTATAGGGGAGGTAAGGATAAAACCAAGGTGGTCGATACAATTGATTTTTCAAAGGCATTCGTGGCTCTTCGCCAGTTTCTGAGCGCTCGTGGGAAGTCGATGGTAACGCGCGACAACGACGTGCTGAGGGCGCTCTTTGGGCAGTTGAAGGATATTGACTATCGTATCGAGATGATTTCTCGCCGTCACTTTGAACGAACCCAAAGATATCTTTCAGAGAAGTACAAGCACGCGACCTGCTATGTTCGGTGTTCAGTGCTCACCTGTATCGCAAGGTTTATTGATAACAATGGATTGTCACGGTTCAGGCTGGACTGGAAGTCGAGATTGTCTTCAACAGAGCCTTCCAAGATTCAGGAGTTGATTGACCCGACGGTTCCCTCGGAGAAGCAAGAGCGTTTTGCTGAGGAGACGGCTGTGAGGGCTATTGGATACATGTATCAGACCATCCCTCGAGAGAATCATCGTGACCGGCTTCTCATTTGCTTGATTTCGCTTGCAGTAATCTTCGGGCTACGTGCGCGGGAGGTCGTGACGCTACCTATCGCTTCACTGTATCGAGATGGGGATGGGATTTTGCAGTTGCGGTACTTTCGCAGAAAGCGGGGCACCGGCGGCGGCGATTTCGCGCAGTCTTCCGAGGAAGAGGTGGATTTGAATGGAAAAATTGTTACCTATGTTGGACTGGATGAGAAGGTTGTTCCAACAATTTGGTGTGACATCGTTGTTGCTATCTTCGAGGAATTGTCATTGCTCACGGCTGAGGCAAGGAGAGTCGCTTTGGAAATTGAGGCGAGTGACTTTGTTCCATTTATGGAAAATAAATTGCCGAAGGAGCTTCTTACTTTCGTAGATATTGAAGAATTCTTTGGTCTTGCAGTGCACTCAGGCCGTGATTTTTGCGAGGCGCGCGGCATAAAACACTGTGGGAAAAAGGGAAGGGCGTTCGTGTTTAGCAGCGTTGACGTTCTCGACGCGCTGGCGCGGGATGTGTTTGTTGGGCCGATAATGTATGGGAGGAATGGCAAACCTATCATGCTCTCGGAGGTAGTTGGAATTGTTTTTCCAAATCAAATGCGAAGAAAAAGTGCAACCAATTTCACCTACGCTGTTTTTCCGCTGAATACCAACGTGCTTCGAGAATTTCTAGGCAATCGTCGGGAAATAGCTTCGGGGTTCGAGGCGTATGACGTTGGTGGAAAGGATGGGGATTTTCCGACGACGCGACCACATGCCTTGCGAAGTTTCATCAATGACTTGCTCGACAAAGGGGGGCTTAGTGAACTCGCACAGGCTGAGTGGTTTGGACGAAAGCTAAGTCAGAACGAGGCATATCATTCAAAAACCAGCTATCAGAGAGCGGACGAGTTACGCCCACAACTTACTAGTGGACGATTTGCGGGAAAGTTGGTGGATGCACTAGCGAGCGTACCCCAGAACGAAGTCGACGCCTACGCAGCTGCACGTGTGCAGACAATTCATGTGATTCCTGGCGGATTTTGCGTCCGCGAGTTCTCGCAGGAGTCATGTGACCTTCATTTTGACTGCAACAACGCGTGCGGTGACCTTTTGCTGGACGCAGAAAGCGAGCAGCGCCCGTTTTTTGTAAGCGCGACAAAAGCGCTAGAAATCAATGTCAAGGCAATGAAGGCTGCTATGAAGAGAGGGGCGGAAGTGTCGCTTGATGCGTTTGAGCACCAAATTCGCAAGCTGAAGACCTATCGAGAGGCGATTCGCCTCATCGATGAGCGGAGCAAGCGTGAGCAAAGCTGACGTGAGTGGCCGCCGCAGAATAAAGCGGAACAGCAAGATGACGCAGGCGGATATTGATGCCGCGGTCGAGCTTCTGGACGGCTGGGCGGACTCCCATCCGAGTACTCCCCTGAATTGGTCGCGCTTCACCAGCATCACGGGCTTTACTAGACCCGCGCTTTCGGCAAAGGAGTCTATTCAGGCGGCGTTCGTGCGGGCGAAGGAGGTTCAGCGGGACGTGAAAGCGCGGTCAAAGGCGTCACCGAACGAGCTGGAACGGCTGAGAGGCCGAATATCCGAACTTGAAGACCAGGTTGACACTCTTCGTGCAGCCGAAGAGAAGTGGCTGACCGACTGGCAGAAAGTGCTTTGTAATCTAATGGAGATGGGCATAAACGCAGCCGATGTTTTGGCTCCTATTTCTGCGGCCCATTGGCTGCATACAGAGGACGCCATCGATGCCTTCAAAAAGGAGAGGGGGCGGGGCGTCTACCAAAAGCGGGGCCGTTCAGACAAAAAGTGAAACTTTTGCCAAGTGTCCGAAACGACGGTTACGGCTTGAAATCCACATTGAATCAAATAGTTACGTCAATCTTGCACGATTTTCTGGCGGCGGACCGTTATTAAATCGCACGCTTCAAGCCTGATAAAAAAACCGCACGCGCCTGCCAGGGCCGTGCGGTTTTTTCATGCGCCCGCGGTCGAGCGCAGTCGGACTCAGTCCAGCTCGGCTACGTCCCGCACGACGTCCAGCCGCACGGGCCTACCCACGCCATAGCCCTGCGCATAGTCCACGCCCATCGCGATCATGCACGCCAGAATGGCGGTGTCTTCCACGCACTCGGCAATCGTGAGCTTGCCGGCCGCATGCGCGACCTCGTTGATCGATCGCACGATGGCCTGATCGAGCGGGTTTTCGATGATGCCGCGGATGAAGCTGCCGTCGATCTTCAGATAGTCGACGTTCAGGTGCTTGAGGTAGTTGAACGACGACATGCCCGCGCCGAAGTCGTCGAGCGCGAAGCGGCAGCCTTGCGCGCGCAGGCGCTCGATGAGCGTGATGGCGTCGTGCAGGTTGGTGATGGCGGCGGTTTCGGTGATCTCGAAGCACACGTGCGCGAACGGAATGGACCAGATGCGCTGCTGCGCCTCGATATAGTCGGCGAGTTGCCCGTCGCCGAGCGAAGCGCCGGAGAGGTTGATCGACCAGGTGCCGTGGCGGTGCGTGCCGGCGGCGATCATCGCGAACGCGCTCGCGATCACCCAGCGGTCGATCGCGGGCATGAGGTCGAATCGCTCGGCCGCGCCGATGAACGCCGACGGCTCCACGAGCTCGCCCGAGGCGGAGTGCATGCGCAGCAGCAGTTCGACGTGCGTGTCGTCGGGCGCGTTCGCCGCGGGCCGATGCGCGAGCGGCAGAATCTTCTGCCCGTACAGGCAGAACTGGCCGTTTTCGAGCGCCGCCTTGATGTCGGAGACCCACGCCATCTGCGCATGGGTTTGCGAAAGCTCCTCGTCGTCGTAGCGAAAGCGGTGCACGCGGTTGCGGCCCTTCTTCTTCGCCATATAGCAGGCCACGTCCGCCGTCTTCATCACTTCCTTCACGGACACGAGGCCCGCCGCGTCGCTCACGAGACCGATGCTCACGCTCGTCTGCACGATACGCCCCGCGCCCGTGAAGCGGATCGCGGCAATCGCCGCGCGCAGGTTTTCGGCGAGCAGCGAAGCGTGCGCCGCCGGGCAGTGCGGCATCACCACGCCGAACTCGTCGCCGCCCAGGCGCGCGATGATGTCCTCGCCGCGCAGCTCGCTCTTGAGCACGCGGCAGACCTGGCGGATCAGTTCGTCGCCGGTCGAGTGGCCGCACGTGTCGTTCACCACCTTGAACTGGTCGAGGTCGAGGAACATCACCGCATGGCCCGGTTGCGCGGGTTGCGCGCTCTCGCCGTTTTCGAGCAGCGTGGCGAGGCGCCGCTCGAATTCGCGGCGGTTATAGATATCGGTGAGCTCGTCGTGAGTGGCCTGGTAGGCGAGGCGCGCCGCGTGCTCGCGCAGCGCGCTCACGTCGTAAAGCACGATCACGGTGCCGATCACGCGGCGCTGCGCGTCGCGCAGCTTCGAGACCGAGTAGTCGACCGCGAGGCGCGAGCCGTCCGGGCGCATGACGTGGAGATTCGCGCTACCGGCATTCCCGGCGCTCCCGGCGTCGCCCATCGCGTGCGCGGTGTGCAGGACGTCGCGGCTGCGCGATGCGTCGGCGTCGTCGCGCAGATCGCAGATCGCGTCGAACGGCTGCATGACGATGTCTTCGGCCGCGCGGCCCAGCATGCGTTCGGCAACGGCGTTGCAGTAGGTCACACGCGCGGTGTCGTCGGTGCGGATCACGGCTTCGCCGATCGAGGCCAGCGTGACCTCGGCCAGCTCGCGCTCCGTGTACGCGCTTGCTTCGGCCGACTTAAGGCCTGAGATGTCGAAGAGGCAGCCGACCATGCGCACGGCGCGCCCGCGCGCGTCGCGCACCGCCTGGCCGCGCGCGCGGCACCAGCAGTAGCCGCCCGCGAGCGTGCGCAGGCGAAACTCCACGTCGAAGGTCGTTGCGCGCGCAAGGTGTTGGCGCAGCGCATGGCGCACGCGCGCGAGGTCCTCCGGGTGCACGAGCTGCGTGAGGCCGGTCTCGCTGTCGAAGCGGGTGCCCACGTCGTAGCCCAGCTGCTCGTAGAGCCAGTTCGAGAAGTAGCACTGGCGGCTGCCGATCTCCCAGTCCCACAGTCCGGCGTTGATGCCTTCGAAGCCGAGCGCGAGGCGTTCCTCGTTCTTGCGCACCTCCGTTTCGAGGCGGTCGCTGCGGGCGAGCGCGCGGCGGATGAACTCCGAGAACACGCCGAGCAGCACGATGGCGGCCGCGGCGAGCGCGAGTATGAGGATCGAGCGGATGGCGTGCGCCGCGTCGTCGAGCGAGCGCGAGAAGCCGCTTTCGATCGGCGCGAGCTGGCTGTCGATCTCGCGCAGATCGCGCACGAGGCTCGCGGCGTCCGGGGTATCGAGCTTGCCGGCGCGGGCAAGCGCGTGCAGTCGCTCGCCCGTTTCGGCCAGGCGCAGGATGTAGCGGTCGCCGATGTCCCAGAACGCTACCGCCGGGCGCATCCACGGTGTGTTTTTCAGCGTGCGGTAGCCCCACGTCATGCCGTCCATGTCGTCGCGCGCGATGTGGCCTTGCTCGAAGCCGCGCCGGATCGCCGTCGTATCGGGCTCGGTCCGGTTCATCTGGAGCTTGGCCGCGCGGTCGCCGAGCGGTACCGCAACGCCCGCGAGAAAGGCGCGGTAGTCGGCCTCGTCGCCCGAGCGCGCGTAGCGTTCGAGCGCGTGCACCGCGTCCTTCTGGCCCTTCGACCAGTTGCTTTCTCCGGCCACGTAGGCGAGCAGGATCGCCATGATCGCCACGCTGATCGAGGCGATCACACCCATGACTGCCGCGAGCAGCCATAGCGGCAGCAGGGCTGCGGTCGTGCGCCGCAGTCCATGCGCTCCTGGGGCTTGCCGGCTGGTCTCCGTCTTCTTCGGTCTCTTCATGCTCCACCGGTCCCGTCGGCCTGCAAGGTGAAATGCGAGGGGCGAGGGCACGCCGGGGGCAAAGACCGGCGTCCTGAGCGGGATATCGGCGGTGCGAGAAGGGGCTTTAGGCCTTTAGCGCGGGTGCTCGCTTAAAAAGCGCGGGACGGCTTGGCGCAAACGCTTGCGCGCCGGCCGCCGGGTTGAGCCAGGCTCAGCCTGGCGCTTCCTCTTGTGGTTCTTCGCTCACCGGTGGCGCGGGCAGCACCGATTCGAGCGTGCGCGCGCCCGCCGCGAGCGCGCGCTTTTCGGGCGGGCGCAGGCGCTTGACCCAGTATTCGGCGCTCGAAGCGCTCGCGCGGTCGGCGAACTCGAATTGCGCGAGCACCTGCACCGGCTTGCGCGAGCGCGTATAGCGCGCCCCCGTGCCGCTCGCGTGCTGGGCGAAGCGGGCGGCCACGTCGATGGCGATGCCCGTGTAGACGCTGCCGTCGGTGCATTCGAGGAGATAGAGGAACCACGGCATAGTGCTGGAAGCGATGATCGTTGGGGCAGGGGCGTTGCGGGAAGCTCGGGTGCGTCTCAAGTGCGTAACTCAGGTGCGCAGCTCACGCACGAAAAGGATTGCGCTCGTTGAGTTCGTGCATATAGGCGTGAATGTGGTTCGTCTCGCTTTCGAGAAAGCGCGCGACGGCATCGGCGAACGCCGGGTGCGCCAGCCAGTGCGCCGAGCGCGTGACGGTGGGCAGGAAGCCGCGCGCCATCTTGTGCTCGCCTTGCGCGCCGCCTTCGAACACGTCGAGCTTTTCCTCGATGCAGAACTCCAGCGGCTGGTAATACGCGGTTTCGAAATGCAGGCAGGGCACGTGTTCGAGCGCGCCCCAGTAGCGGCCGTAGAGCGTGCCGCCCCGACCGTCTTCGCCACGCTGCCACACCACGAGCGAACTCGCGATCGGCTTGCCGTCGCGCTCCGCGATCACGAGCAGCAGGTTCTCCGGCATCGTTTCGCCGAGCATGCGGAAGAAGTCGAGGTTCAGATACGGCGACGAGAAATGCTCGCGGTAAGTCTGCCGGTAGCAGCGGCTGAAGAAGCGCCATTCGGCGTCGCTGATGTCCTCGCCGCGCACGCGCCGCAGGGTCACGCCTGCGTCGCGCACCTTGCGGCGCTCGGCACGGATGTTCTTGCGCTTTTTCTGCTCCAGCGTGGCGAGGAAGTCTTCGAAGTCGCGATAGCCTTCGTTGAGCCAGTGAAACTGCACGCCCTCACGCTGCATCATGCCGAGGTCGGTCAGCGCTTCGGCGTCTTCCGTGGTCGGGAAAAGCACGTGCAGCGACGACACGTCGGCCTGCTCCGCGAAGGCGAGGAGCGTCGCGGCCAGGTGGCGGCGCGCGGTTGCGTCGGCGGCGATCAGGCGCGTGCCCTGGACCGGCGTGAACGGCACGGCGCACAGGAGCTTCGGGTAGTACTCGAGGCCGTTGCGCTTGTAGGCGTCGGCCCAGGCCCAGTCGAACACGTACTCCCCGTACGAATGCCCCTTCAGGTACACCGGCGCGGCGGCGGCGAGGCGGCCCGTGCGCGTGTCGGTGAGCGTGACGAACTGCGCCGCCCAGCCTTCGCCGGGCGCGGCACAGCGCGCGGCGTCGAGCGCCGTGAGGAATTCGTGGCGCAAGAACGGCGTAGGCTGCGCCTGGCGCGCGAGCAGCGCGTTCCATTCGGCGGCGTCGACCTCGGACGGTGAGCCGAGGATGCCCGTGCGATAATCGAAATGTTCCTGTTTCATGCGTGAACGTTGGCGTGGGTCGCGGCGACGGTGCTTGCCGCAGCAAACGGTCATGGTAAAGCAAACATCCCGGGCGGGTGAGAGCCGCCGCGCCTGCCGCACTGGCGCGAGCCATGCGGCGCGAACCCTGCGGCCCGAACGTCAGCGCGCGCCCCGTGCGCCGCGCGCCCGCCTCAAGGTTATCGAAATGAAAGAGCGCTTCTTCAATCTGTATACGCACGGCTTTGCGCGCGTGGCCGTGGGCATGCCCCGTTGCCGCGTGGCCGATCCCGCGTTCAACGCGAACGAAACGCTCGCGCTTGCGCGCGAGGCCGCCGCACAGGGCGCGGCGCTCGTCGCGTTTCCGGAGCTGGGCCTTTCGGCCTACACGTGCGACGACCTGTTCCATCAGCAAGCCCTGCTCGACGCCTGCGAGCACGCGCTCGCGCAGATCGTCGAAGCCTCGGCCGCGCTGCCGCTCGTGATGATCGTGGGCTTGCCCGTGCGCGTGGGCCACTCGCTCTTCAACTGCGCCGCCGTGGTCTCGGGCGGTCGCGTGGCGGGCGTCGTGCCGAAGAGCTATCTGCCGAACTACGGCGAATTCTACGAGCCGCGCCAGTTCAGCCCCGCCGATCACGCCAGCGCCGATACCGTGCGGCTCGCCGGCGCGCAGGTGCCGTTCGGCGCGTCGCTGCTGTTCGAGGTGCCGCAGGTCGCGGGCCTGCGCTTTCATGTGGAGATCTGCGAGGACGTCTGGGTGCCGATCCCGCCGTCGTCGTTCGCGGCGCTCGCGGGCGCTTCGGTGCTCGTCAATCTATCGGCCTCGAATGTCGTGGTGGGCAAGGCAGGCTACCGGCAACAGTTGGTGTCGCAACAATCGGCGCGCTGTCTCGCCGCGTATCTGTACACCTCGGCGGGCAAGGGCGAATCGACCACGGACATGGCCTGGGACGGTCACGCCCTCGTGTGCGAAAACGGCGAGCTGCTCGCGCAGTCGGAGCGTTTCTCCGACGACTCGCACCTCATTTACGCCGACATCGATCTCGCGCGCCTTCAGCAGGAGCGTATCCGCCAGACTACCTTCGGTGATTCCATTCGCCGCCATGCCGACGAAGTCGCGAAGTTTCGCGTGATCGCGTGCGAGGTCGCGGGCAAGCAGGCAGGCGAGGGCGCATGGCAGCGCGAAACGCTCGCGCTGTCGCGCCGCGTGGAGCGTTTCCCCTATGTGCCGGCCGATCCGAAGCGCCGCGACGAGCGCTGCAACGAGGTCTACAACATTCAGGTGCAGGCGCTCGTGCAGCGGCTTTCGCAGGCGGGCATCAAGAAGGTGGTGATCGGCGTGTCGGGCGGGCTCGACTCCACCCATGCGCTGCTCGTGTGCGCGAAGGCGATGGATCGCTTGAAGCTGCCGCGCGCGAACATCCTTGCCTACACCATGCCCGGCTTCGCGACGAGCGAGCGCACGCTGCGCCAGGCGCGCGAGCTGATGACGCTCGTGGGCTGCACGGCGCGCGAGATCGACATTCGCCAGAGCTGCATGCAGATGCTCGAAGACCTGGGCCATCCGTATTCGGAAGGCAAGGAAACCTACGACATCACTTTCGAAAACGTGCAGGCCGGCGAGCGCACGAACCACCTGTTCCGCCTCGCCAACTTCAATCACGCGATCGTGATCGGCACGGGCGACCTCTCGGAGCTGGCGCTCGGCTGGTGTACTTACGGCGTGGGCGATCACATGTCGCACTACAACGTGAACGCGAGCGTGCCCAAGACGCTCATCACGCACCTCGTGCGCTGGGTGGCCGAAACGGGCCAGATCGGCCAGAACGGGGAGAGCGGGCGTGACGTGCTCGAAGCGATTCTCGCGACCGACATCAGCCCGGAGCTGATTCCCGGCAAGTCCGATGGCGCGCCCGAGCAGAAGACCGAGAACACCATCGGACCGTACGAGCTACAGGACTTCAACCTGTACTACACGCTGCGCTTCGGCTTCGCGCCTTCGAAGGTCGCGTTCCTTGCGCGCCACGCGTGGGGCGATCGCGAAGCGGGGGCGTGGCCCGAGAACGCGAAGGTCGCGCGCAATCAGTACGATCTCGCGGCCATCAAGCGAAATCTGCGTATTTTCCTCGACCGCTTCTTCCGCCAGAGCCAGTTCAAGCGCACCTGCATACCGAACGCGCCGAAGGTCGGCTCGGGCGGCTCGCTCTCGCCGCGCGGCGACTGGCGCGCGCCGAGCGATTCGGAATCGGTCGTGTGGCTCGCCGATCTGGAGTGCGTACCCGACGAGGTCGGTGCGGCGAGCGCGGCGCCTGCGGGCAAGCCCTCGGCATGAGCGCGGGCCGCACAGCGTAGAATCCCCCTATATTCTGAAATTTTCGACAAATTCGATAACGAGACGAGGTCCGCCATGAAACGCATTACTGCCGTCATCAAACCGTTCAAGCTCGACGAAGTGCGCGAGGCGCTCGCCGAAGTGGGCCTCACGGGCCTGACCGTGACCGAGGTCAAGGGCTTCGGCCGCCAGAAGGGCCATACGGAGCTGTACCGCGGCGCCGAATACGTGGTTGATTTCCTGCCGAAGGTGAAGATCGAAGTGGTGGTCGCGAGCGACCAGGCCGACCAGGTGATCGACGCGATCATCGGCGCGGCGCGCACGGGCAAGATCGGCGACGGCAAGATTTTCGTGACCGACGTGGAGCGCGTGATCCGCATCCGCACGGGCGAAGAGAACGAAGCGGCCGTGTGAGGCCGCGCGCCTCGCGTCAGCGCCGCTGAAACACCCGTAGCACCTGAAGCACGCGAAGCACCAATAGAAAAGGGGACGGCGCCGCTCGCGCAGCCCGTCCCCGGAATAAAAAACGGTGCGATACCCTTGCGGACATCGCACCGATACGCGCCTCTCGCAGCAGCGTGAAAACGTTGATGTTGCTGTTCTGTCTACACTCGCTTCGAATTAGAACGAGTGCTGGATACCTGCGTACACGCCGGTCTGGCTGTGGCCCGGCAGCGGGTTGCCGGTTGCAGCCGACGTACCGAAGTTGTTGGCGTTCAGACCGAAGTTGGCCGTCTTGCTGTTCTGCACGGTGGCTGCCTGGATGTCGAGCAGCGTGCGCTTGGACAGGTTGTACGAGCCGCCGATCGTGTACATCGTGGCGTTGCCGCCGCCGTTGTTCGCGTTCACGTGGTAGACCGCGCCGATCAGCGCTGCCGCCGGCGTCATTTGCCACGTCACGCCGCCCCATTCGTGGTCGAGCGTGGTCGGCTGACCGATGATGCCCGGGTTCATGCCCGACGAACGGATGGCTTCATAGCCGCCCTGGATCTTGAACGCGCCGAGGAACACGTTGACCATGGCCATGTAGTCACGCGAGTACGCGAACACGCCCTGGCCGGTGTTGCCCGAGTTCACGCTGGTCGGGTCGTATGCGCCGCCGAGCTGGCCGTTGAGCGGGTTGCGGATTTCGTCATACAGGCCGCGGATCTGGAACAGCGAGCTCGTGTAGGTGAGTTGCAGGCCGGCTTCGCGGCCTTGCGGCGTCGTGCCGTTGCCGTTCCAGCTCGTTGCGTTCGAGAACGCGTACTGGCCGTACATGTCGAAGCCGTACCAGTTCGGCGACTGGTACGAAATGTTGTTGCTCGATTGCGGCCAGTTGCGGCCACGCACCATCGAAGCCGACGACCAGTTCGACTGACCGAACGGGTCGAAGTCCCAAATGCCGTTCGAGATGAACAGCATGCGGCCAAGCAGCAGGGTACCGAACTGGTCGTTCGCCATGCCGATGGTTGCCCAGCGATTCCAGAGAGAGCCGGCGGAGCCGAGCGAGCCGTTTGCGGTGCTGAAGCTGCCTTCCAGGTGGAACAGAACCTTGTTGCCGCCACCGATGTCTTCAACGCCCTTCATGCCCCAGAGGCTGGTGCCCCAGTAGCCGCTTTCGAGCTGAACCTGGCTCGTGCCGTGAGTTGCCGGACCCGTGCCGCCACCGGCACCGATGCCGTTCATATACGCCACACCCATGTCGAGGCGGCCATACAGCGTCACGCTGCTTTGCGCATGCGCGATCACGCCAGCCGACATCAGTGCTGCGGCGAGCAATACTTTCTTCATCTTCTCCTCCATACCCTGTCAAAGAGTCAACCTTAGTACTGCGAAAGAAGTCCGTGCGCTTGGCGGCGCTGCGAACAGAAATCGTCGCGTAAAGGGAGAATTACCCCGAGGACCGGCGTTACGGGCTGGTGCCGCTGCACGACCCGCGCCGGGTCGTCTTGCAGGTCCCCTGGTTGACTGGCATCTCCCGTTCTTTTTGAAGTGAAACTACTTTTAATGAACTTTGTTTTGCTACTTTGGTTACTAATTTAGCAAAAAAGGTCCGCGCTGGCGAACTAATTCGTGCGTGGCCCATGGGGTGTCGTCAAATTGCAATATGACCTTCCTGGATGGTGGTCAGAGAGGTACGACAAATGGATCAGAGGCCTTACGGAGTAAGGGACTCACGGTTGTTGACGGGCAAGGTTCAGGATTGCCACTATTGACGAACGATTTCACGAGGAGTAATGCGGAAATCGCTGTTTTTGCGCCGAAATCGGACGTTTTTTGCGGGGCGGAGAAGAAAAAAGAAAAGGCGCTGTAAGCGCCTTGTAAAACTACTTTTACTACATCGCCGTAGGGTGGCGATCCTTAAGGTCGTCTTACTTGAGGCTGCCTGAAAGGAACTGGCGCAGGCGCTCACTCTTCGGATTGCCGAAGACTTCGGCGGGCTGGCCTTCTTCTTCCACGCGCCCCTGGTGCAGGAACATCACGTGATTCGAAACGTTGCGCGCGAAACCCATTTCGTGGGTGACCACAATCATCGTGCGGCCTTCCTCGGCGAGCTTCTGCATGACCTTGAGCACTTCGCCCACGAGCTCGGGGTCGAGCGCCGAGGTCGGCTCGTCGAACAGCATGACGTCGGGGTGCATGGCGAGCGCGCGGGCAATCGCCACGCGCTGCTGCTGGCCGCCCGAGAGGTGCGACGGATATTGCGTCTCCACGCGCGGCGCGAGACCGACCTTCTCCAGATAGGTGCGCGCACGGTCTTCGGCTTCCTTGCGCGACAGGCCCAGCACGTGCACCGGCGCCTCGATCACGTTTTCGAGCACCGACATGTGCGACCACAGGTTGAAGTGCTGGAACACCATCGCGAGCTTGGTGCGCACGCGCTGGAGCTGCTTCGCGTCGGCCGCGTGCAGCGCGCCGGAGCGCTTGTCCACGCGCGTGGCGACTTCCTCGCCGTCCACCACGATGCGGCCTTCGTTGGGCTGCTCGAGGAAGTTGATGCAACGCAGCATCGTGCTCTTGCCCGAGCCCGACGAGCCGATCACGCTGATCACGTCGCCGGCATTGGCCTTCAGGGACACGCCCTTCAAGACTTCGTTGTCGCCGTACTTCTTGTGGATGGAGTCGACGAACAGCTTCTGCTTCTGGGAATTCATCTGTTTACCTCTAGCGGGCTCACTTGCCTTGCGGTCGCAGGTATGCGAGCCAGCGGCGCTCGGCGCGGCGGAACAGCCACACGAGCGTGAAAGAAATGATCAGGTACAGCAGGGCGGCGATGCCGAACGCGCCGAACGACTGGTAGGTCGCCGAGTTCACGTCGCGCGCGATCTTCAGGATGTCGGGCACGGTGGCCGTGAACGCCACGGTCGTCGCGTGCAGCATCAGGATGACTTCGTTGCTGTAGTAGGGCAGCGCGCGGCGCAGCGCCGAAGGCAGGATCACGCGGCGATACAGCGTGAATTGCGACATGCCGTAGGCGCGCGCGGCCTCGATCTCGCCGTAGGGCGTCGCCTTGATCGCGCCGGCGAAGATTTCGGTGGTGTACGCACAGGTGTTGAGCGTGAACGCGAGCAGCGTGCAGTTCATGCCGCTACGGAAGAACGCGCTCGTGAGTTCGTGGTTGCGCACGACCTCCAGGCTGTAGAGGCCCGTGTAGCAGAGCAGCAACTGCACGTAGAGCGGCGTGCCGCGGAAGATATACGTGTAGAGCCACACCAGCCCGGCGAGCCACTTCTTCTTCGACACGCGCGCCACGGCGAGCGGCACCGAGAGGCAGAAGCCGAGCCCGATCGAGATGACGAGCAGCCACAGCGTGATGGCCACGCCGCTGAAGTGGTAGCCGTCGGAGTAGAGATAGTTGCGCCAGTACTGCTGGATCAGTTGGACGAAGTCTTGCATGGTCTTGGCCTCGCGCGATTCAGAGATCCGCCTTGCGCACACCGGTGGAGTAGCGCTTGTCGAGATACATCAGCACGAAGTTGGAGACCGTGGTGATGACGAGATAGATCGCGCCGGCGAGCAGCGTGAAGAAGAAGAAGCGCAGCGTGCCCTTGCCGGCGTCCTGGCTGGCCTTCACGACGTCGGCGAGACCGATGATCGAGACGAGCGCCGTGGACTTCACGAGCACCTGCCAGTTGTTGCCGATGCCGGGCAGGGCGAAGCGCATCATCTGCGGGAACATGACGCGCGTGAACACCTGCCAGTTCGTCATGCCGTAGGCGTGGCCCGCTTCGAGCTGGCCGCGCGGCACGGCGAGAAACGCGCCGCGGAAGGTCTCGGTGAAGTACGCGCCGTAGATGAAGCCGAGCACGACCACGCCCGCGAGGAACGGGTCGATGTCGATCTGATCCCAGCCGAGCATGTCGGTGAGATTGTTCAGCCAGATCTGGATGCTGTAGAAGAGCAGCAGCATCAGCACGAGATCGGGCACGCCGCGAATGAGCGTGGTGTAGAGCGTGCCCGCGCCGGAAGCGACGCGGTTTTTGGAGAGCTTCGCCGCCGCGCCGATCAGCCCGAGCACGAACGAGAGCACGAGCGACAGCACGGCGAGCTTGACGGTCTGCCAGGTGCCGGCGAGGATCAGCGGGCCGTAGCCTTGAAGAAACATGGGCGAGTCCTTGACGGGGCGCTTCTCGCGCACCGCGAAAGGCGCGGCGCTGCTCTGCCGCGGTTCAAATCCGTACATGGGCGCGCGGGGGCTCTTGCCGGTTCGCGCGCCGCCGATGTCATTGCGCTCGTGAGCGCGCCTGTGACTGTATACGAAGCCCGGCAGGGGTCCATCGGGGCTTTCATGCGTCGTGGCGCGAGGCGCGAGCGGTGATGTCTCGTGGTTTATTTACCTGCGTGTGCGTTCCCGTTCACTTGCCTTTGTAGATGTCGAAGTCGAAATACTGCTTCGCGATCCTGTCGAACGTGCCGTCGGCATGAATCGCGGCGAGCGCCGTGTTGAACTTCGCCTTCAGGTCGGCGTCATCCTTGCGCAATCCGATCGCGGTGCCGTCGCCGATCGTCGCCGGATCTTCCACTTCCGGGCCCGCCCACGCGAAGCCCTTGCCGCGCGGCGTTTTCAGGAAGCCGAAATCCGCCTGGACCTCGTCTTGCAGCGTGGCGTCGAGGCGTCCGGCGATCAGATCCTGGTAGACCTGATCCTGATTCTGGTACGAGACCACGTTCACGCCCTGCGGCGCCCAGTGCGCCTTCGCATACGCTTCCTGGGTCGAGCCCTGCTCGACGCCCACGTTCTTGCCCTTGAGCGAGGCGGGCGTGGGCAGGAGCGGCGAGCCTTTGCGCGCGAGCATGCGTGCGGGCGCATCGAACATCTTCGCGGAGTAGTCGATTTGCTGGGCGCGCTGCGGCGTAATGGTCAGCGACGAGACGATCGCGTCGAACTTGCGGGCCTTGAGCGCCGGGATGATGCCGTCGAGGTCGTTCTCGACCCAGACGCACTTCACGTTCATGCGCGCGCACAGCGCTTTCGTGAGGTCGACATCGAAGCCGACGATCTGGCCGTCGGGCGCTTTGGACTCGAACGGCGCATAGCTGGCGTCCACGCCGATGCGCACGGTTTTCCACTCTTTGGCGGCGGCGCTCCCCGCGATCAGGGCGAGCGCCACGCACACTGCGAACTTCTTCATCATTCTCCTGATACGGGCGGCGCGGCGCTCCGGGTGGCGCGCGGCCGGCGCAAGGCGGCCCGGCTCGTGGCCGTTGGCCGCCATTCTAGGCGATCAAAAATGCGGGTCGGAGGCGCGATGCGCTCCGGCACCCCGGCGGCCTGCGCAACGCGCCGGGCGCGTCGTCAGTCTCGCCGGCAGCGCGCAATGGCGGGACGGGGTATCCGTCCTGGGGGTGTTCCCCCTGAGCCTCAGGCTCGCGCTGGCCGAAAAGCGCGGTATTTTACCCGAAGCGGGAGGGTGCGCCAGTCTGACGGAGGGCGATGGCGGTGGTGCAGCCCATTGATGTTGCTGGCGAAACGATCCGGTGCGCCGTTGCGGATTGTGCTGGCGGGCCGCCGCCCTTACCTTCGGACATCGACTTGATTGAGCGGAGAACGCCATGCTGACCATCCGACACGCCAACGAACGCGGCCACGCCAACCACGGCTGGCTCGACTCGTATCACAGCTTTTCGTTTGCCGACTATTTCGACGAAGCGCATATGCATTACGGCGCGCTGCGCGTGCTCAACGACGACCGCATCGCGGGCGGCCAGGGTTTCGGCGCGCACGGCCACCGCGACATGGAGATCGTCACTTACGTGCTTTCGGGCGCGCTCGCGCACCGCGACAGCATGGGCAACGGCTCGACCATCCGCCCCGGCGACGTACAGCGCATGAGCGCCGGCACGGGGGTAATGCATAGCGAATTCAACGGCTCGAAGGACGAGGAGGCGCACCTGCTGCAAATCTGGCTGCTGCCGCGCGAGCGCGGCGGGGCGCCCGGCTACGAGGAAAAGCGCTTCGACGACGCCGACAAGCGCGGCCGCCTGCGTCTCATCGCTTCGCCCGACGGCCGCGACGGCTCGGTGACGGTGCGGTCGGACGCCTCGATCTTCGCGGCGCTGGTGGACGGCGAGGAGCGCATCGAGCACGCGGTGCCCGCCGGGCGGCGGGTGTACCTGCACGTGGCGCGCGGTGCGCTGGAGGTGAACGGCCAGCGCCTCGAAGCCGGCGACGCCGCGTTGATCGAAGCCGAGCCGGGTGTGACGCTCGCGGGCGGCGAAGCGGCCGAAGTGCTGCTGTTCGACCTCGCCTGATTACCTGGGCGCAGCGGGCGGGGTGGGCGCAGCGGTCCCGGCCGGGCCGCCGCCGCGCTTGCCAGAGGGCCGTCGCGTTCGCCATGAAAAAAGCGCCGCGGGATGCGAATCCCGCGGCGCTTTGCCGCATTGGCGCGCCGCCCGCAGGCGGCGCGTTTGCCGCACGCCTTACTGCGGCGCGGCCGGCGCCGATGCGCCGCCCTTGTGGTGCTGCTCCCAGCGTTCGCGCATCTTCTCGTGGCGCTGCTCCATCTTCGCGAAGCGCTCCTTGATCGCCGAGCTCACGGTCGTCTTCTGCTGGTCGTTCAGGCCGTTGTAGAAGGCGAGCCACGCCTGCGTGGTCTGCTCGCGCAGTTGCTGGTTCTGCTGCTCGACCTGCTCGTGCGCCGTGTGCATGGCGTTCAGGTCGAGGATCGGCTGGTTCTTCATCGAATCGAACTGCTGCTTCATCTGTTCATGATTCTTGCGCATGGCCTCGCCGTTCTGCTTCATCGTGTCGAGCGCGGCCTGCCATTGCTTTTCCTGTGCGGCGTTCAGATTCAGCTTGTCGTGCAGCTTCTTGAAGCCGAGCATGAAGTCGCCGTGCATGCCGGGGCCGCCGTGCATGCCCGGACCGCCGTGCATCATGCCGGGGCCGCCCGGGGGCGGCGGCGGGGTTTGGGCGTTGGCGGCGGTGGCGCCCACGGTGAGCGCGAGCGAGGCGGCGGCGATGGCGAGAAGGCGCGAAGTCGTCTTGTACATGGTGATGCTCCTGACAAATCCATGAGGGTTTTATCCGGTCTGGCGCGGCGCCTGGATCAAGTGGTGGCGCTCGCAACCGGTGTCCCTAGCGTATCGGCCCGGCGGGTGCCGCGTGTTACCGCACCGCACGCCGTCATTACGCGACATTACACACGCCTTTCGCCGTAACACCTGGTAACTCAGGTGGCAGGCCTGTAAGCAAACGCCACCTGCGCGCGCGTTACACTTCGATCCATGGCTACTCAAATCCTTGTCGTCGACGACGACCTCGAACTACGCGACCTCCTGCGCGACTATCTGGCGCGCCAGGGCATGGAAGTCTCGGTGCTGCACGACGCCAGCTCGCTGGAGCGGCGGCTCGAGCGCGAGCGCCCGGACCTGATCGTGCTCGACCTGATGATGCCGGGTGTGGACGGCCTCACCGCGCTGCGCAAGCTGCGCGCGGCGGGCGACGACATCCCCGTCATCATGCTCACGGCGCGCGCGGACGACGTGGACCGCATCGTCGGTCTGGAACTCGGCGCGGACGACTATCTCGGCAAGCCGTTCAACCCGCGCGAACTGCTCGCGCGCGTGCAGGCCGTGTTGCGCCGGCGCCGCACGCTGCCCTCGGCGGCCGCGCCCGAGCAGCGCGAGCCGTACTCGTTCGGCCGCTTCACGCTCGACTTCCAGTCGCGCACGCTGCAACAGGAAGGCAAGCCGATCATGCTGTCGGGCAGCGAATTCGCGCTCCTCAAGATCTTCGTGAACCACCCCATGCGCACGCTCACGCGCGAGCGCCTGCTGGAATTGCTGCACGGTCCCGAGTACGACGGCACCGACCGCGGCATCGACGTGCAGGTGTGGCGTCTGCGCCGCATTCTCGAATCCGACCCGTCCACGCCGCGCTTCATCCAGACCGTGCGCGGGCGCGGCTATGTGTTCGTGCCCGATGGAGAGCAGGGCAACCATGCGCCGGCCGGTTGATTCGCTGTTCGGGCGGCTCGCGCTGCTTTTCATCGGCGTCCTGCTGATTTCGCACGTCGCCTGGTTCGCCCTGATGCGCCTCGAGCGCAACCAGATGCAAACGCGCTACGCCGTCGAGGAAGCCACCTTCCTCGTCGACGCGGTGCGCCAGCACGTCGCGCGCGAGCCCGGCACGCCGCTGCCTTCGCGTGTGAAGCTCGTCGACCCGGCCAGCGCTGAAGTGCCGGCCGTGAGCGACACCATGCCCGAGCCGCTGCGCCGTTTCATCGACGATGTGCGCGACCGCATGCCGCCCGGCACCGACGTGCGCGCCGGGCCGCCCGGCCGGCCGCCCACGCTCTGGGTGCGCGGCCCGCAGGACGCGTTCTGGATCGTGGTGCCCGGCCAGCCGCTGCGCATCATGCGCCCGCTCGACAAGCTCGTACCGTGGTTCGTCATCATTTTCGCGGCGGCGGTGATCGCCGCGCTCGTGGCCGCGTGGATGCTCCAGCAGCCGTTGCGCGCGCTCGCCCAGGGCGTGGGACGCTTCGGCCGCGGCGAGCCGGTGCCGCCCGTGCCCGAGCGCGGGCCGCGCGAGTTGCGCCAGCTCACGCGCGGCTTCAACCAGATGGTCAAGGAAGTCGAGCGCACCGAGAAAGACCGCGCCGTTATGCTGGCGGGCGTCGCGCACGACCTCAAGACGCCGCTTGCGCGGCTGCGCCTGCGCGCCGAGATGATGGACGAGCAGAAGGTGCGCGACGGCGTGGTGCGCGACGTCGAGTCGATGGCGCATATCGTCGACCAGTTCCTCGTGTTCGCGCACGACGGCGCCGACCGCAGCGAGCCCGTCGAGGTCGACGACCAGTGCGAGCGCATCGTGCGCAACTACCGCACGGTGGGCGGCGCGTCGATCGCGATCCAGACGCGCCTGCGCGCGGGGCCGGAGTTTCGTTTGCCGGCCGCCACGCTCGAGCGCGTGGTCTCGAACCTGCTCGACAACGCCCATGCGTATGGCGCGCCGCCCGTCGTGATCGAGAGCGAGCGCGGCGCCGACGGCTTTTCGCTCACGGTGCGCGACCACGGTACGGGCATCCCGGACCAGGATCTCACGCAGGCGAGCCGGCCCTTCGTGCGGCTCGACCCCGCGCGCGGCGGCAACGGCCACAGCGGTCTCGGGCTCGCGATCGTCGAGCGTCTCGTGCGCCGCGCGGGCGGCGAGCTTGCCATCGGCAACGGCGAAAGCGGCGGCCTCGCCGTGCGCATGACGTTCGCGTTCGACGTGGTGGCCCGCACCGTGTCGGAAGCGGCGCAGGTCTGGTAAAGCCGGGTCGGGTGGGTAGCGGGGCCAGCGCCGCAAGGGGCGCGGCTTCGCGAGGCGGGGAGCGGGGCGGGCCGAACTAGCCAAGGGCGCCGTAATCACGGCGCCGAATGAGAGGCCTGGCGGCTTCAGGCCGTGAAAAGCGTGTCGAGCGCGGCGGCGGCCTCGCTGTCAACCGTGTTGTAGGTCACGCTGCCGGCCTCGAAGATGTAGTGCGTCGTGTACTTGCCGAGGCGGGCAAGAATCTCTTCCTGAATCAACTCGGGCGTGGCGTCGAGCTTCAGATACCACGCGGTCGATGACAGGCGCGTCTGGAACGCGCCGTACTCGACCATCAACTGGTCGAACGCGATCGCATCCTGATCGCGGCAGACAATGACCAGATTTCCCTTCATGCATGCCTCCAGATTTTGTGCGGAACACCGAGATGGCGCGGCGGCTTCATGCGCTTCGCGTGAAGCCGCGCACACCGTTCGTTCCATGATACCGCGCCTCGTCCTTCTGGCCGGGCGAGTCCCGCAAGCGCGCGCGGACCTGGGCGTCGCGAGTCACCAGGTCGGCGCGGCCGTGCGCGGCGGCACGACGCCTTCGCCGGTCAGGGCTTCGCAACGGTCGCGCCCGGCCGCCTTGGCCATGTAGAGCGCGAGATCGGCGCGGCTCATCAGGCGCTCGGGCTGGTCCTGCGCGGCGGCGAGTTCGGTCACGCCGATGCTCACGCTCACGCTCGCCTCCTCGGGCAGTTCCGCGCAGATGCGCATGCCCACCTGCTGGCGCAGGCGGTCGAGGACGGCGAGGCCCGTGGCGAGCGAGGTCGCGGGCAGGAGGATGCCGAATTCCTCGCCGCCGAGGCGCCCGACCGCGTCGTCCGCGCGCAGCTCGGAGCGGCACGTCTGCACGAAATGCTGGAGCGCGCGGTCGCCCGCCGGGTGGCCGAAGCGGTCGTTGATCTGCTTGAAGTAGTCGAGGTCGGCGATCGCCATGCACAGCGGCTTGCCCGCCGCATAGGCTGCGTCGATCTCGCGGCGCAGCAGGTCGAGGAAGTAGCGCCGCGAGAGCGCGCCGGTCAGCGCGTCGTGGCGCGCCTCGGCTGCGAGCAGCGCGTTGGCGTCCTGCAACTGCTCCGCGAGATCGCGGCTCGCGCGGTGCAGGCGTTTCTCGCGCACCCACGACACCGTGATCACCGCCGCGAGTGCGGCCGTGCCCGCCAACGTGAGGAAGATGAGGAGCCGGTTGCGCTGGTGGTTCGCGAGCAGCTCGGGCCACGCATTGACCGGGTCCACGAGATGGGCGGAGAGCCCCGAGTTCAGCCCGCCGCGTTGCTCGTAGAGCGCGGGGGCCCGGTGGCCCGGCAGCTCGACCATCTGCGCGGCTTGGGTGTGCGGCAGCCACGGCGCTTCGCGCGTCGCGGCCTGCGCGGCCGATTGCAGACCGAGCGTAGAAAAGCGCTCGCGCAGGTAGGTGTTCACGCGGTCCACCGCATTCATTTCGGCGACGTGCGAGCCGGGCAGGGCGCGGCCTTCCAGCGCGCTGTCATGGGCCATGATGACGACGCCGTTGCTGTCCGCGACGAAGGTGCCCGGATGGGTGACCCAGTGGCGCAGCCGCGCGATGCTGACCTTCGCGACCACGGCGCCGACCAGCAGGCCTTCGTCATAAACGGGCGCGGCGACGAAAATGCCCGGTTCGCCGCTTGCCGTGCCCACGCCATAGGCTTCCGAAAACGCGCCGAGCAGCGTGTCGTTCAAGTACGCGCGCGGGCGCATGTCCACGCCCACATAGGAGATTTGCTCGAGCGCATTGCTCGACGCGATGCAGATCCCGTTCCCGTTCACGAGCCAGATTGCGTCGAGCCCGGAGAAGCCTTGCGCGTCGTGGAGGAAGCGGTCGACGGCGGCCAGTTGCGGCACCGCTTGCAGTTCCTTGCGCCGCGCCAGTTCCGTCGAGTCGTGCGACGCGGCATAATGCGCGGCCTCGGTGAGCGCTTGCTGGACTACGCGGGTTTCGGCCATGGTCGCCGGAATGGCGCGCGACATCGCCAGGTCGCTCGCGATCACTTCGGCCATGTTGTCCACGACCGAGCGCGTCATCTGGCGTTGTGCGTTGAGCGCGGCCACGAACTCCTGGCGGACCATGCGGTCCGCGATCCAGTCGGCCGCCGCCCAGCAGACGAGCGCGACCACCAGGACCCCGATGGGTCCGGCTGCCTGACGCAAGAGTCTCCTGTTCATCGGCCTTCTGATTCGTGAGTGGGCATTGAGGCGTGGAGCCGGCGCCTGTGGCGTCGGAGCGCCGCCGTCGGCGCGAGTCGATTTTACCCCTCGAACGGCGCCGGCGATCCCGCTCTCGTAGCCGCGCAGCGGCGTTGTGGCGCGGCGAGCGCAGGCGGCGGCGCGTGGACAGATCGCTAACATGCAAGCGGCATGCCGTGCGCGTGGACTTGCGCGCCCTGGCGGGCGTCGCGAACCCTTCGCGCATGAGCGTCGCGTGGTGGCCAACTGATGGCCGGGTTGTGGCGCGCAAGCGACGTTTGAGGTCCGCTGACGAATGCCGGCTGGCGTTTGCGGCCGCCATGATGCAGGCGTGCCGGCGTTGTGTCATCACGGCGTCATCGATGTGTCATCACGATGTCGTGCGGATGCCGCGCGCGTGTTGCGCTGGAAGCTCTCCAGAAGGCCTGCGAAAGCGCCGCGAAAGCCCGTGTGACGGGGATTTCACGCTGCCCCGGGCGCGGTTGTGCCTGTCATGAAGGTTGTAGTAGTGTCGTGCCGTTTTCATCGAGGCAAGCATGCGGCGGCCAGCCCGGCCGTCGTCAGAGCGTCGGTGGCGCGAGCGCTTTTTTGTCTGCTTATCTGAATCCCGCCGCGGAGGGCGTCTGAATGGAGTTCGGCTTCAACCTGAACCGCACGGCCAACGCTTCGGCGTGGCGCGTGCTGCCCAATCGCTGGGATTTCGTGGCGTTCCCGCTCATGATCGGCCTGATCGCGATGGCGGCCGTGGGCTTTCACGAAACGATGGCGCCCATTGCCACGCTGAAGGCGCAGCCCATCTCGCTCGATCCGGCGAACCTGCCCGAGTACGCCATGCGCACCACGCTGCGCATGCTCGCGGCGATGGTGGCCTCGCTCATCTTTACGCTGGTGTACGGCACGCTCGCGGCGAAGAGCCGCCGCGCGGGCCAGCTGCTCGTGCCGATTCTCGACATCCTTCAGTCGGTGCCGGTGCTCGGCTACATCTCATTCACGGTCACGTTCTTTCTCGCGCTGTTTCCGTCGCGCGTCCTCGGGGCCGAGCTTGCGGCGATCTTCGCGATCTTCACGAGCCAGGCCTGGAACATGACGTTCAGCTTCTACCAGTCGCTGCGCACGGTGCCGCGCGACCTGGACGAAGTCTCGCGCGGCTTTCACCTGACCGCATGGCAGCGTTTCTGGAAGCTCGAAGTGCCGTTCTCGCTGCCGGGCCTCATCTGGAACATGATGATGTCGATGTCGGGCGGCTGGTTCTTCGTGGTGGCCTCCGAGGCGATCACGGTGGGCAACAACACGATCACGCTCCCGGGCGTCGGCGCGTATCTGGCCCAGGCGATCTCGGAAAAGAACCTGCACGCCGTGGGCTGGGTGATTCTCGCGATGGTGGTGGTGATTCTCGCCTATGACCAGTTCCTGTTCCGCCCGCTGGTGGCGTGGGCCGACAAGTTCCGCATGGAGAACACGAGCTCGGGCGACGCGCCGGAGTCGTGGCTGCTCGACCTGATCCGCCGCACCCACCTCATTCATCAACTGCTCGTGCCGCTTGGCTGGCTGCTCGCCAAAACGGCGCGCATCCCGCTGAAACTGCCGTCGTTCCCGAACATCTCGCGTGCCGCGCCGCTCCCGGCCGGCCGGCGCGACTTGCGCGCGCGTATCAGCGACGCCGTGTGGGCCGTGCTCGTGATCGCGCTGACCGTGTTCGTGGTGTGGCGCGTGGTGGCCTACGTGCGCACGGGCGTGACGCTCGACGAAGTCTGGCATGTGCTCGTGCTCGGCCTCATCACGCTCCTGCGTGTGGCGTTGCTGATCGCCGTCGCCTCGGTCATCTGGGTGCCGCTCGGCGTGCTGATCGGCTTGCGCCCCGCGCTCGCCGAGAAGGTTCAACCGCTCGCCCAGTTCCTCGCCGCGTTCCCGGCCAACCTGCTGTTCCCGGTGTTCGTGATCGTGATCGTGCGCTTTCACCTGAACCCTGACATCTGGCTGTCACCGCTGATCGTGCTCGGCACGCAGTGGTATATCCTGTTCAACGTGATTGCCGGAGCCAGCGCCTATCCGAACGACTACAAGGAAGCGGCGAAGAACTTCCATATCCGTGGCTGGCAGTGGTGGCGCCAGGCCATGCTGCCGGGCATCTTCCCGTACTACGTCACGGGCGCCATCACGGCTTCGGGCGGCGCGTGGAACGCGAGCATCGTCTCCGAATTCGTGCAGTGGGGCGACACCAAGGTCGTCGCGCACGGTCTCGGCGCGTATATCGCGCAGATGACGGCGGCCGGCGACTATCCGAAGATCATTCTCGGCATTGCCGTGATGTCGCTGTTCGTCACGCTGTTCAACCGCGTGATCTGGCGCCCGATGTACACCTACGCCGAGTCCCGTCTGCGGCTCGACTGAACGAACAACGAAGGATCGAAGGTAACGCGATGCAAAACCCCAAGACGCTGAGCGCCGCGCACGGCGATGTGCAGACGGCCCCGAACCCGCCGCGCCTCGGCGCTGAAATCCTGAACGTGAAGGACGTGTGCCGGGGCTTCAACAAGTCCCAGGGCGAACTGCTCGTGCTCGACGACGCCAACCTCCAGCTTCGCGAGGGTGAGATCGTCGGGCTGCTCGGCCGTTCGGGTTCGGGCAAGTCCACGCTGCTGCGCATCATCGCGGGCCTGATCTCGCCGACTTCCGGCGACGTCACCTGGCGCGGCAAGCCGCTCGATGGCCCGGCCGAGGGCGTGGCGATGGTGTTCCAGACGTTCGCGCTGTTCCCGTGGCTCACGGTGCTGCAAAACGTGGAAGCGGGCCTCGAAGCGCAGGGCGTGGGGGCGCGCGAGCGTCGCGAGCGGGCGCTGGCGGCGATCGACCTGATCGGTCTGGACGGCTTCGAAAACGCCTACCCGCGCGAGCTTTCCGGCGGCATGCGCCAGCGCGTGGGTTTCGC